>CAVGJZ010000023.1:0-38640 GCA_963629785.1 Oscillibacter sp. MSJ-31 | reverse complement strand
AGGAGCTATTGTCGGCAAATCCACAACTTGACTTACATAATCGAGTTCCCTTTTGGCATCAGACAGGTCACGTCCGCATTCTCTGCAGAAACGGCTTGCGCAGTCCTCTATCATGTCGGGTTCTGGGACCAACTCCTTTACATGCCCCTTATGCCCGGGTTGACCGCCAGGCTTGAGCCCGCTTTTCTTTCGTAGCGACTTCGTGCGTCGAAGCACCTCGTCTTTCATGGACTCCTTAGAAGGTGGCGTGCTGCTGTTGTTTGAATTCTTTTTCGGCTTTTCGTATTTCTCCAGCCGCTTGCGCAAGGTGCGGTTTTCCGCCTGTAGTTTTTCCACATTACGGCGCAAGCTGGCATTCTCCGTACGCAGAGCGTCCATGCTCTCACGCATGGATGCCATCTCCGAAGACAGCCCTTTCATCGCTTGTGATATATCCGTAACTTGCTCATTCATAGATGCAAAAGTACGAAAAATATCTGAGATGTGCAAACAAAACACGTACTTAATTGCTTGATAACCAATGATTTTCTCCGTCACAAATAGGCACACTCGCAAAGTCCCATCTGTCAGATAGTGATGGAAGACAATAGGAAGAGTATTGCTGAATAGTTACGCATGCGGATAAAGATAGGTTAAAAAAACGTAAACTATTTTCGTTGTGTGTGTTGGTTTTCGGGAAATGATTAACTTTGTCAAGTTAAAGGCTAAGAAATAGACTGGCAAGAATTTAGCGTGTAATCATTTATTTATTTTTTACATACTTATGACTAGAAAACTTATTATGCTTGCGAAAACGGCGCTGATGGTGCTGCTGCTCGCATTGCCTTCCCTCGCCATGGCTGACGAGACACCGTGGGTGGACATCAGCAGCGAAGGAGTTATGACGTTCCACTACGACGGAGGGAAAATCTACTGCGGCTCTCCGTATAAGATGGATGTCAAGACGGACGGGTCCACTCCCAAGTGGAACAGTATTGCCTCGACAGTTACGAAGGTTGTCTTTGATGAGGACTTCAAAAACGCCCCGATCACGAACTGCACCAAGTGGTTCAAGGGCATGACAAACCTCAAGACCTTAGAGGGTCTGGAGAATTTCAACACGTCGTGTGTGACGAACATGTCGGAGATGTTCCAAGACTGCAGCAGTATCGACACCCTTAACCTATACAACTTCGACACGCAGAACTTGACGAACACGACGGAGATGTTCTACGGTTGCTCCAACATAAAGTATATATTCGTTTCCGACAAGTTCGTTACCGCCCAAGTGACGGAGTCGGGCGATATGTTCGAGGGCTGCACCAGCCTCACGAACTACAATGCGAAGAGCGAATCACAGGACGTGAGGCACGCCAAGGACATTGCGGAGACGGACAACGAGGGCTATTTCTACAATTTCGACAAGAAGGAGAAGGTGCTGTGGGCGGAATATCAGGCTGACAACAAGAAGCTCGTTTTCCACTACGACAAGCTGAGGGATTTTACGGCCGTGGAAAACAAGCTCGATGTCGCCGTGCCGTCGGGTGAATCGGATGAAACGCTATATCCCGAAGCTGCATGGAAGCAGTATGCCGAGAATATCACGAAGGTCGTATTTCTGGAGGAGGTGAAGGACGCGCGTCCCACATACTGCGCCCAGTGGTTCAGCAATATGCAAAACCTCACGAAGATAGAGGGCCTTGAATATCTCAACACCTCCGAGGTGACCAGCATGTTTGAAATGTTCCGCAATTGTTACGGATTGAAGGTTCTCGACCTCAGAAATTTCGATACCAAAAGCGTGACCAGTATGGGTTACATGTTCCGTAACTCAAAAAACCTGAAACATATCATCGTGTCAGACAGTTTTGTCGTTCCGCAGGACGATTACAAGTCTTATCAGATGTTTGTCTTTTGTTCAAATCTGCCCAACTACAACTCACAGGTCAATAACTATACATACGCCAAGGACGTGTCGGAAGGCGGATGCCTGAATTACTGGGACAAGCTGGCCGAAACGGCATGGGTGGAATACAACGGCGAAACGAAGACCCTCTCTTTCCGCTACGACAAGATGAACGACCTTACTGATACTGACAATTACTCTATCAGCGGCCTGACTACCCAGATGATGACACCTGTTGATGTGCCGGGATGGGTGGCACATGCCGAGGACGTGGAGAAGGCGGTTATCTCTGAGGATTTCAAGGACCAGCTGCCCAATACCTGCTACAAGTGGTTCTACGGCATGAAGAACCTAAAGAGCATCGAGGGACTGAAAAACCTCAACATTGCCGAAGTGACCTCCATGCGCGAAATGTTCAGCGGCTGCGAGCAGATTACCACGCTCGACCTCACGTCGTTTGACACCAAGTGCGTCTACGCCATGAAGGAAATGTTCAAAGGCTGCACGGCTCTGACAGACATCATCGTGGGCGACAATTTCACGACAGGCAGACTTAGTGACGAAGATGACAGCGACAACGTCCGTGACAAGGGCACAGACATGTTCCTCGGCTGCGAGGCACTGACCAACTACAACAGCGAGAACGTGGGCAAGGAATACGCCAAGTATCTCAGAAACGGCGGTTATTTCACGTGCTTCTCTAAGGCCGTGTGGGCAAAATATGATAGCGATAATGCCACAGTGACATATTACTACGACGGCAAGCGCGGAAAGGAAGCTGACAACTGCTACGAATACAGCCCCATAAAAGAATACTGGTGCGGAAAAGAGCATGAAGGCAAAGAGGTGGACGTTATTCTCGACCCAAGTATGGCGGAATGGACTACAACCGATATGACCTATCTTTTCAAGATAGCAACTGTGAATCAAAAGGACAATGCTTTTAAAATGAAAAGCCTCACCGGTCTGGAGTATCTGAATACGGCAGGCGTGGTGAGGATGAAACACATGTTTGCTGGTAGCGGAGCAGCGGAACTTGACCTCTCCTGTTTTAAAACCGACAGTGTGACAGACATGAACGGCATGTTCCGCAATTGCACTTTGACTTCGCTCGACCTCACAAGCTTCAATACTGCCAACGTAACGAAGATGGCTGAAATGTTCTTCGGCGACAGTAAGCTGACTCATATATATGTGAGCGAAAACTTCACCGTGGACAAAGTTGTAGACAGCAACAATATGTTCTGGCAGTCCAGGTTGCCAAATTACAAGAGTAACGGCAGAAGCACTTTAGGCAAGCCGTTTGCCAACTTTACATCCAAGGGTTGTCTTACCCTGCGCAAGCATTTCAGAATAGGCGACAAGGTGTATAACATCGACGGATATAAGGATGGCAGCGATACTTACAAGCTGACATGCAACGACGATGTGGAATTTACCGACGGCGAGGCTTTCTCCGCTGACGACATCTTCTATTTCGATGGTGCGACAGCATCGTACACCCGGCAGATGCCCGGCAAGTGGGGAACGGTTTGTCTGCCTTTCGGCGTGGACGTTTCCAGCAGTACCCTTCCTTCCAACAGTTGCTGGTTCTATGAGATAGGCGATATAAAGGACGACGTTATCGAGATGTACAGTCCTTTTGGACTTTCAAGCCAGACTACTCCCGGTATGCCTTACCTCATCCTCAAGAAAGACCTGTCGAATGACGAAATGAAGATTGCCACCACTTACGCAAGAGTGGTCACTGCACCCGTTAATCACTATATCGAAGGTTCTACGACACCCTACCTTGAGGGAGCGTTCGAGGATACCTACCTCGCTGAAACCGGTGACTATGTCTTTGACGACGACAAGTTCTATAAGGTAGATGATATTTTCTCTAAAGGCAAGACTGTAAAGGTGGCTCCCTACCATGCCTATATGACATTCCCTGAGGAGACCGGCGACAAGTATGGTTCTGTCATCAGCGTCGAGAAGGCGACAAACTATATCAAAAACCTTGTAGACGGGCTTAACAACGTCGGCAACGGCGCAGAAATCTACGACGCTTCCGGCCGCCGCACCGACACCTTGCAGAAGGGTCTCAACATCGTGAAGAACGGCGGGAAGACTGTCAAGGTGATGATGAAATAAATAGACAAGGTGACCGCACACCATACGCCACATGACTACCGCCTGAGGGCGGAACAAAAGTAAAGCAAAAATCCTGCGCCATTGAGGTGCAGGATTTTTGTCATATAAGACTGGTTTTGAGATGTTCCAAAAAATCATCAAGTTTATTTTTTCGATAATAAGTGCAAATCCTGACCTCGCAGTTCGTCAAGTTTTGCCTGATTCAATTTTCCCGAATTCCAAAGGGTGTCAAGACATTCGTCCTTAGGATAAAATGAATAAAAGGGAAGGCTCTCAAGTATTGTTTCCACACTTGAAAGCCTTCCCTTGGCTATGTATTTATATTCACCGTCGCTTTGTTCCTTATTTTTTCACTGTCACTTTGGTTGCCCAAACGAAATAGAGGATGAGCATGATATAGGCCGCGAGGGAGAGAATTTCCGACAGCGGGTTTGCCCACCACGCCTCGAAATCGAACTGCACGCCGCTGAAACGCAGCAACGCGCTCACCACGCCCATCAGTGCGCCGCCGGCGATGAAGCCGCTGGCAATCAGTGTGCCCTTCTCGCCGCGCGCCTTGTTCACGGCGGCATCCTTGGAACGCGAGGTGACATACCAGTTCACGAAACCGCCCACGAGCAGCGGAGTGTTAAGCTCCAGCGGGATGAACATTCCGAGGGCGAAGGCAAGGGCCGGAATATTGAAATAGGTGAGCACGATGGCTATTAGTGCGCCCAGTCCGTAGAGTTCCCACGGCGCGCGCACGCCGTTCATCAGCGGGTCGATAACCGCCGCCATGGCGTTGGCCTGCGGTGCGGCGAGCTGTCCGCTGGCAAAGCCGTATGTATCGTTGAGCAGCATCATCACGCCGCCCACGGTGGCTGCAGAGATGAGAGTGCCGAGGAATTTCCACGACTCCTGCTTCTTGGGTGTGGTACCCATCCAATAGCCAATCTTGAGGTCGGTGATGAAAGCTCCCGCCATCGACAGCGCCGTACACACCACGCCGCCCATTATCAGTGCGGCGAGCATACCGCCCGTGCCGTTCAGGCCCACGGCCACCATTACCACGGAGGCGAGGATGAGTGTCATGAGCGTCATGCCCGACACGGGGTTGCTGCCCACGATGGCGATGGCGTTGGCGGCCACGGTGGTGAAGAGGAACGCTATCACCACGACGAGGAGGATACCCACGACGGCGAAGAGAAGATTGCCGCCCATCACGGCGTAGAGGAAGGCGAAGGTAACGAGAATGGCGGCAACCGACCAGATGGCGATGAGCCTGAAGGAGATGTCCTTCTGCGTGCGCGCCACTTCAGCCACTGCCTCGCCCTTGCCCTTCATCTCGCGTGCCGCCAGCGACACGGCACTCTTTATGATGCCCCAGCTCTTTATGATGCCGATGATGCCGGCCATGGCGATGCCGCCGATACCGATGCTCTTGCCGTAGTATTTGAATATCTCCTCGGGCGACATGCTGCCCACGGTCTGTGTTATCTCCGGATTCCACAGGTTCATCACCTGGTCGTGGAACAGCAGCGACATTCCCGGCACGATCAGCCACCACACGGCAAGCGAACCGAGTGTTATGATGAGAGCGTATTTGAGGCCCACGATATATCCCAGGCCGAATACGGCAGCACCGGTATTCACCTTGAACACCAGTTTCGCCTTCTCCGCCAGAGTCTCGCCCAAGCCCACGACACGCGAGGTGAAATTCTCGTTCCACCATCCGAAGGTGGCTACCACGAAGTCGTACAGGCCGCCCACGATGCCTGCCACTAGCAGCGGCTTGGCCTGGCTGCCGCCTTTGGCGCCCGACACGAGCACCTGTGTGGTGGCGGTAGCCTCGGGGAAGGGGTATTTGCCGTGCATGTCGCTCACGAAATATTTGCGGAACGGTATGAGGAAGAGTATTCCTATCACTCCGCCGAGCAGCGAGCTCATGAATATCTTGAAGAACGACACGCTCATGTCGGGGTACTTGGCCTGGAGGATGTATATGGCAGGCAGGGTGAATATGGCACCCGCCACCACGGCCCCCGAGCAGGCGCCGATGCTCTGTATTATGACATTCTCGCCGAGGGCGTTGCTGCGCTTTGCCGCCGTGGACACGCCTACGGCGATGATGGCGATAGGTATGGCGGCCTCGAACACCTGTCCCACCTTCAGTCCTAGATATGCGGCGGCTGCGGAGAAGACCATCGTCATGATGATGCCCCACGTCACCGACCACATGTTCACTTCGGGATAAGTCTTCTTCGGGCTCATGATAGGCTCGTAGGTCTCTCCCGGCTTCAGTTCCCTGAACGCGTTGTCAGGGAGTTGCATGTTGTCTTTGTTTTCCATTTTCTTTCAGTATGTTTTTTTTGTTTTCCTCAATCCTAAAAGTCTCAATCCCAAATTCCTCAATCCTTATTCCTCAACTCCCAACTCCTCATTCCTCATTGAGAATCGCCGTAAGTTCCTCCATGCCCTCCGACGCACCCTTGATGATTTGGTGTATGTCGTGCGCACCGCCGGCGCGCGTCGGCTTGGGGTCGATGAGGTACACGGGTGTGCCCGGCTTGACATATTCTATCAGTCCGGCGGCAGGGTACACGTTGAGCGACGTGCCAATGATGACGAAGATGTCGGCAGTCTCCACCTGCCGTATCGCCGGCTCTATCATCGGCACGCTCTCGCCGAAGAACACTATGAAGGGGCGCAGCAGTGAACCGTCGCCGGCCTTTTCGCCCGGTGCCACGGTGAGGTTGCCGGGCGATAGTGTCTTTATGAAATGCGGGTTGTAGGGGTCGCGCGAGGAGCACACCTTCATCAGTTCGCCGTGGAGGTGTATCACGTTTTCCGAACCTGCCGCCTCGTGGAGGTTGTCCACGTTCTGCGTCACCACGCACACCTCATAATTCTCCTGCAGCTTCGCCACCAGTTCGTGTCCGCGGTTGGGTTTCGCCTCGAGGAGCTTGCCTCGCAGCATATTGTAGAAAGCGTTCACATAATCCGGTTCGCTCTCCCACGCCTCGTGGGTGGCGACGCGGCTCACGGGATAGTTCTCCCACAGTCCGTCGGCGTCGCGGAAAGTGCTCAGGCCGCTCTCCGCCGACATACCTGCGCCTGTCAATACCGTAATTTTTTTCATCGGGGAAATATTAGTTATCAATTAAGGTGGGCTGTAAATGCCCACCGCAAACTATGAATAATCCGGCGGGTTGTCTTTTGCCGTTTATAGAACCCGCCCGAAGGAAATACTTTAACAATGCACAAAATTAGCGTTTTTTCTTTAATACTATGCACTTAGTCAGATAAAAGTATTAACTTTGTGCGCTTTTGTTTTTGAAAGCCATGTATTGATTAAGTAAAAAAACAAAGAAAGGTAAATGGACAAAGTTAGTTACGCCCTCGGTTTGGGCATTGGTCAGCAGCTGGCTCAGATGGGCGCATCCGACCTCAGCATTGACGATTTCGCTACGGCAATAAAGGACGTGATAAAGGGTAACGAACTGAAGGTTTCCCACAAGGAGGCACAGACGATAGTGCAGGACTATTTCCGCCAGCAGGAGGAGCGCATCAACGCCCAGCGCGCCGAGCAGGGCAAGGCGGCAAAGGCGGAGGGCGAGGCTTATCTGAAGGAGAACGCCAAGAAAGACGGTGTGGTGACACTGCCCAGCGGCCTGCAGTATATGGTGCTCCAGGAGGGCAACGGCAAGAAGCCGAAGGCCACCGACAAGGTGAAGTGCCACTACGAAGGCTTTCTCATCAACGGACAGGTGTTCGACAGCAGCGTGCAGCGCGGCGAGCCGGCGGTGTTCCCCCTCAACCAGGTGATACCCGGATGGACAGAGGGCTTGCAGCTCATGCAGGAGGGTGCCAAGTACCGCTTCTTCATCCCTTATATCCTTGCCTACGGCGAGAGCGGCGCGGGAGGTTCCATTCCGCCGTTCGCAACACTCATCTTTGATGTGGAACTTATCGAGGTGATGTAATATTGGAGAAAACAACAAGAAAAAAATAAAAATGAAGAAGATCACATTACTCGCTGCGGCGGCTGTCGTTGCAGCAGGTTTCGCTTCGTGCGGAAAGTCAACCCCCAAGGCTGACCTCAAGAACAATGTAGACTCGCTGAGCTACGCCGTAGGACTGACGCAGACCCAGGGGCTGAAGGACTATCTCGTGACGAACCTCGGCGTTGACACGGCGTATATCGACGAGTTCGTGAAGGGACTCAACGAGGGTGCCAATGCAGGCGACGACAAGAAGAGAGCCGCTTACTATGCCGGTATCCAGATTGGCCAGCAGATTTCAAACCAGATGCTCCGCGGCATCAACCACGAGTTGTTCGGCGAGGATTCCACCAAGACAATATCCCTGAAGAATTTCATGGCCGGCTTCATCACCGGTACCGTCGGCAAGAAGGGTCTTATGACATACGACCAGGCCGCCGATGTGGCACAGAAGAAGATGGTTGAAATCAAGGAGGAGTCGATGCAAAAGCTCTACGGGGCTTACAAGAAGCAGAACGAAGACTTCATTGCGAAATACGGCAAGGGTGCCGGCGTGAAGTCTCTCAAGGGAGGCGTCTTCTACAAGGTTCTCACCGAAGGCAAGGGCGAAAAGCCTTCTACGGAGTCAAGGGTGAAGGTGTATTATGAAGGCAAGACCATCGACGGCAAGGTGTTCGACAGCAACATGAGCGAGAAAGAGCCGGCTTCGTTCCAGGTGAACCAGATGATACCGGGCTTCTCGGAGGCTCTCGCCAATATGCCGGCCGGCAGTGAGTGGGAGGTGGTGATACCTCAGGACAAAGCCTATGGAGTGCGCGAGGCGGGACAGATAAAACCGTTCTCTACGCTCATCTTCAAGGTGAAGCTCGTTGAAGTGGAGAAGGGCGCAGCAGCAAACGCCGCTTCAGCCGGTGCTCAGCAGATTACTCCCGAGCAGCAGGCCAAGATACAGGCTGCCATCAAGGCAGCACAGCAGGGCAAGAAATAACTTTTTTTAATTAAGGTGGGTCCCGTAAATTGCTGCCGCAAGTAACGGGACCCGCCTTATGGCATTTTTATACTAAGCCTAAAAGATGAAAAAGACATTAATTGCGGCTCTCGCCCTCGTTGCGGGCGGAGCGCTGACCACGGCTACAGCCGCCAAGAAGGACAAGAAAGACAAGAAGGCCGACACCAAAGTGGAGGCCGTGAAACTCGACACCAAGGCAGACACGCTGAGCTACGCCGCCGGTATGTCGCGCACCGAAGGACTCATGCCCTACCTGAAACAGAGCTTCGGCATTGAAGAGAAGGACATGGCGGACTTTATCGCCGGCTATGAGGCTTACGTGAACAGCGGGCGCGACGCAAAGGCCGTGGCATACGCCGCCGGCCAGCAGATAGCGCAGATGGCCAACGAGAGGATGCTGCCGTATCTCAACAAGGAGTTCAAGGAGTCTTCCGACTCCGTAAGCGCGAAGTTCTTCAACAAGGGTTTCGTGGCATCGCTGAAGAAGGACAACTCCGTTCTCGCCGACTCCGTGGCTAAGCCATATTTCGAGAATGCCGTCAAGGCCAATATCGAGGCGATGAACATGAAGAACAAGAAGGCCGGTGAGGAATTCCTTGCCGCCAACGCCAAGAAAGAGGGCGTGGTGACACTGCCCAGCGGCCTGCAGTATAAGGTGCTTACTGCCGGAACAGGCGAGAAGCCGAAGTCTACGGACCGCGTGAAGGTGAAATACGAGGGCAAGACCATCGACGGCAAGGTGTTCGACAGCAGCTTCAAGCGCAATCCGCCTACCACGACATTCGGCGTGACACAGGTGATAAAGGGCTGGACGGAGGCTCTGCAACTCATGCCCGTGGGCAGCAAATGGGAGCTTTATATCCCCTATGACCTTGCCTATGGCGAGCGCGGTGCCGGCAAGGACATCAAGCCCTACGACGCTCTCATATTCAACGTCGAGCTTGTGGACATAGAGAAGCCCTCTGAGGCAAAGTCTGCCGATGCCAAGACAGGCGCGTCTCCTGTTAAAAAGGCAACGGCAAAGACCGCAGCCAAGAAATCTGCGGGCAAAGCCAAGAAATAAGTGGCGGTGAAGAAATAAGAAAGGCTGCTGATGCCTTTTGGAAAAAGCAAGATATATAAAAAGGTCAAGAGCGGAATTTGATGTCTGCTCCTGACCTTTTTTAATTTTATGCTGTTCTAAAAAACTTTCATGCGGTTCTTAGAGTCTGCCGTTTCAGGCAGTTTGTTTTCCGCCGTAGCCTGATCAAGGCTGCTTGCCGATGTAAGCAAGGATACCGCCATCAACGTAGAGCACGTGTCCGTTGACGAAATCGCTGGCATCAGAAGCGAGGAACACGGCGGGACCCATCAAGTCCTCTGGAGTGCCCCAGCGCGCTGCCGGAGTCTTGCTCACGATGAAGCTGTCGAAAGGATGGCGGCTGCCGTCGGCCTGACGCTCGCGCAGCGGTGCTGTCTGCGGTGTGGCGATATAGCCCGGGCCGATGCCGTTGCACTGTATGTTGTGCTCGCCGAACTCAGAGCAGATGTTGCGTGTGAGCATCTTCAGTCCGCCCTTGGCTGCGGCATAGGCAGAAACCGTCTCGCGTCCCAGTTCGCTCATCATGGAGCATACGTTGATAATCTTTCCGTGGCCCTTCTTTATCATGCCCGGCAGGACTGCCTTCGACACGATGAACGGGGCGTTGAGGTCGATGTCCACCACCTGGCGGAAGTCCTCCACCGACATTTCCGTCATTGGGATGCGCTTGATGATGCCTGCGTTGTTCACGAGGATGTCGATAACGCCAAGCTCCTTCTCGATGTCGGCAACCATCTTCTTCACCTCGTCCTCCTTCGTCACGTCGCAGATGTAGCCCTTGGCGTCGATGCCCTTTGCCTTGTAGTCGGCGATGGCCTGGTCCATGTGGTGCTGCGAGCGGCAGTTGAAAGCTATTTTTGCGCCTGCCTGGGCGTAAGCCTCCGCGATGGCGAAGCCGATGCCGTATGCGGCTCCCGTGACGAGTGCCACTTTCCCCTCAAGTGAGAATTTCTTTGAAAATGTGTCCATATTCCTGTTCTTTATATTATTATGGTAAATAGTTTGTCTTGTCTTTTGCCTCAGGCAAGTATAATTTGCCCACAAAGTTAATGAAAAAAACGGTAATTTTCAAGTAGCCGCACCTTTCTTTATTGATTTATGTCAATTAAACTTGCCTGTAAAGGTAAAATGCGCGGAAAGTTTGTTGTGTACGAACACAAACGGCGTATCTTTGCAACGTATTCGAGAGAATATGTTTTCATAGGTTAGTAGTTTGATAGATTTAAGGTAAAGATTATGTTATTAGATTTTAAGACGACAATGACGTTGCTTATGGTAGCCTTGGTGACAGCAATTAGCTTCATCGGTTACATGAACAACAGAATTCGTTAAAAAAAGAATGTTTTCAGGAGGTCGGTATGAGTGATCATGTCGCCCTCTGTTTTTTTTGTATATATGCCTCGCGGGATATATACTTTTCAAAAGTCCCTTTGTCTTTCTACAGCTGTCCGCTCTCCACGAGCCTTACCACGCGTTCCGTTTCGCGGTCCTCGCCCTCGGGGTCGTATTTTTTCGTGAGGCTTGCGCCGAAAGTCCATGCGAAGGCTTGGTAGAAGCCGGCGCGGATTGGTCCGAGAAATGCCTTGATGAGCTGGTACGACGACGAGCTGCATTCGCGGTAGATAAGTTTTATTAGCAGTTTGCCCTGTGAGAAGGTGAGCTTCTTCATCCTCGGCGTGTAAGCCTTTTTGATGCCCTCTTCCACGAGTTTCATGTGCTTGTCCTTCGCCTTTTTGTCGGGCAGCGTCTGCAGGTATTCGTAGGTCTCGATAATGATATGGTTCACCTCCTTGGCTATGGGCAGGACCTTTTTCACGTTGTACACGAGTCTTGTGTATTTCTGCCTTGCCTTCTCGTTCTTGAACGTCTGCTGGGGGTAGACGTACACGTTGTTCAGCTCCACGTACTGTATGCTGTCGCCGTCGTGCATCACCTTGCCCACCTTCACCATTGGCACGAAGGTGGGGTTGTCCATGTCCACCTCCCTGTCCTCCGGGTTCCGGCTGTTGCCGGCCACGGTGTTCTGTGCGCCGGCGCCGGCGCAGAGGAACAGCAGCTGGATAGTGATGGTTGCAAGTCTTTTTACTGTCATACCGCGAAAGTGATTTTTGTCCTACGGCGCAGTCAGGATATTCCGCGCCTTTTGTATAATCCCCTTTGTCAGGTTGCCGTCGTCAGGCGGTCATTGCCGCAGCAGCCGTCGGCTGAAATACCTCACCGGATACCACACCGCCACGAAGCCCACCGCCACTACGGTGACGAACACTGCGGCGATGTCCTCCGGATGCACGCTCACGGGATAGGCGTCCACGACGAATGTGCCGCTCGACTGTCCGAGTGCCACGATGCCGAACTGCTGCTGCAGCCAGCAGAGGAGCAGTCCGAGGAGTATTCCCACTGTTGCCCCGAAGAGTGATATCATCCTGCCCTCGAAGAGGAATATGCGCGTTATCTGGCTGTCGGTAGCCCCGAGGTTGCGCAGCGTTGCCACGTCGGCCCTCTTGTCGATGATGAGCATTGAGAGCGACCCTATGATGTTGAAGCTCGCCACGATGAGGATGAAGGTGAGGAAGATGTAGGCGATGAATTTCTCCACCTTCATTATGCGGAACGTGTCGGCCTGCTGCTCGTAGCGGTCGAGCACGCGGTAGCGTGTCCCGGCTATGCCTTTCATCTCCTTCTTCACGGCGTCGATGTCGCTGCCGTTCCTGAGCCTTATCTGAATTGACGACACCATGCCCTGCTGCTCGAAGAGTTCCCTGGCGAAGGATATGGGTGCAATCACGTGGTCGCGGTCGTATTTCCCCTGCTTCACCATGAACACCACGCCGGGTGATATCAGCGAGTCCACCACGAAGCCGCCCGTAGGGTCAGCCATGTCGAGCTGTCCCGTCTTGCGCGGCGCATAGACCTTCAGCGACCCGTCCCAGTTGGCGCTCATGCCGAGTTTCTCGGCGAGCCTCACCCCCACGATGCCGAAGTTGAGATTGGCGGCGCGCAGCGTGAAGCAGCCGTCGCCGTAGAGAATCTCGTCGATGCGCGACATGTTCTCGAAACTGTCGTCCACGCCCATGAGCGTAATCATGCTCTGCCGTCCGTTGTAGATGGCGAGGGCCTGGTCTTTAAGGCATTCCGTAGCCACCTCCACCTGCGGCAGGGCCTTTATCTTTGCCAGTGTGGGGTCGTCGGCAGGCGTTGTCTTGCCCTCTGCGGGCACAATCTCTATCTGCGGGTCGAAGGTGGTGAAGAACGTGGCTACAAGGTCGTGGAAACCGTTGAACACGCTCAGCGTGACGACGAGCGCCATCGTTGCCACCGCCACTCCGGCGGCGCTGATGCCGCTAATCACGTTGATGGCGTGTGTGCTCTTCTTGGAGAAGAGATACCGCCGCGCTATGTAGAGGGAGAAGTTCATTTCTTCAGCAGTTCGTCGATATGCTCAATGTAGTCGAGCGAGTCGTCGATGAAGAAGCGCAGCTCGGGGATAATGCGCAGCTGGTTGCGCACGCGCTGTCCCAGGTCGAACCTCACCGTCTTCTCGTTCTTGCGTATGTTTTCGATGAGTTCCCCGCCCTTTTCCGACGGGAAGATGCTCAGGTAGGCGGTGCAGACGCTGAGGTCGGGGCTTACCCTCACTCTTGTCACCGACACCATCACTCCGTGCATGGCTCTCGTTTGGCTTTGGAAAATCAGGCTCAGCTCCTTTTGCAGGAGTCTTGCTATGCGGTTTTGTCTTGTCTCTTGCATTCTTTTTATCCGTTTTTTGAATTTCGATACAAAGTTAGCAATAAAGCCGTGAACTCGCAAACAACTTGTTTCAAAACGCTGCTTTGCCTGTCTTCTTTCGTGCGTCGTGCGGTCGTACATCGTACGATATGCGGTCTCTTATCGTACGATGCACGGTCGTTTATCGTACGATGTGAGGTCGTTTATCGTACGATATACGCTTGGCAAAGCCGCAGAAACCGGCTGTTCGGGCTTTGCAGTCAGGATTGTCAGCGAGACGAAGTGGATTTCTATCCAGCCGGGTTATTTGTGAATAGGTATAGGCGTTTAGAGCATACTTGCAAAATGTTTTACAAATAAGACATTTGGAACACTTTATTTTGGGGTCTGATTTTAAGGAGCAGTGCTTTTCGGGGAGGAAACGATAGCTTTGCCCGGAGGAAACGATAGCTTTGCTCCCCGAAAAGCTATCGTTTTCGCCGAGGTTTTGGGGTGTCGATTTTTAAGATGTGTCTAGTGTATTGATTATCAATGTTTTGCATTTACTCTAAAAGAACAGTGCAATCCAGTTAAAATCCAGGCAAGTCCCACATCGGCAAAATGCGACATTTGGAACACTTTTCAAACATTGCACAAAGGGCATGTATAACCTAAAGTTCTCATTGCACCAAGATTGTCTCTATTGTCGTAAAAAAAAACAATTAGGTAGAGACTCGCCACCGCATAAAAATCGGTATTTGTTTTATAGTGCCGACAAATTGCACTATCTTTGCAGGACTGCGTGGACAAGCGGGCGGAATGCGCCCTGGCGTACGGGCAGAACAAGGGAAACAATAAAAACTACATAGGAAATGGAATATAACTTCAGGGAAATCGAGAAGAAATGGCAGCGCCGGTGGGTGGAGGACAAGACCTACAAGGTGGCGGAGCGTAAGGACAAGGAGAAATACTACGTTCTCAATATGTTCCCGTACCCCTCGGGAGCGGGACTCCACGTGGGGCATCCGCTCGGATATATCGCCTCCGATATCTATGCCAGATACAAGCGGCTCAAGGGATACAACGTGCTCAACCCCATGGGCTACGATGCCTACGGACTGCCCGCCGAGCAGTATGCCATACAGACGGGACAGCACCCTGCCGTGACCACCGAGACAAATATAAAGAGATACCGCGAGCAGCTCGACAAGATAGGCTTCAGCTTCGACTGGGACCGCGAGGTGCGCACCTGCGACCCCGAATACTACAAGTGGACTCAGTGGGCGTTTCAGAAGATGTTCGCCTCATGCTACTGCCTCAAGAGCCAGAAGGCAGTGCCGATAGAGAAACTCGCCGGACTGTTCGCCGAAAGGGGCAGCGCTGCGGCGGAGAACATCGCCAAGAGCGAGGAACTCGTCTTCACCGCCGATGAATGGAACGCCATGAACGAGACGGACCGCCAGAAGACACTCATGAACTACCGCATAGCATATATCGGCGAGACGATGGTGAACTGGTGCGCCGGACTTGGCACGGTGCTCGCCAACGACGAGGTGGTGGACGGAGTGAGCGAGCGCGGCGGATACCCCGTGGTGCAGAAAAAGATGAAGCAGTGGTGCCTGCGCGTCAGCGCATACGCCCAGAGGCTTCTCGACGGACTCGACACCGTGGACTGGAGCGACTCCATGAAGGAGACGCAGAGAAACTGGATAGGGCGTTCGGAGGGAACGGAGATGCAGTTCCGCGTGGCAGGACAGGACTGGGATTTCACCATCTTCACCACACGCGCCGACACCATCTTCGGAGTGACCTTCATGGTGCTCGCCCCCGAGAGCGAACTCGTTGAGAGGCTCACCACGCCGGAGCAGAAGGCGGCGGTGGACGAATACCTCGCCTACGTGAAGAAGCGCACCGAGCTTGACCGCATGGCCAACCACAAGGTGACGGGCGTCTTTACCGGGTCATACGCCGTGAACCCCTTCACGGGCGACAATATCCCGGTGTGGATATCGGAATACGTGCTCGCTGGCTACGGCACGGGAGCCATCATGGCAGTGCCTGCCCACGACTCGCGCGACTACGCCTTTGCCAGGCATTTCAACCTGCCCGTAATCCCCCTCATCGAGGGAGCCGACGTGAGCGAGGAGAGCTTCGACGCGAAGGAGGGCACGGTGTGCAACTCGCCAGCAGAGGGAGTGGAGACAGCCGACGGCTTCTCGCTCAACGGGCTCAGCGTGAAGGAGGCCATAGCGGCAACGAAGAAATACGTGACCCAGAAGGGTATCGGCAGGGTGAAGGTGAACTACCGTCTGCGCGACGCCATCTTCTCGCGCCAGAGATACTGGGGAGAGCCGTTCCCCGTGTACTACAAGGACGGCATGCCGTATATGGTGCCGGAGGAGTGCCTGCCCGTGGAACTGCCCGAGGTGGACAAGTACAAGCCCACGGAGACAGGGGAGCCGCCGTTGGGACACGCGCAGATGTGGGCGTGGGACACGGAGGCCGAAAAGATAGTGGACAAGGCCCTCGTGGACAACAAGACGGTGTTCCCCTTGGAACTCAACACGATGCCCGGTTTCGCAGGGTCGTCGGCATACTACCTGCGCTATATGGACCCGCACGACAACGAGGCTCTCGTGGCAAAGGACATCGACGGATACTGGAAGAACGTGGACCTCTACGTGGGAGGAACGGAACACGCCACGGGACACCTTATATACTCGCGCTTCTGGAACAAGTTCCTCTTCGACCTCGGCGTGTCGTGCAAGGAAGAGCCATTCCAGAAACTCGTGAACCAGGGCATGATACAGGGACGCTCCAACTTCGTGTACCGCGTGAACAGCGACGACCACTCCAAAGCTCCCGTTTTCGTGAGCCTTGGGCTGAAAGACCAGTATGAGGTGACGCCCATACACGTGGACGTGAATATCGTACACGGCGACGTGCTCGACACCGAGGCTTTCAAGAAATGGAGACCCGAATACGAGAATGCCGAGTTCATCCTCGAAGACGGCAAGTATGTGTGCGGATGGGCAGTGGAGAAGATGTCGAAGAGTATGTTCAACGTGGTGAACCCCGACATGATAGTGGAGAAATACGGCGCCGACACGCTGCGTCTCTACGAGATGTTCCTCGGCCCCGTGGAGGCGAGCAAGCCCTGGGACACCAACGGCATCGACGGTTGCCACCGCTTCCTGAAGAAGCTCTGGGCACTCTTCTACAACCGCGACGGCGAATTTCTGCCCTGCGACGCGGAGGCGACACCCGGCCAGCTCAAGAGCGTACACAAGCTCATCAAGAAGGTGAGCCGCGACATAGAGCAGTTCTCCTACAACACCAGCATCTCGGCATTCATGATATGCGTGGGCGAGCTGCAGCAGAGCAAGTGCCGCAACAGGCAGCTGCTGCAGGACCTCGTGGTGCTCATCGCGCCCTTCGCCCCCCACATGGCAGAGGAGCTGTGGCACAGCCTCGGCAACGAAGGCACCGTGTGCGACGCCGGATGGCCCGTGTGCAACGAGGCATATCTCGTGGAGAGCGAGATACAGCTCACCGTGTCGTTCAACGGCAAGGCGCGCTACCAGAAGACGTTCCCGGCCGACGCCGCCAACGACACCATCCAGCAGGAGGTTCTCGCCGACGAGAGGAGCGGGAAATACCTCGAAGGCAAGCAGGTGGTCAAGGTGATAGTGGTGCCGAAGAAGATAGTGAACGTAGTGATAAAGTAAGACAGAAAAAAAGCAAGTCCCTTCCTCGCCGCTGCATACGGAGGGGAAGGGATTTTCAGATATTCAGACAATATACCTGCAAGACCATGACCGACATCCAGACCAACGCCACGCTACATGGCAGAGCCGACAACAGGCTTGTGACGCGCTTCTTCCAAAGTCCCTTGGGCAAGAATATGATGAGGGAGGCAAGAGACTACGTGAATATCACTGTCGGACTGCTGCTCTACACCTTCGGCTTCACCGTGTTCCTCCTGCCCTACAAGATTGTGACGGGAGGTATCGCCGGTATCGGGGCTATAGTGTTCTATGTGACCCAATTCCCCGTGCAGTGGACATTCTTCATCATCAACGCCGTGCTCATCGTGGCGGCAATCAAGGAACTGGGACTTAAGTTCCTGGCGCGCACCATCTACGCCACCTTCGCGCTCACCATAGCCCTCGAGCTGGCGCAGCGCGTGGTGCAGATGCCCGACGGGTCGTTCTATAAGCTCATGGGCGAGGGCAACGATTTCATGTCGCTCGTCATAGGGTGTATGATAACGGGAACTGCCCTCGCCATAGTGTTCCTGAGCAACGGCAGCACGGGCGGCACCGACATCATCGCCGCCGTGGTGAACAAACACCACAACGTGTCGCTCGGCAAGGCCCTCATCATGGTAGACCTCTTCATCATCGGCAGTTCGCTCTGCATCGAAACCTTCGGCCCGTTCCCCATACGGTGCCAGAAGGTGGTGTTCGGACTGTGTACCATGTTCATAGAGTGCTCCATGCTCGACTTCGTGATGAGCTGGCAGAGGCAGTCGGTGCAGTTTATGATATTCTCCACGCACCATCAGGAGATAGCCAACGCCATAGCCAAGGAGACGGAGCACACCATGACGATTCTCGACGGGCACGGCTGGTATTCCGGCAAGCCAATGAAGGTGATATGCCTCATGGCCAAGAAGCGCGAGAGTGTGGCGATATTCCGCATCATAAAGATGATAGACCCCAACGCCTTTGTGAGCCAGAGCAGCGTGCAGGGTGTCTTCGGCGAGGGCTTCGACCCGATAAAGGTGGAACTGAAGAAGAAGGACAAGGCGGGTTTGGAACACGCCGCAGGGGACAAAAAGAAAAAAACTGAAAAGCAATGAAGATAGTTTTTGCGACAAACAACAGCCATAAGCTCTGCGAGATAAGGCAAATATTGGGCGAGGGCTTCGAGGTGCTCTCGCTCGGCGACATCGGCTGCCATGCCGACATTCCCGAAACGGGGACCACGCTTGAGGAAAACGCCGCCATCAAGGCGCGCTACGTTCACGAGCGGTACGGCTTCGGCGTGTTCGCCGACGATACCGGACTGGAGGTGGAGGCTCTCGGCGGCGCGCCGGGAGTGTACTCAGCGCGCTATGCCGGGGGCGAGGGCCACGACAGCGAGGCTAATATGCGCAAGCTGCTCCGGGAACTCGACGGCAAGGAGAACCGCCGGGCGCGCTTCCGCACCGTGGTGGCGTACATTCCCGCAGGCGGCGGGGAAGAGATGCATCTCTTCGAGGGAATATGCCCGGGCGAGATAACGACGGAGAAACGCGGACAGGCTGGCTTCGGCTACGACCCCGTGTTCCTGCCGCAGGGATATGACGGGACTTTCGCCGAATTGGGCGACGGGACGAAAAACAAGATATCCCACCGCGCCAAGGCGGTGGCTAAATTCGCCGCGTTCCTGAAATCTGTTGCCGGACGACAATAATACGCCGGGAAAAGCGTTATGTAATTGAAGACTAACTAATGCGTGGGATTTTTAGAACACGCCTGATGATTATGCCGAAATTCACCGCAATAACAACAGCCCTCCTCGCCGCCGCAGCGACGGCAGGGGCGGCAACATTCGACAACTGGCGCGCCTATATGGCATACGGCGACATCACCGACATCGAACCCGCCGGGAAGATGGTGTATGTGCTCAGTTCCAACTCGCTCTTCTCATACAACACCGCCGACGGCAGTGTGCTCATGTATGACAAGGTGAACCAGTTGAGCGACTGCACCATATCGCGCATAGCGTGGAACAGTGCCGTGAAGAAACTCGTTGTTGTCTACGCCAACGACAATGTAGACCTTCTTGACAACGACGGAAACGTGGAGAACGTGGCGGGGTACAAGGACAAGTCGATGAACGTGGACAAGACCATCAACAACGTGGTTATCAACGGGAAATATGCATACCTGTGTACTGCCTTCGGACTTGTGCAGATCGACATGGACAGGGCTCTCGTCATGGAGACATTCAACTTTGCCAAAAACGTGACCAACTGCGCCTTCAGCGGCAATATGATATACGCACAAACCACTTCCGGCGTGTATCAGGGCGACACCGGAGCCAATCTGCTCAACGCCGCAAACTGGACTCTGTCGCAGGCCGTCGTGGACTTCAGCCACGCCAACGACATCAGCGTGGACACCAGCGAGGGGTACACAAGGTATTACACCTACGACAGGACAAACAAGTGCTACTGGACCAACCAGCAGGACCAGAAACTGCAGGCTTACACACTGGGCGAGGGTGGGGCGAAAACAGTGACCGTGGCAGATGTCGTGCCCGATGCACCGCGGTACAACACCTTCGGCTACATGACCGTGGAGAACGGAAAGCTCTATGCCTGTGAGGGCGGTACGTGGGATGAGATGAAGCCTGCCGCAATACAGCTGTATGACCCCACCGCGGACTCGTGGACTTTCTACGAGAGCGAGGGGATAGCCGAAAAATACAACGCCAGATACAGTGATATACTCTGTCTCGCCGTAGACCCGAGGGACGACTCTCATGTGATGGCCGGAAACCAGTCGGGCATTTACGAGTTCCGCAACGGAAAGGTGGTGAACCACTACGACCAGGACAACTCGCCCATTACCCCCGTGCAGGGGCTGGACAAGAACTACCAGCTGATTACCTCCATGGTGTATGACAGCAGCGGCAACCTGTGGGTGGCCAACTCCATGGCGAAGGACAAGGCGATAATCGAATACACCGCCGACGGCAAATGGACTACGCCCGCCAAACAGCTCACCGCGGCGCAGGCCGTCAACGCCAAGCTATCACTGGACAGCAGCGGAAGGCTCTGGGTGGCGTGCGGAAGGTACTCCAGCAACGGGGTGTTCTGCTACTCCGCCGACAGGGCAAGTCTCTACTCGTACACCAATTTCGTGAACGAGGACGGAAAGGCGTTCGGCACGATGGAGTTCCTGCGTCAGGCGCAGGAGGACGTGGACGGCATGATATGGGTGGCTACGAGCAACGGACTGCTCACCCTCACCACCGAATACCAGCAGAACCCGTCGCTCGGCTTCTACCAGATAAAAGTGCCGAGAAACGACGGCACCAACTATGCCGACTACCTGCTCGACGGGGCTGACGTGACGGCGGTTGCCGTGGACAACGCCAACAGGAAATGGGTGGGCACGATGAACGACGGGGTGTATGTCATCAGCGACGACAATATGCTGCAGGAGGCTCATCTCACCGCCGACGAAACGCCGCTCCTCTCCGACAATATATCGTATATCACTATCGACGAAAAGACGGGTGTGGTGTATATCGGGACGGGCGCCGGACTGTGCTCCGTGGAGAGTAACGCCTCGCAGACTTTCGACACCGTGGAAAAGGACAACGTGTGGGCTTATCCCAATCCTGTGAAACCCGACTACACGGGACTTGTAACCGTGGTGGGACTGTCGTTCAACGCCGACGTGAAGATTACCACTACTAATGGTGTACTCGTGGCCGAGGGCAGGAGCACTGGCGGCAGCTTCCAGTGGGACTGCCGCGACCTCAAGGGCAAGCGTGTGGCGAGCGGAGTGTATATGGTGAATATTGCCACGGAGAGCGGCGAGAGCGGCACGGTATGCAAGATTGCTGTGGTGAACTGACATTTTTCTTCTGCATGGAAAACATCATATCTGTAATTGTAGCCACCTACAACCAGGAGGCGACGATAGCGCGTACGCTCGACTCCATACTGGCGCAGAAATGCTCCATGCCGGTGGAGATTGTAGTGGGGGAGGACTGCTCCACCGACGGCACGCGGGCGGTTTGCGAACGCTATGAGCGGCTCCATCCCTCGGTGGTGAGGCTTATGCCGGCTGCGCCAAACAAGGGCATGATACGCAACTATTACGACTGTATGCTCCATTGCCGCGGAAAATATATAGCGGAATGTGCCGGCGACGATTTCTGGACTGACCCGCTGAAGCTGCAGAAACAGTTGGACGTGATGGAAAAACACCCCCAAGTGATGCTCGTACACACAAACTGGCAGTCGTATGACGAGAACACGCATGAAACAATAGTAAATACTTTAGCACCCTTCCCGTCACCCGTGACGCGCGGTAGGGATATGCTCGAGGCTGTGATAACGCAGACCGTGGCTCCCGTGGTGCATACCTGCACGGCGATGTACCGCAACGAAGTGATGAGGGAATGTTACGACGAAGAACCTTCGCTCTACGGCGACCCGGAGAACGGCTGCGAGGACATCCAGCTCGTCTGCGCCCTTGCCGCACGCGGCGACGTGGCATACCTGCCCGACGTGACGCTGAACTACAGCGTGGGGCATGACTCCGTGTCGCGGCAGCCCGACGAGCGCAGGCAGTTCCGCTTTGTGGCGCGCACGGCGTCGCTCTCGATGAGGCTCGCCCGGAAATACGGCATCGACACTGCGGGCACAAGGCGGTTCTTCGCCCAAAAGGCTTTCGGCCTGATCATGCACGCCTTCCGCTGCCGCGACAAGGAGTTGCGGAGCGAGGCTCTGGCGCTTGCCGCCCGTTGGGGCGCGGGGAACGGGGCAAGGTTTCGGACCGTGCGTCTTGCCACATCCTGTTCCCCTCTATGGAGTGCTGGGCTTGCCGTCAGGAGAATATTCATCGGGGGGAAAGGGAACTGACCTGCTACGAACAAACACACATTGAAACTATGGAAAACCGACAGAATACAGACACTTGGGAAGAACTCCTCTCCTCGATGGAGACGGCAAAGCGTCACCCCTCGGACACGGCATGGAATATCTACCGTTTCCTTCATGACCACTGCACGGAGATTGGCTCGCAAAAGGCGCGGTCGCTCCTCGCGGCATATATGTCGCTGCCCGTGGAGAGGCCGTCGCTGATACATTCGTGTATGCTCGCCGCAGCGGTGAAGGTGAGCGAGGCTTACGGTGATTTCAAGTTCCCGCAGTTCCTCAAGCTGTGGGGATACGGGGAGATGCTGAGGGATGATGACCGTCGCCCCACGGTGGGCAAGGACGGCAAGACTTACCTCTCGCTCTGCGAGAAGGTGGAGCGCAGGCTTCAGTCTTACGCTCTTCACCATCCGGGAGAGTGTTGCGCCGGGGCGGAGGGTATATTGACGATGTATGCCGTGAAGGTGTTCGAGAGTGCGGCGGGCGGCAGGCGGCGTTTCTTCGCCAAGCTCGTGGCTGCCGACGGCACTGAGATAACGGCCGACAGCCATCTCTTTCCCTGCAAGCCGTGGGAGATTCAGGGCAGGGTCTACGACGTGTCCACGAGATTGTCGAAACAGGGCAGCCTGCGTGCCGTAGAAGTCGTGCTGTCGCATAAAAAAGTGGAAGAGGCTTTCCCCACTACGGCCGGTTATGTGGAGGGCGTGGACGAGAATCACGGGCATTACCACGTCTACGACGCGTTGTCGAGGCATTTCGTGGCGGAGAAGCCGAAGGCGATGGTCTGGTCCGGCGATTTCGTTATGTTCTCCCCCATAGTACCCAAGGAGGACAAGTTCAAGAGTGCTGCGGTTGTCCGCGTGATGGCGAGGGACGAGGGTATGGCTGCTTTCGGCACTTACACGGCCGTCGTCACGTATGTGAATCCCGCCGACGGCTATTTCCGCTACCGCATAACGTCGGCTGTCGGCCGGACGCCTGAGGGCACGATTGCCGCCGAGGGCTTCGCCTCGCTTGTTAATGTGGCCGATGCGGAGTTGCGCCGTTCGCTGGCAGTGGGCAATACCGTGCGCCTTATCCTTTTCCTCAAAAGGGGGAAGGACGGCGAGAAGCACAACCACGTGGCAGAGGTAATGGCTCTCGACCAAATCAACTCCCGCCGCTATGACGCGGCCTTCGCCATGAAGGGCAAACAGGTGGTGAAAGCCGGTCTTAATTTCTCCGTCAAGAACGATGTGAATACCTTGGAGTGGGTGATAGAGTAAACGGAAAAGCGCATCTTAGGGGATTGTGCCAAAAACGACATTTGGAACACTTTTGATTTTCTTGTAATTGGCGGAGCACTGCTTTTCCGGGAGAAAACAACAGCTCCACTTTTTAGTAATATTTATTTCGCTGAATGTCAGTGTTTTATAAGGATGGTTGGAGAATGCCTAATTCACTCTCCTATCAACAGGTGTTTCACTTTTGCAAAATACGACATTTGGAACATTTTCCAATACCATTTCTCTACAAAAAACTAAAGAGGTATTCACATGACCAGAATGTCACACGAATATCTCTTTAGTTTTCTTTATCTTGTGATTTGATTTGTGCTGTTATCGTATGCAGATTTTTGTTGTTGATGTCTTGGCGGCGGACTTTGCCGTCATAATGTATATGCCCTTTGGCATACACGCTACAGATATCTTGTTTCCTTTGCTATCGCATACCGTTTCTCCGTTAATGTTATAGAGAACAACATTTTCTACGTTAGGGTTGAAAATGTATTCATCCCCAACCTTGCAGACCAGCAGGTCCCCGTTGTCGGATACGTTGCTGCTGATTCCCGTAGAGGATTTTGCGAGAACGTTTATCTCGGAAATCTGGAAGAACGAATACCTGTCGGCGTTTATAGGCGTTGTGAGATGCAATCCCAAGCATTTGATACCTTCTCCTTTCGGTATGTCTACATTGTAAACGCTGAACGGGTAATAACCATCGATGTCGGCTTCGGCTGGCGTAAGGACAATTTCCTTAATCGTTTGTTGGTCCCCTTTAAGGTTTCTCTTGCCGCTCGTCACAGTTAGATTTTCCGTAGAGATGTTTCTTGTCACAAGTTGCATGACATATTCTTCTTCGTCAAAATTTAGTGGCGGCAGGAGCAACCATTCGTCAGTTGATGTTATCTCACTTGGTGTCACCTGCGGATGTATATAGTATTCGGCGCCGCCGATGTTCTCGTCGCCCATGAGATACTGGGCTGCGGTGGTGTTGAAGGTCCATGTCCACCCGTCTTCGTTGCCGTCAATGGCAGTCCATTTGTTCGCCGTAGACTGTTCGTTTGAGAAATCCTCTGTGAATGGTGTGTCTTTATCTACGCTGATAGCCTTTCCGAAGACATACTCCACGGTGTTTCCTGTGGTAGATCCGAAATCGTTCTTTGCTGTTACCTCGTAGTAGTATTTGCCCAAGCGGCGGATATTGTTGTCGGTCACAGACATTTCGGTGAGATCTGTTCCCACTACGTGCTTGTCGGGCTGGCGCACCACGTCGTATTTTATGGAACTCTTGTCGATGGGCAATCCGTGTTTTCCTGTCTCTGGTGCATCCCATGATATGGTAGTTGAACCGCAGCCGTCAGCAAGTTTTATGAAAAGGTTGCGTGGGGCTTCTGGTACGTCCATTCCCACATATTGGTAGCACAGTCCTTTTTCGCCATCTCCCGTTTCGTTGGTGGCGTATATCTCATACTTATACTCTTTTCCGATTTCCGGCGTTTCGTCAATGCAGCTCATCTCCTGTCCTGGAGTTATATCAGTAGTGAAAGTCTTTACAATCTTACCGTCACGTTCCACAGTTACTTTCTTGATGTTTGCAAGCTCCTCTCCTCCGAATGTTTTTGTGGGGTTCTTCCATGTGAGAGTGGCTTTTTTCTCGCCGCCGCTGGCGGCTACGGCCTTTATTTCGGTTGGTGCTGCCGGTGCGTTGTCTCCCGCCTCTACGTAAGGGATATACATCGACAGTATAGTCGCTCCTGATCCGATAATGCTGAGTTCGTCCATAGATTTCACCGAACCGTCGTCGTTGAACTGGAAGCGCACGAGCCAAGAGTCTGTGCCGCCATCGCGCGAATACATCGCTGATGCCCAGTACAGGTCGCCGTTTGTCTTGTCGAACTCCATTGTCTGTCCGCTCATCATTCCTTTGTAGCCCGTATCGTACACCTTGGTGAATTTGCCGTTGGCCTTGTCTATTTTATATAACCATCCGTCTTGGCATATTCCGTAAAGGTTCCCGTTTTTGTCGGCAGAGATGGCTCCTGGAAAATCGTCCATCTTTGTCACGGGTGTCATCTTGCCAGTTGTGAGATCTACAGTCTGTAGGTATTTCTCGCCGATTTTGTAGGTTGTGGCGTACATGGTCTTTGTTGATACGTCATAAGTCCAGTCGCCGAAACGCATCAATGATGTTTCACTCTCTGCCCAGTCGCACAGTTCCTTGAATTCCTTAGTATAGATGTTGTATGATATAATCTTTTTCGGAGTGGGCTGGTCAGACAGGCTGAACCAGTATTCTGCACCGTAGAAAACGCCGTCCACGGCAGCGCCACCGTATATGGCGTAGCTGTTACCCCATGGATAGAAAAGTTCCGGGTCGGTGTTGCGTGTAGTGAATTTGCCGTAGCCGTAACCGTTGTTTTCGAACGTGGCGTTGCGCAGAAAGAACGCATAGATGTTCCTGTTAGGTACGTTAGAATTGCCGGCTTTCGCGCTTGGGGCGAATATTAACGCCATGGCAAAAGCCAAAAAGGATAATAGTTGTTTCTTCATAATTTTGTTTTTTTTTGTGTGGCGCAAAGTTATGAATTTTAATCATTAAATGACAGAAAAATAGCCATTTTATCCCCCCCCCCAGATATTTGCGGTAAATATCGCATATTTGGCTGCATTTTGTTGGTTTATTAACGAAGAATAAATACTTTTGCCGCAAATAAATAAAAATGAAAAAACTTTTTTTGTTATCCTTAGCGGCTTGTTTGTCTATAAATATGACCGCTTCGCCAGCATTCCCGAGAAAGACAAAAGTTGTTCAGCCTGACGGCAGTTTTGTTACAGTCACCCTGCGTGGTGATGAACGGATGAGTTATTATGAAAGCGAGTCGGGTGACGTGTTGCTTTACGGCAACGATAGATTCTTGAGGTATGCCACGTTAAACGCAGACGGTGTGGTCGTGGCTGGAGACATGAAGGCTGCCGACGGCAAGATTTATGTAGCGCAACGTAATGACAAGCGCAAAATAATAGAAGCTCTGTGCAGGCAAAGCGTTGCTCAAAAAGGTAATGCCGCACAAAAAGTTGCGAGGTATGGAAAGGAGCCGGGAAGCATAAAATCTACTTTCCCAACTACGGGGAAAGTGCGAGGCTTAGTGATACTCGCACAGTTTCAGGATGTAAAATTCTCAGAGGACAATGCAAACGAGATTTTCAACGAACTCGCAAACAAGGAGGGCTACACAGGGGAATATGCCTCTGGAAGCGTGCGCGATTATTTTCTGGCGCAGTCGAATGGAGCTTTCGTGCCAGAGTTTGATGTTGTCGGCCCCATAACACTGCCCAAGAAAAGCGAATACTACGGCAGCGCATTTGATACAGGCAGCGAGCGTATACCCCAGTTGATGAAAGATGCAGTGGCTATGGCTGACAGTGACTGTGGTGTGGATTTCTCTCGTTATGATGCCAACAATGATGGCTTTGTAGATTTTGTATTCTTGATATATGCGGGACATGGACAGGCGCAAAGCCTTGTAGAATCTGACATTTGGCCACAAGCTGTGGATTTGTCGGAAGATCTCTCCGTGCCAGAATACGATGGTATGCTTATAGGAAAGACTGCTTGCACGTGCGAGCTAAGGGGAACGCACGAAGAGAAAACGATAGATGGTATAGGAACTTTCTGCCATGAGTTCAGTCATATCCTCGGTTTGCCGGACATCTACGACACGGCGTATTCCTTTTACGGAATGGGAAACTGGGACATAATGGACATAGGGGAGTATAATGACGAATCACGCACTCCCGCAGGGTATACGGCGATGGACAAGTACACCGTAGGGTGGCTTGAACCCGAAACAATAAGTGGCGAGGCGACGGGACTTACCCTTGAAGCTCTTTCCGCATCGAACAAGGCTTATTTCATTGTGTCGGACAAGGATCCTAACGAATACTACACGCTTGAAAACAGGCAGCCTTTCGGTTGGGACAAGGCTCTGCCCGGACATGGTCTGCTGGTTTCGCATATCAACTATAACGCCAGCATTTGGAAGCGAAACGTGGTGAACACATCCACTTCCAAATACGAGCACGTGCAGCTCATGCCTGCGGACAACCTTTGGGAAAGCAAGAACCAAGATGCCGACACATATCCAGGAACAGGCAACGTTACGGCGTTTACCTTTGACACAACGCCCGCAATCACTTGGCGCAGCGGTGATGATCCTACAGGGACAGGTATCGTGAATATAAAGGAAACTGACGGTGTTGTGACGTTCGACTATAAAAACACTCTAACCGCATCTATAGGCAATGTCAATGTTGTGAGAAAGACGGAAGGAGTGGCTTTCAATATGTTCGGTCAGAAGACTGATTTGCGGAGAGCAAGCAACGGGGTGTATATCGTCGGCGGTAAGAAAGTAATCATTAATCATTAATAAAAACAAAAGCAACATGAGCATGAGAAAATTATTACTTACAGCTTTAGTGCTATTGGTAGCTATTACGGGATTTGCCCAAACAGACTATTACAGTTCGGCATTTGATGTTAAAAGCGGGGAGAATTCATGGACTTTCGACAGCGAGAGTGAAATCAAGGATGTGTACTGGAAATACACTGCTCCGGAGAGCGGCAGCTCGCTCCTTCTGATAAAGAGCATAAACAATTGTCAGGTGGTTTGTTCTGAAATCGTTAAGGATAGTTCGACGGGGGAAGAGAAAACGGTCACTCTGACAAACGCAAGTTATGCTTATGGAGACTACTCGTACGCATCGGCGTATGGCGTTGAGGCAGGCAAAACCGTCTATCTGAAAGTTAGCGGATATACCACCAAAATAGGTTTTAACGCTGACATTAAGTCTTTGCCCAACTATGGCAAGGGTCGTGAGGCTAGTGACCCGATGCCTTTGGTTACTGACGGAGAAACGCTACAGATGCTCGGCAATCCGTATCTGACTAGTTACGGCGTACAGACGAGCTATGCGTCATGTGCAACTGGCAAGGACGGGGTGCTGGTTATAACCTGTGGCGACTATGTGGGTGACTGTACCGTAGACGGCACTACATATTCGTTTGCCAGAAATTACGAAACATACAAGTATGAGGCTAAAGTGCCGGTGGTTGCGGCAAAAACAAACAATATCTCCATCACGAGCTATAATCCGTTTGTCTTTACCGCATCGATGACATATCCGTTAGCAGGTTCAGCAGATAAACCATTCACTGCTGTTGCCGGCGACAATGTGCTGCCGAAGGACAAGGGTGTTTACTATTATGCCTATACCAATACGAAACAAGGTTTCGTGACAATTAGCGGCGGCACCGCCACCGACGGAAGCAAGACCGAGGTGTACGAGAGCAAGAGTTCTCTTGACCAGTATGTTTACGCTAGTTCTGTAGCCAATAGCTACAGCGTGAAGTTTGAGGCTCAGCAATCTGGCAATACGTATTATATTAAAGTGACAAAGGCTGGTGACACCGATGCCGACGAGAATATATCAATTTCGGAGGAAGAATATAAGGAGGGGGATGTAGAGGCGAAACCTATAGTCCTGTCCTCTCTGCCTACGGAAGTGACCGTGCAGCCGCAGCAGACGGTGTACTATTCAGCTAATATCGAAGCCGGTAAAACTTGTTTCCTGCACATTAAAGCCAACGCGAAGCCCGAGTCTTACAACACGATGATTATGGCTTATCTCAAGGGCAATTCTTTTTCGGGTAGCTCTGACAAGGAAGACTTGCGTATGTCTGTATCGGGAGGATACTATGGACAGGACTATATAATAAAGATAACGTCTAGCGAGACCAGTCCTTTGACATTTACCGTATCTACAGAGGATGTAAAGGACGGTGACTTGATAACAAAGCCGCTCACCGCTGTGTTGGGAGAGAATACTATAGAAGGTTCAGGCACGAAATATTATCAGTATAAGGCTGAGAGAGACTGCAAACTCACAGTAACGGTTGCATCGGAGAACACGTCGGTTTCTTTCCCCAAGGGAACGGAATACTATGACGGAACTTATGATGTTACCAAGAATGGATTAGATTTTTATATCGAGGCAATAGCAGGGACAAACTATCTCATAACTCTAAACAATGTTGCCGACGGCGACAAGTTTGAAGTTTCGGAAAAAGAATGGGGTGCTGGCGAAAGTCGTGCCACTGCGTTGGAAGCCGAAGACGGCGTTTATACTCTCGGTTCAGAAGCCGTGAACGGATTGTGGGTGAAATTCGTGGCAAAGCAAGCTGGAATGTTGTCCATTAACTTCGACGCAGACTATAATTACAACTACACCGTGAAATATGCCAAGAACAATGATGAACTGAAATCCGCTATCAAATATACTAATGTAGATGGTTCGTACAAGACACTATATTCTGCAGATGTCGCAGCGGCAGAGGATGATGTGTTCTATGTCTACCTTAAACTTGGTGAGGCTCAGCATGGCAAGAGTGTGACGTTCGCTTTGCGCGATTATCTGGAGGGAGAAACTGTAGAAAAGGCTATAGCTCTGGAAAAGGAAAAGACAGTAATAGTTCCTGCCGCTGCGTCTGGCAATGTCGTGTGGTGTAAAATGACGCTGAAGGAGGGAAGCTTGAAGATGGACCTGAACAATTACATCAGCGGATATATCTATTCAAGCATGGATGATGCCAAGGCGAAGACCAACGGTACGTATGTTTACGCTGTGAGTGAGTCTCAGAAGGGTTCTTCGGAGAGTGTTTACGGATTAAGCTACAATGTTGGCGAAGGTAAAGACGGGGTTTATTATTTGGGTATAGATTATTCAAGCACTGATGTTGAAATAACTATTAGCGGCGATGGCGTAGTCGATGAGGCTACATCTGTTGGAGGTAACTTTGTTGATGGTTCTAAGTTTGCCTCTTACTATTCTATTGACGGTCATAAGCTTGACGCTCCCGTGAAGGGAATAAATATCGTTCGTTTGCAGAACGGCAGGACTATGAAGGTCGTTGTGAAATAACGCTACTGAAATGCAAACCATAAAAACCTGGCTGAGACACTGTTTCCCAGCCAGGTTTTTTCCTGCAAGCCGTGGGAGATTCAGGGCACGATTGCCGCCGAGGGCTTCGCCTCGCTTGTTAATGTGGCCGATGCGGAGTTGCGCCGTTCGCTGGCAGTGGGCAATACCGTGCGCCTTATCCTTTTCCTCAAAAGGGGGAAGGACGGCGAGAAGCACAACCACGTGGCAGAGGTAATGGCTCTGTAGGCGAATTTCCCGGCGCGGTATTTGGAAATGTCGGATAAAATCCTCATCTTTGTATCGTGAATGCGCTTGGCCGGCGATATGCTTTGAAACGCGGCATACATAAACAATAAAGAGAAGGTGATGGAAAGGAAACTTTATCCGATAGGGATGCAGGCGTTTGACCGCATCCGCGAAGAGGACAGGCTCTATATAGACAAGACCGAATACGTCTACCGCATGACGCATACCGATGCCACGTATGTGTTCCTGAGCCGTCCGCGCCGCTTTGGCAAGTCGCTGCTCGTTTCCACGCTTGAAAGCTATTTCGGGGGCAGGAAGGACTTGTTCGCAGGACTTGCCATCGACAATCTGGAGAAGGAATGGACGCGGTATCCCGTGCTCCACTTTAGTCTGGCTGGCGGAAAGCACATGGAAAAAGACCAGCTGCTGCGTTACCTTATTTATATACTGCAGGAGAACGAGGTGAAATTCGGTGTGGAATGTGATTCGCCTGACCCCAACGTGCGGCTGCTTAATCTTATCAAGTCGGTCAATGCCAAAACGGGCAAGAAGGTTGTTGTTCTTATCGACGAATATGACGCTCCGTTGCTTGATGTGGTGCATGAGGACGACAGTCTGCCTGTCCTCCGTGATGTAATGCGCAATTTCTACAGTCCGCTGAAGGACTGCGGAAAGATGCTCCGCTTCGTGTTCCTCACCGGCATTACAAAATTCTCGCAACTGAGCATATTCAGCGAGCTGAACAATATCGCGAATATAAGCATGAATCCCGCTTATGCCGGGATTTGCGGCATTACCAAAGACGAGCTTTTGGAGCAAATGGACACAGACGTCAGTCTGCTTGCCGAAAAGTGCGGGATATCGTTCTCTCAGGCTTTGGACAAGCTGGGGGACAATTACGACGGCTATCATTTCACGTGGCCTTCGCCTGACGTTTACAATCCGTTCAGTCTGTTGAACTGCATGGCTGACGGTATGTTTAACCACTACTGGTTCGGTACCGGCACTCCCACTTATCTCATCAACATGATGCGCAAGTTCAATGTATTGCCCTCGCAACTCGGCGATGTCAGGGCTAAGTCGTCGTCTTTCGACGCCGCTACTGAGACAATGACTTCGCTCACTCCGTTGCTCTACCAGAGCGGCTACCTAACGATAAAGGATTATGACGAAGAGTCGGAGGTCTATACGCTTGGCTTCCCCAACCGCGAGATTGAAGTGGGGCTTTTCGACAGTCTGTTGCCCGGCTATCTCGGCACGGCGATTGATGCCGGACGTGTGGCAGTGGCGGATATGTCGGTGCTGCTAAAGCGCGGCAGGCTGGAGGAGGCTCTGGAGCTGTTCCGAGAATTCCTTGAAACGGTGCCGTATTGCGACAACACCCACTACGAGGGGCATTACCAGCAGGTGTTCTACATATCCTTCGCTCTCCTCACGGGCTACGGCATCTCCGTTGAGGCACGCACACCGAAGGGTAGGGTGGACGTGGTGATGGAGACGCAGAACCACATCTACGTCATCGAACTGAAATTCAACAGGACTCCGCAGGAGGCTCTCGACCAAATCAACTCCCGCCGCTATGACGCGGCCTTCGCCATGAAGGGCAAACAGGTGGTGAAAGCCGGTCTTAATTTCTCCGTCAAGGACGATGTGAATACCTTGGAGTGGGTGATAGAGTAAACGGAAAAGCGCATCTTATGGGAACGTGCCAAAAACGACATTTGGAACACTTTTGATTTTCTTGCAATTGGCGGAGCACTGCTTTTCCAGGAGAAAACGATAGCTCCACTTTTTGGTAATATTTATTTCGCTGAAAGTCAGTATTTTACAAGGTCGGTCGGAGAATGTCTGAATCACTCCTCAATCAACAGGTGTTTCACTTTTGCAAAATACGACATTTGGAACACTTTTATCTATGGGCTTTTTTGAAAGAACCAGGCCGTTTTAAATGAGCAATGTATGATTTTTGCCGAAAAAATCTATACAAAAGTATTCATTTTAGGAATATTTTAATTACATTTGCCCCCGATACCAAACTTGCCCGCGCCGAGTCGAGGCTTTTGGGGGTGGCTTTCGGGCTAATCCTGTGCCGAGACGGTTGGTTACTGGTGGGAAGGTGTTACGACATAAATAAAGGCGCATTTACTTGGCGCTTTGTTCTTGACTGATTGGAACTTCGCAAACTTCATGGATTGTCACGAACATTGCAGCGGTAGATGTCCTCGGGATGTGTGTATTCACATCCCTTTACGGGTATTGGCTTGTTGCTTCTTGCAATGAGTCTCATATCGGTATAGGGAATGGTGTAAACATATCGGCGTGGGCTTCGACGTTGCTCGTTCAACAATCCAGGGCAATGCGAAGGCCTCAATCAGTGGAACGGGCAACAAGGGTTCCACGTCTAAACCTATACTATTTGCATAAGTGTCTGATATTCAACATAGGTATTATTCTTAAACTTTCAATTGTTCCCACGTTGATACCACAGAACTTATAGTGGGATAAGTGCTTTTGGTTACGTTTGTTTCCTTCATAATTCCTTCATTTTCGCTCAAATACCGCTAAAGACTTTTTAACGATGGCTTCTGCGCAATATTGTCGTTTATGGAGGTTGCTTGCTAAAAGAGGAAGTGGCGCAGGAGGCGGAGTGAGCAGGACTGACTAAAGTTCAATTTGAGGTTCGGCACAGTAATGGGTATGCCGCTAGATTTTTCTTTTGGCCAGCAACTTTCTTTGTATCGCATTATGCTTATCACTACACTAAATTGCTCGCATATATATAATGCGGTGATTTAGTGTAGTGATAACTTTAGGTATGCAGATTGCTAAATCTGAAATTGCAAAATGCGCATATGTATGCACTTCGTATGTTAACATAGGTCAAGAATAAAACTTTTTCGGATATAAAATAAGGGTATTCGGCTTGTGTTTCGTATAAATTTATTATTTTTGTAACGTCTGTACCCATGCCGGAAGCCCCGAAGGGCAGAGGTTGGGCAGACATATATACATATAAGGCGTAACTGTACGCTTTGGTTTTGACAGTGTAAGAATCTGGCAGTTCGAACAAAAGTTGTCAAGAACAAAGCAACGGGAACGCCTCATGAGGTGTATTATATACAACCCTCATTGGCTTCGGACGATTATATCGTTCGTTGTCAAGAGAGTTTTCTATATACGTACACAGGCGTGGGGCTTTCGGCGTTGCTCGTTTCGACAACTTGGGCGATGCCAGAGCCTTTACACTGTGGAACGAGTGACAGGACTGGCTCCACGTTTTCATGTATATATACACTAATTTTTTGTAAAACTCGCCAATATGGTAGCCGTTGGCTAAAAGAATATTTGCAATATGGCAATATCAAGTATTGAGCTTCGAGGCTGTTGGTATGAGGTGTTCGATGCACGAGGCAAAAAAGCAAAAAGTATCTCTGATAACATCGGAGAATTGTTAGGGTGGAGTGAGAGATTTTTCATTGTTTTGAAAGGCTGTTGGTATGACACTTACGATGAGCAAGGCAAGAAAATCAAGTCTTTTTCAACAGACATCGGTAGCTACGTTTCTATCTGTGGTGATCTTTTTATTGTCAGAAAAGGTCCATGGCTGGACACATACGATGTTTGGGGAAAGAAAATAAACACTCGTGAAGCAAGATAAAATCAAATAATCAACAAACTCTCCACTTATAAAATGGGGAGTTTGTTCTTTGATATCATCAGAATTCGCTTTTTTATGGAAAACAAAAGATTCTTTACATACACGGTAATTGCCGCCTGCTTGATATGTGCCATAGCGGTAGCCTTCAATGTCTTTACCGATTTGGAGTTGCCAAGCAGAATCATGGCTGCAATATTGGGTGTTGTCATTACGGCAACTATAACCCAGGTTCTTCTTCAAGGGCAAACAAAAAAAGAGGGAACATTAAAACGGAGTTCTAAAATCTTTGAGGAAAAGCTGAAAATATATCAGAATTTCCTCAACAGCCTCTATGAAGCCGTAAAAGACGGAAAATTAACCGACAGTGAGAAAATGGAGTTGCAATTCCAAACCTCTCTTGTAGCCATGCATTGCAAGCCTGAGAATATCATAACGGTAAGTGAAGCTGTAAGACGTGTTGTCAGTAGTACTTGTCCGTCAGAAAAAAGTGGCAGTGTCGGTGAAACGGATTTACTAAAAAGTCTTTTCTCTGTAGTTGAGGCATTTAGACAAGATCTCTATGAGAAAGACACTGAAACATTTGCCAACGGCACAAAAGATAAGACCATTGAAAATTTCAGCAAAGCTTTCTGTGAGGCACAAGGAGGAGAAGAGGAAGTTGCGAAGTCTCAAAAACTGACAGTAGACTTAAATGTTCTGTCAGGCTCCATCAGTACGCCATCCACTGTGACGCCCCAATGTGCCCCAGCACCATCAAACAATGTCCAAAATGAAATAGACGACATTGGGGCTTTGGATATGACCAATTGGGAAAAAGCATTATCGGAGTGGAAAGAACAGGGATGGATTGTCACAGGATTGAGTGCAGACAAAGAGGATAGGTTGCAAATCGTATCTGCCGATGAAAGCAATCCGGCAGAAATTAGCATGGGTTTCTATGACAACCATTATTATATTCAGGCTAAATATGGCAATGACTCAGATTTCTCGAAAGCTCTGAAATGGGATAATGGCGGCCGTCGGTCCTACGGATGTTGGTGGGAAAATTTGCCTGAACAGTTTTCCAATATTCCATCAGGAAGTCTGTATGATACATTTGTTCACAACAAATCATTGCAAGATCATGTCATAGAGCGCATTAACTATCTCTTAGGAATTGTCAAAATGCACCACCGTACCACGCTTTGGAAAAATGCATTGGGAGAACAGGACAAATGGCATATATGGGTATGGTATTGGAAGTATCTCGCTTGCGAATGGCAGACAGAAAAAGAAGGCAAAGTGTATGTCGATATATTCCCAAAAGAAGATGAAGCAAACAAAGTTGTGTTCAAACTGAGCAACAGAAACAAAGATATGGACTTGCTCAAACAAACATTGACCCGTATAGGATATCAGGACAGAATCAAAGACATACAAGAGGATGATTGCTATATTTTTATCAATACGGCATCGTTCGATGCAAATGAAATAGCAAGCAAAGCAAGGGATTTGATACAGAGAATCTCCGGCTGACTGACAAATAACAGGCTAACGGCAATGAAAAGTTTTGCAGCAATTGACTTTGAAACAGCCAACCAACATCGATCCAGTGTGTGCAGTGTTGGGGTGGTTGTCGTGCGCAATGGAAAGGTGACAGATAAGCTGTATCGACTGATAAAGCCAACTCCCAATTTCTATACACATTGGTGTACAGAAGTACATGGAATGACTAATACAGACACTGATGATGCTATGGATTTTCCCGAAGTATGGGCTGAAATAGCACCACATATTCAGGACTTACCATTGGTTGCCCACAACAGTCCGTTTGACGAGAGTTGCCTAAAGGCTGTATGTGAGGCATACGATATGGAGTATCCTGGGTACAGATTCTACTGCACGTGTCGTGCTTCAAGAAAATTGTTGGGGGATAAGCTTCCCAATCATCAACTTCAAACCGTTGCTGCATATTGCGGATACGACCTCACTAAACATCACCATGCAATGGCAGATGCTGAAGCTTGCGCTGCTATTGCAATGAAACTAATTAATTTTTAACTACAAATATCATGGATGCTTCAACGAATATAAACCAAATGTTGTCGGGCAATAAGATTTTCGTACCGACTTATCAAAGAGCATATTCTTGGGAGGACAAGCAGACAAAGCAGTTTCTTGTGGACTTGCAGGATTATGTAGAGAGCCATACTGCATCAAGTTATTATTTCGGACATTTTCTGTTCGAGGATAAAGGCAGTCGCAATTTTGCCATCATTGATGGGCAACAGCGCTTGACCACTATTACTATTTTCATCTCCGCCATTTACAGCAGATTGAAAGAGTTGACCGAGTCTTTATCAGAAGATGATCAGTTCCTATATGGCACTCTTGTTAAGGTAGGACAAACTTATAGATTTTCAACAGTTGATTACGACAATCAATTGTTCCGTGACTATGTCATCAATAAAGTAAAAACCGATTGCAATGGGCTTGACACGGAATCACAGAAGCGTATTGTTGCGGCTTACGACTACTTTACAAGTCAATTGATGGAGTATGATGAGGAGTCCTTGCACTTTATGTTGGATGCAGTTGTAAATGCTACTTGTACAACGCATACTGTAAAGGATGAGGCAGAAGCCATCCAAATGTTCATATTCCAAAACAACCGTGGAAAAAAACCGTCCAACCTTGAAATAATCAAAGCACAATTTCTGTACAACATTCATCTTTATTGCACATCTGAGGATGAGAAAGCAGAGCTGATAAGTGAGGTGAAAAATCGTTTTGAACACATCTACAAATCAATATCAAAGATAGAAGGCAATATAGATGAGGATGATATACTCACATACACTTTGCGTGTGTACTTCAATAGCTTGGATGCAAGCAATGCATTACAAAAAGTGGATGATGAATTAGGGAAAGATGATTCACGCATCAATTTCATTCGCAGTTTCACCCATTCGCTTGCAGACAGTTTTGAGCAAATGACCGTTTTCTTCCACAACGAGCAAACAGACATTATGGTACACACGCTGTGGGTTATTGGACAGCCAGCAATCATTTTCCCATTTGTAATCAAGGCTTATAGTCATGGTGTTTCGGATGACGATTTCAGATTATTAGCAAAGGCTCTAACCTCAATATTCTTACGTCACCGAGTTATTGGAACCCGCGCTATACTCACATGGAGATTGAATGATGTTTTCAAGAATTTTAAAGGCGACGTTCATACAGTAGTCAATCATATAGAATGGATGAAAACCACGACAAACGGATGGTGGAATTATTGGAACAACGTGGAATTCAAGCGTATGCTTGAAGGTAATTTCGATGGAGGACATGGCATTGCCAAAATCATCCTTTGGCTTTATGAAAATCACCTCATAGAAAAGGGCAAGTCAGGCTATGGACTAAAGCGTTATGATGCGGTGGAAAAATCTCAGTGTGAGCATATCGCTCCAAATACAGAAAATCAAGATGCCAATAGTGGCTATTGTAAATACGATGACGAATTCAGAGAGTCGTATCTAAACTGCCTTGGAAACTACTTGCTGCTTTCTGGTCATCATAATGAATCTATCGGAAATACTGCTTTTGAAGTCAAACGAAGCACCTATACTCAGTTGCTCCAGCAACAGGAAATTCGTAACATGACAGAACAGGATCATCTTTGGGACAAGGCTAAAATTGGCAAAAGAAAAGAGCTTATTGTTGATTTCGTGATGGCAACTCTCTAACTGATTACAACTATTGCTACCTCTAAAACTTTTTTATGCTCAAAAAGTTTTAGAGGACAGCAATAATCAGAAATAGACGTGCAACATTGAAGGTGATTTCACATTGTCACAATAAAAACGAAGGAGTAGTACAAATGCGCTACTCCTTTGTTTGTCTCTTGTCCTACGGGGTGTTTGTTACTTTATTGCCACAATGCTTCTTCCTGCCAATTTGCAGGGAAGCCCATAGCGTGCAAATCTATATTGGGATATTCAGCGAATAATTTGAACAGAGAACTTTTCAAGTCCATGCAAGGAGTGATGGACTGCT
>CAVGJZ010000022.1:0-40766 GCA_963629785.1 Oscillibacter sp. MSJ-31 | reverse complement strand
CTCCGGGCAAAGCTATCGTTTCCTCCCCGAAAAGCACTGCTCCTTAAAATCAGACCCCAAAATAAAGTGTTCCAAATGTCTTATTTGTAAAACATTTTGCAAGTATGCTCTAACCGCCTATATCTATCATGTTTTTATTGAATTTCATCAGCCCAATGCAGTAGTTGAAATAAAATTGCCGCAAAATGCCCGTAATTTTTTAGAACACCCCTGAAACTTTCATTACCTTTGCACCATATTAAAAAGGTGTAAGGCAATGACAATTCACTTCTATCTGGAATATGCCACGACTTTCGGCGAAGAACTAACGCTGCATATCGCTGACGGCGCTCTTGACAACAAGGGATGTGGCAACGAAAACGGCGCCAGTGATACAGCCGCAAAAGCGGATGTATATCCCATGACAACTGCGGACGGCAAGACATGGACTTGCTTTGCGGAACGGGACAAGTGGCCGCAGGCGCTGGACTATTACTTTACCGTGAACCGGCAGGGCAAGTGTCTGCGCCAAGAGTGGCAGACGATAACTCACAGGTTGGAAATTGACAATGCCGACAATCTAACATATCGCGTGTTTTGTCGGTGGATGGATATGCCGTGCGATTCTTACCTCTACAGTTCAGCCTTCACAGAATGTGTGAACAGGCGGAATCGTGTCAGTCTGCCATCCGTTAATAAGGAAAGGAAGGTAAAACTTGTTGTGCGGGCGCCGCAGCTGCGCAAGGGCGACCGTCTGCTTCTTGTGGGGCAGAGCGACTGTCTTGGCAACTGGAATGCGGAGCGTGCTCTGCCGATGTATGAGCATAACTACAACGAGTGGACGACGGAAATCGATGCCGCGCGCTTGGGGCAGGGGGAAATTGAATTTAAGTTCATTATCGCCGATACCAGGGGCGGCATATTGTGGGAAACCGGAATGAACCGCACTCTTGACTTGCCGGAAGTGGCAGATGGCGAGACGCTTGTCTATGAACTCGACCAAGCCTTTTTTGAGATTTGCAATGAGAAACTTGCCGGAACGCTCATTCCTGTATTCTCGCTGCGGACAGAAGGCGGTTTCGGCGTGGGTGATTTCGGCGACCTCAAGATGATGATAGACTGGATAGCCGGGACGGGACAGAAGGTGCTGCAGGTGCTGCCAATAAACGACACGACATTGTCGCATACTTGGACAGACTCTTATCCGTATTCTGCGATAAGCATCTTCGCCCTGCATCCGCAATACGCAGACCTTCGCCAGCTTCCGCCGCTGAAAGACAAGGCAAAAGCCGTGGAGTTCGAAGCCTTGCGCCGGGAACTCAACGGCCTTAGTCAGATAGACTACGAGAGGGTGAACCATGCCAAGACGGAGTATCTCCGGCTCCTGTTTGCCCAGGAGGGAGAAGAGGTGATGGCGACAACGGCTTTCAGGCAGTTTCTTAAAGACAACGGACACTGGATAGCACCCTACGCACAGTATTGCGCATTGCGCGAGAAATACGGATGCGCCGACTTCTCCCGATGGGAGGGGCACGCAAGTTGGAATGAGGCAGACCGCAAGGCTCTGCTTTCGCCCGGCACTGAGAAATACCGCGACGCGGCGTTCTACTACTACGTGCAGTATGTACTCGATGCGCAGATGCGCTCCGCACATGAATATGCCATGGCGCGCGGCGTGATTCTCAAGGGCGACATACCCATTGGCGTGAACCGCAACGGTTGCGACGTGTGGCACGAGCCGCAGTATTTCAATCTCAATTCCCAGGCGGGCGCTCCGCCCGATGCCTTTTCGGCGAACGGGCAGAACTGGGGCTTCCCCACATACAACTGGCAACGCATGATAGACGACGGTTGTCGCTGGTGGATAAGGCGTTTCCAGAATATGAGCAAATATTTCGATGCCTACCGCATCGACCACGTGCTCGGCTTCTTCCGTATCTGGGCGATACCGGTGGCGTGCGTTCATGGTCTGCTCGGTCAGTTCGCCCCATCCCTCGCCCTCACGCGTGAGGAGATAGAGGGCTACGGACTGGAATTCCGCGAGCGGCAGTTCACCGAGCCTTTCATTCCCCGCAGGGCTTTGGAACGACTGTTCGGCGACCGCACCGAAGATGTGGCGGAAAAATATCTCTTGCCAACCGCCGACAGACAAATATATTCGTTACGCCCGGAATACGATACGGAGCGCAAGATAGAGGCGGCTTTCTGCGGTAAGGAAGATGCTGCGGACATTGCCCTGCGCGACGCACTCTACGGTCTTGTTGCCGATGTGCTTTTCGTGCGCGACGATAACGACCGCAACAAGTTCCATCCCAGAATAACGGCTCAGCAAAGCATTGCTTACGAGGCACTTGCAGAAGACGAAAGGACGTGTTTCGACCGTCTGTACAATGACTATTACTATCGCCGCAACAACAATTTCTGGTATGGCGAGGCTATGAAGAAACTCCCGGCACTCGTGCAGGCCACGCGTATGCTGGTGTGCGCCGAAGACCTCGGTATGGTGCCCGACTGCGTGCCATGGGTGATGAACGAACTGCGCATTCTCAGTCTTGAATTGCAGCAGATGCCTAAGGCACCGGGCGTGAGGTTCGGAAACCTTGCCGCCAACCCCTACCGCAGTGTATGTACGCTTTCCACTCACGATATGCCCACGCTGCGCCAGTGGTGGGACGAGGACGGGGAACGCGCGCAGGACTACTACGCTTCGCAGTTGGGTCGCTCTGGCCCGGCTCCCCACCCCCTGCCGGGATGGCTCGCCCGCGAGATAATATCAAACCAGCTCACTTGTCCCTCGATGCTCTGCGTATTGTCGTTGCAAGACTGGTTTGCCATAGACGAAGACCTGCGTCTGCCCGATGCCAACGCCGAGCGCATAAACATCCCTGCCAATCCGCGTAACTATTGGCGTTACCGCATACATGTGAATTTGGAGGAACTCATTAAGAACCGTCGGTTCAACGACGGCGTGAAGGAACTGGTGAGGCTAAGGTAAATAGCGTTCACCGTCCGATGGCAATTTATAACGACTCATTTAAAAACGACAGGTAAATGAACAAATTATATCTCCCCGCCGAATGGGAAAGGCAGCGTGCCGTGCAGCTGACATGGCCGCACGCTGGTACAGACTGGAAAGAATATCTCGGCGAGGCAAATGAGACATACATCGAAATGGCTGACGCCATAACGCGCCACGAAGAATTGCTCGTGGTTGCGCCACAACCCAAGGCGGTGGAAGCATTGCTGAAAGAGCGTCTCACTGCGGAACAAATGGCGAGAGTGACCTTTCACCAATGTCCTACGAATGACACGTGGGCGCGCGACCACGGCTTTATCACGCTGAAAGACACCGATAATCCGCAGAAGCAGTATCTGCTGGACTTCAAGTTCAACGGCTGGGGGGAGAAGTTTGAGGCAGACCTCGACAACCGTATAAACCGCAGTCTCAAGGATAGCGGTATTGTCAGCGGCGTTTATTGCGACCACAACGATTTTGTGCTCGAGGGCGGTTCGATAGAGAGCGACGGCAAAGGCACTGTGTTCACCACATCCTGCTGCCTGCTCGCTCCACATCGCAACCAGCCTTTGTCGCGGCAGGAAATAGAACAACGGCTGAAGGACTGGCTCTGCGCCGACCGTGTGGTGTGGATTGACCACGGGCAACTCACGGGGGATGATACCGACGGACACATCGACACGCTGGTACGCACGGCCCCCGGTGACACCCTCGTCTATGTAGGCTGCGATGACGAAAGCGACGAACAATATGCCGGACTGCGTGCAATGGAATGCCAGCTTAGGTCTCTCAGAACCGCCTCCGGCCGTCCCTACCGTCTTGTCCGTCTGCCGATGCCCGACGCTATGCGTTACGACGGCGAGCGTCTGCCCGCCACCTATGCCAATTTTATTGTCATCAACGGTGCTGTGGTTTATCCCACCTACGGACAGCCGCAGAAAGACGAAGAGGCACGGCGCGCGATACAGTCGGCTTTCCCCGGCAGACAGCTCATTGGCATTGACAGCAGTGTGATAGTGCGCCAGCACGGTTCGCTCCACTGCTGCTCCATGCAGCTCTATTGAAACGCGCGTAAATTATTATGAACCAAACTCAATATATATAAATGAAGGAAATAAGAATAGGAATCCTGCAGCAGAAGAAGTCTGCCGACATGGCAGCCAACATAGAGGCGATAGCCGGGGAAGTGGCAGACTTGGCCCGCCGCGGCTCCAAACTCGTGGTTCTCTCCGAGCTGCACAATACTCCGTACTTCTGTCAGGTGGAAGATGTGAACAATTTCGACCTCGCCGAGCCTATACCGGGGCCGTCAACCGAATTCTACGGTGCTTTGGCACGCAAGTTGGGCATCGTGATGGTTATCTCGCTATTTGAAAAGCGTGCCGCCGGCCTGTACCATAACACGGCGGTGGTGATAGAAAAAGACGGGTCCATCGCCGGCAAATACCGCAAGATGCACATTCCTGACGACCCTGCTTACTACGAGAAATTCTATTTTACACCCGGCGACACAGGCTTCAGACCCATCGAAACGTCGGTAGGCAAGCTGGGTATCCTGGTATGCTGGGACCAGTGGTATCCCGAGGCGGCACGCCTCATGGCTTTGGCCGGTGCGGAAATACTCGTCTATCCCACAGCCATCGGCTATGCCACCTACGACACGGAGAAGGAACAGCAGAGGCAGCGTGAGGCGTGGACAACGGTGATGAGGGGACATGCCGTGGCTAACGGACTGCCTGTGGTGGCGGTGAACCGTGTGGGCTTTGAACCAGACCCTAGCGGACAGACCGAGGGCATCCTCTTTTGGGGCAGCAGCTTTGTGGCCGGACCGCAGGGCGAACTCTACTATCAGGCGAGCGACAAGGAGGAGGAGAGTCTCGTCTTCGACATTGATTTGGAACACAGCGAGGAAGTGAGGCGTTGGTGGCCCTTCCTGCGCGACAGGCGCATCGACAGCTACGGTGACCTCACGCGCCGCTATATCGACGAATGATGCGCTTCCTTTAAAGGTAGTGACGGCGGGTTTTGCCGTCGCATAGAAACACCTATAACAGACTTAAATTCAGGATAATGCAAAATCTGGAAATAATGGTGATACTCTTCACCGTTGTAATATTGGGCTACGTCGCCTGCAAGTTGGGATATATGGGCGACGAGTTTGACAAGAAACTGTCGAGCATCGTGGTGGACATAACCTGTCCGCTGCTCGTGCTCTCGTCGGTAATGGGCAAGGAACTGCCCGACCGTACGCTCATCATGCCCCTGTTGGGCGTGGGCTTTCTCACCTATATAATACTGCTTGTCTTTGGCTTTTGGGTGCCGCGGCTCATCACCAAGAACCATGACGACCGGGGCATGATAGGTTTCGCCCTCATGTTCGCAAATGTTGGCTTCATCGGCTATCCCATCGTGGCGAGCATTTTCGGTCCCGAGGCAGTGTTCTATGCCGCATTGCTCAACATGCCCAACACGTTTTTTATCTTCACGGCCGGTGTGATGCTTGTCAAGGGGGAGTACAGTGTCAAGCAGTTCAACCCCAAGGTTCTCGTCAGCCCCACCATGCTCGGGGCATTCGCCGCCGCCGTTATCGTGGCGCTGGGCATACACACGCCGGAAATGATAGCGCGCCCGGTGACGATGGTGGGCAACGTCACCGTGCCCGCCTCGCTGATGATTATCGGGTCAAGTATGGCGAAATTGCCGGTGCGGGAGATTATCGGCAGTCCCAAGGTGTACGTGACGGCGTTCATCCGCCTCGTGGTGGTGCCGGTGAGCCTCTATTTCCTTTTCAGGGCGTGCGGCGTAGGCGAACTGATCAACAATGTGAACACGGTGGTCATAGCCATGCCGGCGGCAAGCTTCGGCACCATGTTCTGCCTGAAGTTCGGGCGCAACCCCTCGCTCATGACAGAGATAACGTTTATCACCACGATGGGCAGCATAATCACCATTCCGCTCATCACGCAGCTTTTCAGTTAGTGGCGATGCTATAGTTTTCTCCGGGTTCTGAAAATCCGTCAAAGGCGATTTTCAGAACCCGTCTTTGTTTAAGGTGGGATGTCCTGTAAATTCCACTCGCCGTTTTATTGCCGCACATGTGTGTGAGAAAGGTAATTCGCCAACTACCAAGGTGGATTATTTGACGAGATAGGGGTAAATAGTTGAAAATTGTTCTAAAAAAAACTCTGCGCCGCTCGTTGTTGGGAAGAAAGAGTTATCTTTGCATGAGTAGAATTATACAAAAACATTTCAAACAACTATGGAAAGTAACAATATCCCACAGGTCAAGCTCGGCATCATCGCCGTGAGCCGTGACTGTTTCCCTATCGCGCTCTCTACGCAGCGTCGCGAGAACATCGTAAAAGAATACAAAGGAGAAATCTTCAACTGCCAGACTACGGTGGAGAACGAGCATGACATGCTCAAGGCCGTGGCTGAGGTCAAGGGCGAGGGCTGCAACGCACTCGTGGTGTTCCTTGGCAATTTTGGTCCGGAAACGCCGGAGACGCTCATTGCCAAGAATTTTGACGGTCCCGTGATGTTCGTGGCTGCCGCCGAGGGCGACGGCGACATGATAAACGGCCGCGGCGACGCTTACTGCGGTATGCTCAACTGCTCGTACAACCTTGGCATGCGCCATCTGAAGGGTTATATCCCCGAATATCCCGTAGGTACGGCGGAAGACGTGGCTAAGATGATTGCAGACTTCGTGCCCGTAGCGCGCGTGGTGCTCGGTCTGAAAGGGCTGAAGATAATCACCTTCGGTCCGCGTCCGCAGGATTTCTTCGCCTGCAACGCCCCCATCAAGGGATTGTATGAACTGGGCGTGGAGATTGAGGAGAACTCGGAGCTCGACCTCCTCGTGGCTTATAAGGAGCATGAGAACGACCCGCGCATCGATGCCGTGTGCAAGGAGATGGCAGAAGAGATGGGAGAGGGCAAGTATTATCCCGACCTGAGCCGCCGTATGGCGCAGTTTGAGCTGACGCTCCTCGATTGGGCGGAGCAGCACAAGGGGTCGCGCCAGTATGTGGCATTTGCCGACAAGTGCTGGCCGGCGTTCCCCAGTCAGTTCGGCTTTGAGCCATGCTACGTGAACAGCCGTTTGGCAAGTCGGGGCATACCCGTGGCGTGTGAGGTGGACATCTATGGTGCTCTCTCTGAATATATCGGTATGTGTGCGAGCGACGACACTGTGACGCTGCTCGATATCAACAACTCCGTGCCCAAGTACATCTACGACGAGGACATCGTGAAGAAATACGACTACAAGCTCACCGACACCTTCATGGGCTTCCATTGCGGTAACACGCCGCAGTGCAAGATGTGCGCCAACCGTGCCATCAAGTTCCAGCTCATCCAGAACCGTCTGCTCGAGAACGGAGGCAAGCCGGACTTTACGCGCGGTACGCTGGAGGGCGACATCGCCGCCAGCCCCATCACGTTCTACCGCCTGCAGTGCGACAGCGAGGGCAACCTGCGCTCCTACATCGCCGAGGGCGAGGTGCTCGACGTGCCGACACGCTCCTTCGGCGGTATCGGTATCTTCGGTATCCGCGAGATGGGACGCTTCTATCGCCACGTGCTCATCCAGAAGGGCTATCCGCATCATGGCGCAGTAGCCTTCCAGCATGTGGGCAAGACGCTTTTCGAGGTGTTCAAGTATCTTGGCGTGAAGGATATAGCATATAACCAGCCCAAGAATCTGCCTTACCCGACGGAGAACCCCTGGGCATAGTTCAAAGGCTGAGGCTCTGGCGCGGGGCGGTGTAATAGTGGCGTTGCCCTGACGCAAGAAAGACGATAACGCAGCAAGTTTGAGACAGGGATGCGTATGGTGCATCCCGTCTTGGACTTGTTGCGTTTTTTGTAAAAAAGGTTAATGTTCCGGAGTAATTGGCGAGTTCTGCGGATAAAAGGAGTAATTTTGTATTATATTCCATGAAAGTCGTGGATGGCGATTTGCCGGATGGCAAGAATCCGTTCGGGCTGTATGAAGTATAGCTTGATTTTGTTAGTTGATAAATTCGTTTTACCAATAATATAAATTAAAAAGAAATGTCAGAACTGTTATTCCTTGGTGGCTTCGTAGTTTTCATAGCCGCCATATTGCTCTTGGACATGTTTGTAATCGACAAGAAGGCCCACGTGGTGTCTATACGCGAGGCAGGCACATGGACCGCCGTATGGATTGCCCTAGCGTTGCTCTTTTCAGTGTTTTTGTGGTTTCACGGCGATATGGTACACGGAATTGAGAATTTCGGCGACCTGCAGGCGGTGGCTTCGCGCTATGCGGCTCACCTTAAACTTGACCCCGCTGATTTTGAGGCGAGTCTGCAGCAGTACCGCCACTACATGACGGTGTCGTATATATCCGGCTATTTGATAGAGAAGACGCTCTCGGTGGACAATCTGTTTGTAATGATGATGATATTCACGTCGTTCGGGGTGGGCAAGGAAGAATACCAGCACGTGCTTAACTGGGGAATACTCGGTGCTATCGTCTTGCGCTTCGTGTTCATCTTCCTCGGTGCGGCGGTGATAAGCCGCTTTGAGTGGATCCTGTTCGTCTTTGGCGCAGTGTTGGTGTATAGCGGCGTGAAGATGTATATGGACCGCAACAAGAAGGAGGATATCAACGTGGAGAAGCATCCCGTAGTGAGGCTTCTTTCTGCCACGGGGCGTATGTGTACGCAGTTCGAGGGAGACAGGTTCTTTGTGCGTCGTGCAGGAAAACTGATGGCCACGCCGTTGCTCGCCGCGGTGGCGGTGATAGAGTTCAGCGATTTGATATTTGCCTTCGACAGTATCCCGGCTGTGTTTTCCGTGTCACTCGACCCATATGTGGTGTTTTTCTCCAACATCTTCGCTATCCTCGGTCTGAGGGCGATGTTCTTCCTCCTTGCTGCCATAGCCGACAAGTTCCGCTATCTCAAACTCGGCGTGTGCGCCCTGTTGGTGTTCATCGGCGTGAAAATGCTTGTGCATGATTTCTTCGAGATTGACGCAGTGTCGTCGCTCATTGTTATTGTGGGAGTACTTCTCGTTAGCGTGGGGGCGTCGTTGGTGAAAAGGTCGTAGCCGGGTTTCTGTTGTTTGGGAAACCCCGAATTGTTATTTGGTTTCCGCCGTGTCTGGCTTTGTCTTTGCAAAGGCGGACACGGCGGATTTTTGTTTGGACTTTATGGAAATCTCTTTGGAGTTTATGGATTTCCCATTGGACTTTGCTGATATGTCTTTGGATTTTACTGATATGCCTTTGCTGTTTGTGTATGCCGTTTACAAGGCGTTGTATTCCGGCAGGTCTTGAAGAAACGCGTACGACTTTGCTTCATAGTCTATGTGGCAGCAATAGTGGCTTATTCCGTTGCTCACAACGAGATATTCGGCGTGGAGTAGGGTGTTGTAGGCGAAGATCTGGTTAAACGTGTTCTGGGTAATCTGCACCGTCGGCGCTTTGTATTCGATAATCATTCGCGGCGAGAGGTCGCGGGTGTAGAGAACGCTGTCGCAGCGCAGTTTTTTCTGTCCTACGGTCAGTTCCACCTCGTTGGCGAGAAGTGCCGCAGGATAGCCCTTGTGGCTGATGAGGAAATGTATGAAATGCTGTCTGACCCATTCCTCGGGAGACAGCTTGATGAATTTGCGGCGGAGAATGTCGAGAATGTAGGGCTTGCCGTTCCTTTCCCTTACGTTAGCCCCGTACGGCGGCAGGTTTAGTCTTTCCATATTTTTTTTCAGTTAGGCCGGCTGTTCCTCAGTTAAACCGGATTTTCGTTGTAAAGCTTGGCTTTTTTCGTTAAATCGGATTTTTTTTATTTCCTTTGCAGCGGAATACCCAATCCGCCGGGCTTTACTGGAGTAGATACAAAGGTAAGTATATTCGGCGAATTAAAGGGGAGTGGCGCAGCAGAAAATGATTTCGTTAAAAATATGCGCTTTCCGTTTTTAACAGTCTTATACAAATAGGAGCGTTCGGAGGATAGGGTAGTGGTGTATAAAAAAGTTAAAATATTAACATGGCAGAAAAGACATCTACAGCTACTTACGACAGTATAATGGCAGACTTGAAGTCGGGAAATTTCCTTCCGTCATATCTGCTGATGGGGGAGGAGTCTTATTATATCGACCGGATTTCTGACTACATCGAGGAGCATGCGCTGAACAAGGAGGAGCGCGACTTTAACCAGCAGATAGTTTTCGGGGCGGATGTCACGGCGGCGCAGATTGCCGACATGGCGCGCAGCTACCCGGTGATGGCCGAAAGGCAAGTGATAATTGTGAAGGAGGCGCAGACCATCAGGAACTGGGAGCAGATTGAGAAGTACTTGGAGAAGCCGTCGAAGACTACAGTTCTTGTGGTTTGCCACAAAAACGGCAATCTCGACGGAAGAAAACGCACCCTGTTGGCGCGGTTTAAGACGGCCGGGGTGGTTTTTGAGAGCAAGAAGAAGCGCGAGAGCGAATTGCCTGCATTTATCGAGAGCTATCTGCGCCGCCGCGCCAAGGCGACCATCGAAAACAAGGCGGCCCAGATGATGGCCGACAATATCGGCGCCGACCTGAGCAGGCTCACCAGCGAGATCGACAAGCTCGTTCTCTCGCTGAAGGAAGGCGAGACGCGTGTCACGCCGCTGATGGTGGAGCAGAGAATCGGGATAAGCAAGGACTTCAACCCGTTTGAACTCAGAAATGCCGTTGCCGCAAAGGATGTGGTGAAGGCAAACCGCATAGTGAAGTATTTTGACAGCAACCCCAAAACGGGCGGAGCCTACGTTTTGATTCCCATCCTCTTTTCTTATTTCCAGAATCTGATGGTGGCATACTATGCGCCAAACCGCGGCAACGATGCCGACGTTGCCAAGTGGCTCGACCTGCGCAGTCCGTGGGCGGCGAGGGAGTATATGCTCGGAATGAGAAACTACTCCGGCATGAAGGTCTTGCAGATTATTGAAAAAATACGTGAGGCGGACACCAAAAGCAAAGGCTTGGACAATCCTAACACGCCCGCCGGCGAGCTGATGAAGGAATTGCTCTTTTTCATCATGCACTGACTTTCGCTCCTTTTTCCGGCTTTCCACATTATTATATATATGCTCCGGCGCGCGTTTGCGATGCCGGAGCTTTTTGTTTTCGTCTTGATTTGCCTGTTATTTTGACATTCAAGAGGTGGTTTTTAACGGGATTTTGTAAAAAGAAATGTTTTTGCCGTACATAAATATGAAGGATTTTTCCGCACGAAATCAGTGCTTTAAGAGCCCTTTTATGTCCTGAGAATTGGTTATTTTTAGCCGTCCTTTCCGTCGGTTTGAAATACTTTGAAAACGGAAAAAATCCGTTCCTTGGAAGCTCCCAAATTCAACCTTAACAACCGTTTGCATTTACATTCCGTGAATTTACAAATGTGTAGTACTACAAAGTCAGCAATCCACTTTACAGAAATAAAACCGCAAATGGTATCCGCTAAATGTAATTTGAATGTAGTATTGTAGATATTTAAATGTGGAAATATTAATATTCAAAAGTGTATGAATATATATACACAAGATAATTCCATGTCTAATCATATAATATTCAGTATATTATACCTTACAAAGCCTAATAATAGCAAGAATTTTAAGTTCTATCTGTCCCACATATAACTATTTTGTGTTTTTTATCGGAAAATCAACCAACATAAAGACTTCCCATTCAGTTTTTTGCGTAAATCCTTTAAATTATCTTTAATCCCCCTATTTGCTGCGTTGAATTTAGATTTGTATTTGTGTATTGCTTTATAAATCCAAAACCATGTATCTATTTACAAATATAAATATTGAAACGTATATTTGAAAGAGTAAAATATATTCTACAAATGTTGTGTAGTCCGAAAAATAGGTTTACCTTTGTAAAGTCAATAAAAAGACGCTAAAAAAGAAGGATTTTACGCTAAACGAGTAACATGAAGGATAGAATAAGGCAGTTGATGGAGGCGCAGCACATGACGCAGCAGACCTTCGCCAATTTTCTGGGAATGGCTCCGGCCACGTTGTCGAGCATACTGAATGAGAGGACGAAGCCAACGCTGAACACCGTAGAGGCTATCAAGAGCAAATTTTCTAACATCAGCACCGACTGGCTGATGTTTGGCAAAGGACCGATGTTCCTCGACGGGCAGTCGGATTCTGCGGCCTCTTCTGCCCCACTTGCCGCAAGTCACGGAGAGCAGATGCTTGATTTCGGCGACCCCGACGCTATGGGCAACACTTCAATGGTGGCGGAAACGTCTCCGTCTGCCGTTGGTGCAGCCTGGAGTGGCACGGAGCCGAGAATGAGGGCGGCAAGCCCGTCGAACCAGTACGGCGGCGCGCGTGCGGACATAGTGTGCAAGGACAAGGGGGCGCGGAAGATAACAGAGATACGCGTCTTCTATGACGACCAGACTTGGGAGAGCTTTGTCCCCAAGAAATAGCGGTTTGCGACGGGTTTGACGCAAAATTAGGGCGCACAATTCAGTATTACAGATATTTTGCCTTACTTTTGCATTAAACAATTAAGCGAACTGATGAAAAAATACATTTTAGACCTTACGGTGTCTTCGGCGGAGCATATCAACGACAAATATGTTCTGCTGAAGCTCACCCATCCGGAAAAACTCCCGGAAATGCTTCCGGGGCAATTTGTGGAGGTGAGAGTGGATGGCTCGCCAGCAACGTTTTTGCGCCGTCCCATTTCCATAAACCTCGTTGATTACCAGAAGAATGAATTGTGGCTGCTTGTGGCTGTCGTTGGCGACGGCACGAGGGCACTGGCCCGTTTACAGGCTGGCGATACCCTGAATTGCGTGTTGCCGCTGGGCAACGGCTTCACGATGCCGGAGGATAAGGACACTGGAGTGCTGCTCGTGGGAGGCGGTGTGGGCGTAGCCCCGCTGCTGAACTTCGGAAAAGTGCTCAACGACAAAGGTGTACGTCCGATTTACCTGCTTGGCGCACGGTCGGCAAAGGATTTGCTGCTGCTCGACGAGTTCCGCAAGTACGGCGAAGTGTATGTCACCACAGAGGACGGTTCTGCCGGCGTGAAAGGTTTTGTAACCGACCATCCTGTGTTTCAGGGCGATGCCTACGACCAGATTTCCGTATGCGGTCCCAAGCCGATGATGGTGGCTGTAGCCAAAAGTGCCTATGCCCGCGGTATTTTCTGTGAGGTGTCGCTGGAGAACAAGATGGCCTGCGGCGTGGGAGCCTGCCTGTGCTGTGTGGAAGGCACTACGAAGGGCAACCTGTGTGTATGTAAAGACGGTCCTGTGTTTAATGTAATAGACTTGTTATGGCAGATTTGAGAGTGAATATCGGCAGACTGGAACTTAAGAATCCGGTTATGACAGCGTCCGGCACGTTCGGCTACGGTACGGAATACGCTGATTTTGTAGACCTTAGTGAGATAGGCGGCATTATCGTGAAGGGCACGACGCTCAATCCCCGCGAAGGCAATGACTATCCCCGCATGGCGGAAACGGCGTCGGGGATGCTCAACTGTGTGGGACTTCAGAACAAGGGTGCGGACTATTTCTGTAGTCATATCTATCCAGAGATAAAGGATATCGACACGAATATGATTGTGAACGTAAGCGGTTCTTCGCCAGAGGATTATGCGGAGTGTGCCGCACGTATCGACGCGCTCGACAATATCCCGGCCATAGAGTTGAATATCTCGTGCCCCAACGTGAAAGACGGCGGAATGGCGTTTGGAGTGACCTGCGCCGGAGCGGCGAGCGTGGTTAGGGCGGTTCGCCGGCGTTACGGCAAGACGCTGATAGTCAAGCTCTCGCCCAATGTAACTGACATTGCCGAGATAGCCCGTGCCGTTGAGGCTGAGGGGGCAGACAGCGTCTCGCTCATCAACACGCTCATGGGTATGGCGATAGACATCGAGAGGCGCAAGCCGACACTGAGCATAAATACAGGCGGCTTGAGCGGTCCGGCAGTGAAGCCTGTCGCCCTGCGCATGGTGTGGCAGGTGGCCAAGGCTGTCAATATCCCCGTCGTAGGCTTGGGCGGTATCTGCACGGCAACTGATGCCATTGAGTTCATGCTCGCCGGTGCCACGGCGGTGGAGATCGGTACCGCCAATTTCCTTGACCCCTGTGTCACGGTGAAGGTGAAGAACGGTATCAGCGACTGGCTCGACGCTCATGGCTGTAAATCCGTTGGAGAAATCATTGGTGAACTGAAATCTTAGATTAACATAAATAAACAACTCTGTTAAAAATAATAAGTACTCGTTTGTTTAAATGTGTTAATGTAAGTGAAAGAAAAAACGGGAGGCATTGCGATTGGTTTTCAATGTCCTCCCGTTTTTACCAGTCCCGTTTTTTATCAGTTCCGCTTGGCGCAGAACCGTCAGAACGACACGCAGAAAGAGCCGCCGACAACAAAGTTGTTCATATTCTTTTTCCTTGTTGATGACAGGCAGGAGCCGTTGTGGTTCTTCATGTCGAAATAGTCGTAGGTGAGGTCGTAGCTGTTGCATAACTCTTCGTATGTCTGCGGGTCAGCCAGTCTGAGAAACTCGCCTTGGTTCAATTTCATTGTATAGCGTTTGCGCGTGAAATCGTAGTCGAAGAACAGTTTCCACGAGAAATGCGACTTGTAGGCGTATGTCAGCGACAGTCCTGTGCCGTAAGTCATGGTGTTGTTGCCGCTCACGGTCATGTAAGACCATGTTATGTCGTAGGGGTCGCCTTTTTCAGCCGCCGATCCCACCTTCGAGACGATACTGTTTCCGGCAAAATGTGCGTCCACCTGAAGATCCTGTATGATGCTCCGTCCGATAAGCAGCTTGCTGCCGAGGGCGAACTTTCTCGACAACGGCAGGTTGAAATAAGCGCCGACGTTGGCAGAGAACTCCGTGATGTGGTCGGATTCTATGGTCAGGTCGTGTGTCGTTATCCACCAGTCGACGCCGAGACCGGTATCCTTGTCCTTGAGGGCTTCGTAGTCTTCCTTAATCTCTTTCCTGAATTTCGACGTGATGTCGCTCCATCCTTTTATAGGGGTGCTCCTCACCTTCAGCCTTCCGCCCACGCCGATGTACTTGTTGAAGAAATATGCGCCCTCAACGCCCACTGTAGTAGCCGCTCCGAACTTGAGTTCCACGTCTTTCGGAATAAAATTCCCGTCTTGCGTGAGTTCGCCAAGAAACAACTGGCTACCCGAGAACGACAGGTTGCGGTTGCCGAAACCGATACCCATCGAAATGTCGAAGAACGAGGGGTTTTCTATTATGTTGGCGGTGTTGTCCAGTTCGCCCTTGTTCAGCCGTTTGCCTTTGAAGATAAGGTCGCTGATGCCGTATGCCAGCTCGGTAGACATGATGCCGATGCCGGCTCCGCTCAGCACGTCGCTCACCCAGTGGCGGTTGTTGAGCACTCGCATGATGCCGGTGGCCGTGGCCATGGCGTAGCCGAAGACGGAATACAGCGGACTGCGCGTCAGTCCGTATTCCTTGTGGAGAATCGTGGCGCTGGCGAACGCTGTTGCCGTGTGTCCCGACGGCCATGAGTTGTAGGTCGACCCGTCGGGTCTCAGCTCGCTCGAGGTGTATTTTATGGAGTTCACCAAGCCCGCCATTATCGCGTATGATATGGCTGCCGACGTGACGAAGCGCAGGTGGTCGCTGCGTCCCTTTACTCCGGCGAAGTTGAGGCCTGCTGCGAGGGCAATCGGTCCGTACTGCGTGTAGTTGTCCACCTCGCTGTGGAAATCCGTCAGCAGTCGGGTGTTGCCGTGAGACTTGTCGGAGGTGTTCTGCCTGAAGCTTCTCTTCTCGGCCTTGGCTATTATGCCGGTGACGAAGATAGGCACGCCGACGAACGTGAGGTCGTCCATGAACTTGTATGGCTTCACGGCGTTTGTCGCGCTGCCTGTCCATTCCTGTTCTTCCATGACATTTTCCCTTTCTTCCGGGTAACAAATGTCGAGGCGTTTCTTCTCGCGGCTTTCTCCGGATTTGAGCATTGCCATGGCATTGTTGATCATTTGCTCCGGCACCTGTTCGCAGAGCGAGGCAGGCACGCTGTCGGCCGCGAAATCATCCGGCAGCTGGAAATCAGTGTTGTAGACACCGCCCGCGTGCGCAACGGATGCTGCAAGTGCCGCCGTCGCGGTGATTATGGTTTTCTTCATTATAAAAATATCCGAATATAAGTTCCGCCTGCAAAATTACAAAAAAATGTTTAGGTCTATGGCTCACACGGTCTTAAATGTATAAAAAAGTAAAATTCCCCGTCTTGATACCATCAAAACGGGGCTGTCATAGACCAAAACTTTTTACAATTCAATCACTTCCAAATCGTCGGGCACGATAATTCTGCCCTTGAAATTCATGGCGGCTTCTCGGGTGTAGGTTTCGCGCCGCGTGTCCAGTGTCTTGTCTTCGGTGTGATACAAGATGAGATTCTCCACACCGAGTTCGGCGGCGAGTTTTCCCGCATCCAGAGCAGTGCTGTGGCATTTCTCGTATGGCTTGAACACGTCGCGGTCGGCATACAGGCAAAAGGCCTCGCACATCATCCAGCGGGCGTGTTCCACATACCGGCGGTTGGCTGCATTGTATGGCTCGTCGCCAAGACAGGCGAGGGTGTCGCCGCCGGGCAACTCGGCCCTGAAGCCGAACTGCTTCTCCTTTGTCGACCGGATGTCGAAGCACGTCAGCTGCATGTCGCCGGCCGTGAAGGTATCGCCGTCGGCTATTTCGTGGAAAGCCACACGCTCCTCCACCTTTTCCAGTTGCTTCTTCGCCAGCACCATATTTATTACGGTGCTCACGACTTTCATTACTTTGTCATGGCTGTAGACGTGAAGCTTGCCTTCGTATCCCTTGCATTGCGCCACCATCCTTATTATCCAAACCACGCCGAGCACGTGGTCGGTGTGGGCGTGGGTAACGAAGAGGTGGTGTATGTCGGCGATGTCGATACTTGCCTTTTCCAACTGCGCGAGCACACCGTTTCCGCCGCCGGCATCGACAAGAAGTTTCGTGGCGGGAGTTTCCACCACGAAACAAGTGTTGTAGCACTTGGTCACCAGCGCGCTGCCGGTGCCGAGCATCGTTATCCTGCTCATTGCCGATAACTATTCTATCACTCTTACGTAACCCTCCTTGCGCGGCTTCGCCGGTTTTGGCACTACGGCAGGGTATCCCAATGCGATGTGTCCGATGCCTTCCACGTCGCCGCTGATGCCCCATTCGCGGAGCAGCTCCTTGCCGCGCTCCGAGGCGAACACCTCCTTGGCTCTGTGTATCCAGCAGGCACCGAGCCCCACGGCATGTGCGGCGTTGAGCATGTTGCCCATCACGAGCGACCCGTCGTAGATATATGTGCCGCGCGCCCTGTCGGCCAGTACCACGATGATTACCGGGGCGTTGTAGAAGGGGTCGGCGCTGGTTCCCATCACGTCGGCGTTCATTTTCGATAGCTCGTCGCGCAGAGCCTTGTTCTTTACCACCACTATGTACGGCGCCTGCATGCCCATGCCCGTGGGGGCGGCAGTTCCGGCCTTGGTAATCCTGTCTATGTCATACTGTTGCGGCATAAGGTCGGTGAAGCCTTTTATGCTGCGCCGGGTGTATAAGTTTTCCAATGCTTCCATATTGTTCGTCTTTTTATTGTGGTTAAAATATTCAGGGTTTATTCCGGTCAAAAAACATAAGATGTAATTTCAGAACTGCCCTGTACAGCCTTGCAAAAGTAACGGATTGTTGTTTTAGACGCAAAAAAGATAAGTTAATGTTGCTTAATGCCGTGCTTGTCGGTAAAAATGCAGCAGAGCCAAGTGTCAAGTGCAAATTAGTGGAACACTTGTTATACTCCCTTTGTGCAATGTTTGAAAAGTGTTCCAAATGTCGCATTTTCCCTGTCTTGGACTTGCTGAAATTTCAACCGAATTTCAGTGTTCTTTTGGGGTAAATGCAAAATGTTGATAATCAGCATAATATAGATAGCCTAAAAACCGATACCCCAAAACCTCGGAGGAAACGATAGCTTTTCGGGGAGCAAAGCTATCGTTTCCTCCGGGCAAAGCTATCGTTTCCTCCCCGAAAAGCACTGCTCCTTGAAATCAGACACTAAAAGAAAGTGTTCCAAATGTCTTATTCGAATGCTATTTCCCAAATTGTCTCCATCCCCCATACCGCATACATTGCATAGATTGTCTCTATTGTCTACATTGTCTCTATTGTCGTAAAAAAAACGGCACCAGTGTGTAATTTATATAAAAAAGCGGTGGCGTTAAGGTGAAATCGAAATTAAATTTGTAACTTTACACGCTATTTGGCTTGTGGGCTTTATAAGTTCGCTGCCAAATGGCACACTTTGACGGAAATAAAAAAACAATATAAATGCACTTTAAATGGAAATACGAACCACCGACACCGGACGAGAAGAGAGATGCGGATAAGCTGAGGGAGAAGACAGGCATCAGTGCTCCACTCGCGCAGATAATGGCAAGGCGCGGGATAGGGGCTGAGGATGCAAAAAAATTCTTCCATCCGCAGCTGGGCGACCTGCTCGACCCTTTCCTGATGAAAGACATGGACAGGGCCGTCGAAAGGCTCAACGATGCCATGGGGCGCAAGGAACGCATCATGGTGTACGGTGACTACGATGTGGACGGATGCACGGCAGTGGCGTTGGTCTACAAATTCCTGCAGCAGTATTATTCAAACATCGACTACTACATCCCCGACCGCTACGACGAGGGGTATGGGGTGAGCCGCAAGGGCTTGCAGTATGCGCAGGAGACGGGAGTGAAGCTGGTGATAATCCTCGACTGCGGCATCAAGGCCACACGCGAGGTGGAATACGCCAAGAGTCTCGGCATCGATTTCATCATCTGCGACCACCATGTGCCCGACGAGACGCTGCCGCCGGCAGCCGCCATCCTCAACCCCAAGCGCACAGATGACAGTTATCCTTTCAAGCACCTGTGCGGCTGCGGCGTGGGGTTCAAGCTGATGCAGGGCTTTGCCAAGAACAACGGAATACCGTTCGCAAGACTCATTCCGCTGCTCGATTTCTGTGCGGTGAGCATTGCCGCCGACATAGTGCCCGTTACGGGCGAGAACAGGATACTGGCGTTCCACGGACTGCGGCAGCTCAACCAAAACCCCAACGTGGGGCTGAAGGCCATCATCGACATCTGCGGGCTCAGCGGCCGTACGCTGGCGATGAGCGACATCGTGTTCAAGATAGGTCCGCGCATCAACGCCTCGGGACGGATGGAGAACGGCAGGGAGAGCGTGGACTTGCTTGTGGAGAAGGATTTCGCCGTGGCGCTCAAGGAGGCGCACCATATCAACGAGTACAACGAGCAGCGCAAGGACATCGACAAGCAGATGACGGAGGAGGCCAACGTAATTGTGGGGCGGCTGGAGAGCCAGCAGAAACATTCGAGCATAGTGCTCTACGACGAGAACTGGAAGAAAGGCGTCATCGGTATTGTGGCCTCGCGCCTGACCGAGATTTATGTCCGCCCCACCGTGGTGCTCACGCGCGACGGCGACCTTGCCACGGGTTCGGCGCGCAGCGTGGCGGGCTTCGACATATATTCGGCGATAAAGAGCTGCCGCGACCTGCTGATGAATTTCGGGGGGCATACCTATGCCGCCGGACTTACCCTCAGATGGGACGACGTGAAGGAGTTCCGCAGGAGATTCCAGCAGTATGTGGACGACCACATACTGCCGGAGCACACGGAGGCAACGCTCGACATCGACGCGGTGATAGACTTCCGCGACATCACGCGCAAGATGCACAATGAGCTGAAGAAATTCGGACCCTTCGGACCGGGAAACCCCAAGCCCGTGTTCTGCACCAACGACGTCTACGACTTCGGCACGAGCAAGGTGGTGGGCAGGGCACAGGAACACATCAAGCTCGAACTGGTGGATTCCAAGTCGAACAACGTGATGAACGGCATTGCCTTCGGGCAGAGTGCCTCGGCGCGCTACATCAAGTCGAAGCGCAGTTTCGACATCGCCTATACGATAGAAGACAACGTGTTTAAGCACAACGATGTGCAGCTGCAGATAGAAGACATCAGGCCTGCCGAAGAGTGAGCCTCTCCGTTTTGGGGTTGGCAGCCCACTGCCTGCACACACGCCATATTAGGAATAACAAATTTCACCGCCACTAGGCAAGACAGGCCAGCAAACAAGGTTTTTCATAAGATGCCGGAAGAAGACAAACACCTGGGGATACTGAAGGAGTATTGGGGATACACCGATTTCAGAGGTATTCAGCGGGAGATAATCAATAGCATAAGTCAGGGGAAAGACACTCTGGGGCTGATGCCCACGGGAGGAGGAAAGTCAATCACTTTCCAGGTGCCGGCCTTGGCTATGGAAGGGGTGTGCGTTGTCGTCACGCCCCTCATTGCGTTGATGAAAGACCAGGTGGAGCACCTGCGCAAGAAAGGTGTGAAGGCATATGCCATATACGGCAGCATGCAGAGGGCGGAAATAGTGAAAATCCTCGACAACGCCGTGCTTGGCGGAGTCACTCTGCTCTATGTCTCGCCCGAAAGACTCTCCACGGAACTCTTCACGGTGAAGCTCCGCCACATGAACGTGAGCTTCATCACCGTGGACGAGGCGCATTGCATCAGCCAGTGGGGGTATGACTTCCGTCCGTCGTATTTGGCGATAGCGCAAATACGGAAGATAAAGCCCCAAGTCCCGGTTCTCGCCCTTACAGCCACGGCAACCCCGGCGACGGTGGACGACATCCAGGAAAAACTCGGCTTCAGGGAGAAAAATGTGTTCCGCATGAGTTTCGGGCGCAGCAACCTTGCATATATCGTGAGGGAGGCGACCGACAAGATGGAGCAGATGGTGCATATACTTCAGTCTGTCGGTGGCAGCGCAATCGTCTACGTCTACAGCAGGCAGAAGACCAAAGACACCGCGGAATATCTGTCGCATTGCGGAATAAGCGCCACGTACTACCATGCCGGACTCGACCACGCCACGCGTGACGAGCGGCAGATGCAGTGGCAGGAGGACAAGGTGAAGGTGATGGTGGCGACAAACGCCTTCGGCATGGGTATTGACAAGCCCGACGTAAGGATGGTGATACATATCGACTGTCCCGACTCCGTGGAAGCCTATTTCCAGGAAGCCGGGCGTGCCGGCAGGGACGGCAAGAAAGCATACGCCGTGATGCTCTACAACGACAGGGACAAGGTGGTGCTGCGCAACAGGGTGGCAGACAATTTCCCCGACAAGGACTACATAAAGACCGTGTACGAGCATCTGGCATATTTCTTCCAAATCGGCGTGGGGAGCGGATATAACCACACCTTCGAGTTCGACCTCGGCAAATTCTGCACCGCCTTCAGGCATTTCCCCGTGAGGCTCGAGGCTGCGCTGCGCATACTGGAAAAGTCGGGCTACATCGAATACAACGGCGACGGCAACAACCGAGCGCGGATGATGTTTCTCATCGACCGTGACGAACTCTACAAGCTGCGGGAAATGCCGGAGAGGCAGAATCAGGTTATTATAGCCATGCTGCGCACCTACAGCGGCATGTTTTCCGACTATGTGTTCATCGACGAGGGGGTTATCGCCCGGCAGGTGGGCATGGACGAGCACGAGGTATATATGTTTCTGAAGGAGTTGAACCGCAAGCATATCGCGAGCTATGTTCCCAAGAAAGATGTTCCGCGTGTGAAATACCTCCAGAATAGGGTGGAGGAGAGCGAAGTGGTAATCCCGCAGGCGGTGTATGAACAGCGGAAACAGTTGTTCCGCCAAAGGATAGAAGCCGTCATTGCCTACGCCGAAAACAATGGTGTCTGCCGCAGCAGGCAGTTGCTAAGGTATTTCGGCGAAAAGTCATCACGGGACTGCGGACAGTGCGATGTCTGTATTGCGCGCAAAAAGGAAACCGCCGAAGACCGGGAGGAGGCGAGGCGGATAAGGGAGGAAATCCTGAAGATGCTTTCCGACAGGAAGCCGCACAGCGTGACCGACCTGTATGCCCTGAAATACGAAACCTACAAGGTGGACGATGTCGTGGCACGCATGATATACGACGAGGAGATATTCAACGACAACGGGAAAATCACCGTGTGACGGCAGGCGGTATGGCTGAATACCGTAAACAAATTGCACACTTTTATATCTGAGTGTGTTGTTTTTCTTTCGTTTTATAATTTTTCACCGCCGGCTTCCTTGTGTTTGATTATAAAACGGAAAAATAATCTTTCATTTTGTTCTTTTTTACCTAAAAACAACTACCTTTGTAACCAATTCGGCATGCGGCTGAGGCGAAAGCCATGTCTAACGACAGTGTCGCATCGTCGTTCTGGAGGTATATAATATAAATAGGTATTGTCCTGTTGGGCAATCACGTTAATTTCGTAGCAACGCGCATTTTTTACGCGACACGCCAAATAAAGGAAAGAAGATGAAACACCAGTTGAGAAGCAGTGTCTGCACGGAAGGCAGAAGAATGGCGGGAGCACGCGCCCTTTGGGTTGCCGCCGGTATGAAACATGAGCAGTTCGGCAAACCGATTATTGCCGTCGTAAACAGCTTCACGCAGTTCGTGCCCGGTCACACGCACCTGCACGAGATAGGTCAGATTGTGAAAAAGGAAATCGAGGCAATGGGGTGCTATGCCGCCGAGTTCAACACCATCGCCGTGGATGACGGTATCGCCATGGGACACGACGGGATGCTCTATTCGCTTCCGAGCCGCGACATTATAGCCGACTCCGTGGAGTATATGGTAAACGCACATAAGGCGGATGCCATGATATGCATATCCAATTGCGACAAGGTGACCCCGGGTATGCTTATGGCAGCCATGAGGCTCAATATCCCCACGGTGTTCTGCTCCGGCGGACCAATGGAGGCGGGCCGGTGGAAAGGCGAGAACGCCGACCTTGTGACGGCTATGATAAAAGGTGCCGACACTTCGGTTTCCGACGAAGACATGAGGCAGCTGGAGCAGTGTGCCTGTCCCGGTTGCGGCAGTTGCTCGGGAATGTTCACCGCCAACTCGATGAACTCCCTCACCGAGGCTATCGGTCTCAGCTTGCCGGGCAACGGCACCATACTTGCCACTCACGAAAACCGTGTGCGTCTCTTTAGGGATGCCGCGCGGCTTGTAGTGAAGAATGCGCTGGCATATTATGAGGACGGCGACGAGAGCGTGCTGCCGCGCAGCATAGCCACCCGCGAGGCGTTCCTCAATGCCATGACGCTCGACATCGCCATGGGCGGCAGCACCAACACCGTGCTCCACCTGCTTGCGGTGGCGCAGGAGGCAGGAGCGGATTTCAGGATGGAAGACATCGACCGCCTGAGCCGCAATGTGCCCTGTCTGTGTATGCTCGCCCCCAATACCCAGAAATACAGCGTGCAGGAATGCAACCGCGCCGGCGGTATCCTCGGCATTATGAACGAGTTGGCCAAGGGCGGACTGATACACGGCGAATGCAAGCGTGTGGACGGCAAGACCATCGGCGAACAGATGAAGAAATATGACATTACCGGCGCGGACATTGATTCCGAGGCAGACCGCATCTACCGCAGCGCGCCGGGGCACAAGTTCTCCACGCAGATGGGAAGCCAAAACGCCCGGTGGGAGAGTCTTGACGCAGACCGCACTGACGGATGTATACGCAGTCTCGAGCATTCATATACAAAAGACGGCGGTCTCGCCGTGCTCTTCGGCAACATAGCCGAGAACGGTTGTGTGGTCAAGACTGCTGGTGTGGATTCCTCGCTTTGGCATTTCGAAGGGCCTGCCGTGTGTTTCGATTCGCAGGAAGATGCCTGCGAGGGAATACTTGGCGGTAAGGTGAAGTCGGGCGACTGCGTGGTGATAACCCACGAGGGACCGAAGGGAGGTCCCGGCATGCAGGAAATGCTCTATCCCACATCGTATATCAAGAGCCGTCATCTCGGCAAGGAGTGTGCCCTCATCACCGACGGACGCTTCTCCGGCGGAACGTCGGGTTTGAGCGTGGGGCATATCAGTCCTGAGGCGGCGGCCGGCGGCAATATCGGCAAGATAAAGGACGGCGACATCATAGTGATAGACATCCCGAGCCGCACCATCAGCGTGAAGCTGAGCGACGAGGAACTTGCCGCCCGTCCGCAGCAGCCGCTGAAGAGAAACCGAAAGGTGAGCAAGGCTCTGCGCGCTTACGCCCAGAGCGTGAGTTCGGCAGACAAGGGCGGAGTGAGGATTATCGACTGACGCCGCTACATTAACAATAATGGAAAAGATGGCGTGCGCATTGCCAAAGGTGATTTGCAGCCCCCGTCTTTATATACAGAAAGAAACAGATATGGCAGATAACGAAATATCAGGAGCCGAGGCGCTTATGCGGTCTCTCGCCGCAGAAGGGACGGAAATCATCTTCGGCTATCCGGGCGGAGCGATAATGCCTACTTACGATGAAGTCTATGCCTACACGCGTGGCGCAAAGAAGGCGTTTGACCATATTCTCGTGCGCCATGAGCAGGGCGCCCTGCACGCCGCGGAGGGATATTCACGCGTGAGCGGCAAGGTGGGAGTGTGTATCGTGACAAGCGGACCCGGCGCAACAAATGCGCTTACCGGCATTGCCGACGCAATGATTGACTCTACCCCTCTTGTGGTAATTACGGGCCAGGTGTGCGTGGAGTCGCTGGGCACCGACGCTTTTCAGGAAGTGGACATCGTGGGACTGACACAGCCGATAAGCAAATGGAGCTATCAGGTGCGCCGCCCCGAAGACGTGGCGTGGGCTGTGAGCCGGGCTTTCTATTTGGCAAAGTCGGGAAGACCGGGACCTGTGGTGCTCGACTTTCCGCGCAACGTGCAGCTTGCCCCTGTCAAATATGAACCGCAGCACGTGGACTACGTGCGGAGCTACAATCCCTATCCCGCTCCCGACGAGGTGAAGGTGCGCAAGGCTGCCGAAATCATCAACAATGCCAAGAAGCCTTTGGCTCTCGTGGGGCACGGCGTGGAGATAGCCGACGCGCAGGAGGAACTTGTGGAGTTTCTCGAGAAAGCCGACATCCCTGCCGCAAGGACGCTGCTGGGTCTCTCGGCCCTGCCCACCGGCCATCCGCTGAACATGGGCATGCTCGGCATGCATGGCAACTACGCTCCCAATATGAAGGAGATGGAGTGTGACGTGTTGATTGCCATCGGCATGAGGTTCAGCGACCGCGTGGCAGGCGACCTGTCCACATACGGCAAGCAGGCCAAGGTGATACACCTTGATATCGACGAAGCGGAGATTGACAAATGTGTGAAAACCGATGTGGCGGTGGTTGCCGACTGCAAGGAGTCGCTCCCGGCGATAACCAGGCTGCTGAAGAAGAATACCCACCGCGAATGGCGCGACAGCTTTGCGCCGCTTTACAAGATAGAACTCGACAAGGTTATTGAACCGGCGATTCACCCCAAGTCCGGACCGCTGCTTATGGGCGAGGTGGCAAATGCCGTGGCTGAGGCTACCGGCGGCCAGGCAATTCTCGTGAACGACGTGGGGCAGAACCAGATGTTCTCCTCACGCTATTTCCAGTATAAACGCAAGAGGTCGATAGTGACCAGCGGCGGTCTCGGTACCATGGGCTTTGGACTGCCGGCGGCCGTGGGCGCGACTTTCGGCGCACCCGACCGTACCGTATGCCTGTTCACGGGCGACGGCGGCTTCCAGATGAGCATACAGGAGCTGGGCACCATCATGGAATATCATGTGCCGGTGAAGATGATAATGCTCAACAACAACTACCTGGGCAATGTGCGCCAGTGGCAGGATATGTTCTTCGGCCACAGGCGGTCGTTCACCAAAATGCTCAATCCGCAGTACAAGAGCATCTGCGAGGGCTACGGCATCGGCTATGGACTGGTGGCGTCAAGGGAGGAACTCAATGACGGTATCGCAAGGATGCTCGCCACCGACGGACCTTACCTCATGGAGTGTGTGATAAAGGAAGACGACAACATATTGCCGATGACATCTCCAGGCCATCCGCTCAACGATATGGCGCTCGAACTAAATATCTGACATCATGGAAAATCAGGAAAAGAAACTATATACACTGCTTGTCTATTCGGAGAACATTGTCGGATTGCTCAGTCAGATAACCGCCGTCTTTACGCGCCGGCAGATAAATATCGAGAGCGTCAATGTCTCGGCATCGAGCATAAAGGGCGTTCACAAATACACGTTCACCGTGTGGAGCGACCCTGAACAGATATTGCTTGTGACAAAGCAGATTGAGAAGAAGATAGATGTTATAAAGGCCGACTACTATACCTCCGACCAGTTGTTCATCCGCGAAGTGGGACTTTACAAGATTTCCACGCAGAAGATAATGGAAGACCCGGAGATACCGCGCATAATGCGCCACGCCGACGCACACATACTGGAGGTGAACCCCACTTTCTGCGCCGCCATGCTGGAGGGCAGTACGCAGGACATCATCGGACTGTATATGAAGCTGCAGGAGCATGACTGCGTGTTGCAGTACACCCGGAGCGGGCGCATCGCGATAACGAGGAATACGGTGGAGGAGGTGTCCGACTTCCTTCATCTTCAGGAAAAGAGAAAGACGGAGAACTGATATGGCAAAAGACGTGATACTCAGTAAGGTGGGGCGCTATGGCTTCCTTGCGGAACCGTTCCACTGCGATTTCTCCAACAAACTGTTCATGGGGCACTTGGGCAACCATCTGCTCAACGCTGCCGACTTCCATTCCAACGACCGTGATTTCGGCATGAACTACCTCAACCCCATCCACAAGACGTGGGTGCTTTCGCGCCTTGCCGTGGAGATGGACGATATGCCTTCGGCGTACGACCGCTTTGATGTGGAGACGTGGGTGGACAGCGCCATGCGGTATTTCACGAACCGGAATTTCCGCGTGAGCAGTCCCGATGACAGCAAGGTCTACGGCTACGGCAGGAGTGTGTGGGCGATGATCGATACCGAAACGCGCCAGCCGCAGAACATCATGGAGATTCGTGATGGCGAGATAGAGAGGTATATTGAGAAAGAAAAGGAATGTCCGCTGGGTCCTCTTTCTAGGGTTAAGATGGGCAAGGAACTGGAACTCGTGCGCACCATCGACACGCATTACAGCGACGTGGACATCAACGGTCACATAAACAGCGTGAAATACATTGAGCATGTGCTTGATCTTTTCAACATCGACTGGTACAAGACGCACCGCCTGAAACGTTTCGACATTGCCTACGTGGCGGAGAGCCATTGCGGCGACCGTCTCAACTTCTATATGGAAAATTGCGGCGAAGATGCCTTCCAGGTGAAGATAACAAAGACGAATGTCGGGGTGGACGACGTGGAAGTGGTGAGGTGTATGGTTAAATTTGTAAAAGAGTGAAATAAAATTTTGGCGTTATGTTGTAAACCATTATCTTTGCAGTCGCTTTTGTAATAAATCAAATTATAGAGGCGAATCGATAATTTCGACAGGACGCATATAAATAACATAAGGATAAAACGATTGTCCCCATGAGGGATATGGAAACTAAAACATTTGTAATATGGCAGAAATGAATTTCGGTGGCGTGGTAGAGACCGTTGTCACCAGCAAGGAATTCTCCTTGGAGAAAGCACGTGAAGTATTGAAGAACGAAACGATTGCAGTGCTGGGTTATGGTATCCAGGGACCCGGTCAGGCGTGCAATCTGCGCGATAACGGATTTAACGTGATTGTGGGCCAGCGCGAGGGCAGGACTTACGACAAGGCCGTTGCCGACGGATGGGTGCCCGGCAAGACGCTCTTCTCTATCGAGGAGGCTGCTGAGAAGGGTACTATAATTTGTATGCTCCTTTCCGATGCCGGTCAGATACAGGTGTGGCCCAAGATCAAGAAATATCTCACCAAGGGCAAGTCGCTCTACTACTCGCATGGTTTCGCCATCAACTGGAACGACCGTACGGGTGTTGTTCCGCCGGAGGATGTGGATGTTATCATGGTGGCTCCCAAGGGGTCGGGAACGTCTCTGCGCACCATGTTCTGCGAGGGACGCGGTCTCAACTGCTCTTATGCCGTATATCAGGACGCTTCGGGCAAGGCCGAGGAAAAGACAATCGCCTTTGGTATCGGTATCGGTGCCGGCTATCTGTTCAAGACCACATTCCAGCGTGAGGCTACCTCAGACCTTACGGGTGAGCGCGGTTCGCTGATGGGCGCTATCGAGGGACTGTTCGAGGCGCAGTATGAGGTGCTCCGCGAGCACGGTCATTCGCCTTCGGAGGCTTTCAATGAAACTATTGAAGAACTTACGCAGAGCCTTATGCCGCTTTTCGGCGAGAAGGGTATGGACTGGATGTACGCCAACTGCTCCACTACGGCGCAGCGCGGCGCTCTCGACTGGGCTCCGCGTTTCCGCGAGGCCATCAAGCCGGTTATGGAATGGCTGTACCTCTCTGTAAAGACTGGCAACGAGGCTCAGATTTCTATCGACAGCAACTCTAAGGCCGACTACCGCGAGAAGCTCAACGCCGAGCTGCAGGCTATGCGCGAGAGCGAGATGTGGCGCGCCGGTGCTACCGTGCGTCAGCTCCGTCCGGAGAACAACTGATGTCAAGAGCGTTTTTTGTTTGTAGAAACGTAGAAATACAGGCTTCCAAACTTATGAATGGCTTGGGAGCAAAAATGAAAGAACTAAAGAGGTCTTCATTTGCCTTCATGCTTCAGGCACACGGAGACCTCTTTGGTTATTGACTGAAGGCTTTGGCTTTTATGGTGTAACGGAAATCGGTGCAACAGCAAAAAGAGTTGTCAGGCGTATAGGTCAAAGTTTCTTTGCAATCAAAATTTAAAGATTATCGAATGGAAGCTAATGAAAAGAATACCATAGTAACACAGAAGTGGCTTGATGGAATATCATACGAAATCGCATTTTGGAAAAACGTGTACAGGTGGTCACATACATTCAAGGGAATGATGGTATGGGCTAACTATGGTTCGAAGATAGAGCTGGAAGGTTTTGATGCCAATAGTTTTCTTTTGGGATTTGAGCAACCGAAAGTGTATGACGTTGGTTGTGGAATGAGTTATGCCATTGGAGATAAAATAGAAAAGGATGGTAAACTTGTTCCGTTGGATATACATTATGTTGATCCGTTGGCTTTTCATTTCAACCGTATTTTAAGGAAAAGCAAGAGGGACTTGCCGCAGATAGAGTTCGGCATGGCCGAATATCTTTCTGCATTTATACCAAATCAAGATGCTTCGTTGATAACTATTCAGAATGCCCTGGACCATTCTTCTGCTCCTGTAAAGGGTATCATAGAATCTTTGCTTTCTTTGCATGAGGGTGGTGTACTTTATCTTAATCATCATCCTAACGAGGCGGAGATGGAGAAATACAAAGGTTTCCATCAGTATAATGTAGATGAACAAGAAGGGCAACTGGTTATTTGGAATAAGCAAGGAAGCATTAATATAACTCAGTTGCTTGACGGCTTTGCTTCTGTCGAGACAAAAAGAATGGATAATGGACATATTGTCGCTGTTATCACTAAAGTTTCCCTACATAAGCAACTTCCTGTTCCATTACAGGCGTATGTTGATGACAGGAAAGACAAGGGAGAACTTTGTCAAGTTCTTCTGCAGTTTCAATATAACAATACCTCTTTGCTTAGGGGCGTAAAAAATAGTATTAGCTATAGAATATTTGATACTGTCCAGTTCTTTGCGCAGATGCTTCCCTGGAGTTTGAAGATGAAAGTGAAGCATTGGATCAAGCAAGCTTAGAGGCAGGTATCCGATAAACTACAGGCCTGCCTTTAGTATTTCCTCTATTTCGCTCTCTGCCATCTTCATTGTTTGGGCGATGACAGCCGCAGGCATACCGCTTTGGTGCAGAGCCTGTATTGCAGCCCGAATAGTGGTGTCCTTTTGCTTGAGGTCTTCGTCCTTTTGCTTGAGGTCTTCGTCCTTTTGCTTGAGGTCTTCGTCCTTTTGCTTGAGGTCTTCGTCCTTTTGCTTGAGGTCTTCGTCCTTTTGCTTGAGGTCTTCGTCCTTTTGCTTGAGCAGTTTGTCCTTCAGCATTATTTCCGTGTCCCGGTCTTCTATGGCTTTGAAGAATTCGTCTTCGGCATTCATGCTGTTGCGGATGTCCGGGTCGGAGGCGGCAGACTGCAGGTGGTGTACTATGTAGGCCATGTCGTCATCGTCGGCGAACGAGTTGTTGTCTATCCTCAGGACTTTCGGGTCTTCTGTATGGATTTGGGACTGGTCGAAGACGCTCAGCACCTTCTCAAGGCGGTTGTTCACCTTGCCGCGCAACAACGGGATTTGCACGATGATGCTGTCATGTTGCAGGCTTTCCACGAAGGGGTCCGGTTGGGCGAGTGCCACTTCGTTGCCGTCGTAGTCGTACACCTTGTGCCTTGCATAGACGATAGCTTCGTTGATGTCGCCCACGCGGTGTCCGAGAAGATATACGGCAACTGTGGGAAGGGCGTATTTCCCGTCAGTATCCTTGCGCATATTCTCCTTGTTGTTGTATTGCAGGGCGAGATACTGCCGGAAGCGCAGTGTCTCCGTCTCCAGCCATGTCTTCTGCAGTTCGATGAGGATGAGGTGTTCCTTGCCGTCGTCCTCCCTGATGGTGGCGGCAAAGTCCACGCGGAACATTGATATTGCTTCGCGCATGATGTTGGGGTATTCATGCCGGCGCATCTTCACGTCCACCACCTGCTTCTGCAGGAGGGCGGAAAGCATCGTCCTGGCGATGCGTTCGTCTTCCATGAGATACTTGAACACAGTGTCATAAAGCGGATTTGCTACGTATACCATCATAAGCCCATTTGTCGGTTAAAATTATTGTTTCTGCAAAGTTACAAAATAGATTTGGAAAGGCGTACGCCGAAACACGGAAATGTCAAGCTGTTGGTGCAGCAACAACAAGGAAGGCATAAGGTCGAGGTTGGGTTAATTTCTGCCGACCTTATATCGTACGATGCAAGGTCGTTTATCGTACGATGTGAGGTCGTACATTGTACGGTATGAGTTCGAACATCGTACGATGTAAGGCTGGAGATTTTGACGGATAGTGCCTGATAACGAACGAAGCTTCAAGCAATGTGCTTGAAGCTTCGTTGGAGAGGTACCTAGCAGAGTCGAACTGCTCTACACGGTTTTGCAGACCGTTACCTAACCGATCGGCCAAGGTACCATTTCTTAATTGCGAGTGCAAAGGTAGTGGTTTTGTTTCTTTCTGCCAAATTTTCTTGATGTTTTTATTTCGACCGTCGGCGTTTTTTTTCGGAACAGTTGTATTTGCGTGCTAACGGGCATCCTTCGCACCCAGTGCATCCTGAACCGTTTTTCGCCGTTCTTGCAAGGGCTTTCCATATCCTGTAGCCTGCGTAGGCCAAGGCCAAGATGAGTATGACGCATACTGCAATATTCTGTGCCATCGTCGGAGGGGTGTTTGTAAAGTTCAGTAGGAATAAAAATAAGTTCAATCAGAATTATATAAAGTTCAACGGGGATTTCGTAAAGTTCAAGGATAATTTCGTAAAGTCCAATGAGAATTTTCTTAGAGCCATATAAAATATCCCCGCCCTGTCAGGCTGTTCCGCCAGTCGGGGCAGGGGACTGTTTTATAAGTTTATGTTCACCGCCGCTCCTGCCATTATCCATGTGCCGGGTTGCGGCAGACTGCCGAAGTCTTGGTATTTGGTGTTAAACACGTTGTTTGCCTCCACGTACACCTTGTATCTCTCGGCATTCCACCCCAGGCGCGCATCGAGCAGACCGTAGGGCTTGTAGTTAGCCACGGCTGTGTTGCCGTCGTTGTCCTTATATGAAAAAGAACCGGTGCGCTTCTGCCAGCGGTACTTCATCGTCAGGCCGAGGTTGCTCCAGATGTTGAGGTCGAGGTTTGCCACGAACTTGTGGCGCAGGTACTCAAGCGTGTAGCGGCTCTGTATGTTCGGCGGCACGTCTTTGTCCTGGGTCATCCACGTGTATGCCAGTCCAAGAGACTTCAGTACGCCCTGCGAGGGCAGCAGTGCCGACAGGTCGAAGTGGGTGTTCACTTCTGCTCCGAGAGTGTTTATCTTGGTGAAGTTTACCGATTTCCACACGGCGTCGTTGCCCTCGTCGGTGTTGAGAATCCAGTCTATCATGTTCTTGCCGTGGTTGTAGAACACGCTTCCGCTTGCCGTCACGCCGCGGCCGGCGTATTTCACACCGCCTTCGAGAGCCTGCAGCTCTTCCGGCTTGAGGTATTTGTCGGCCTTGTGGCCTCCGACGGAATAGTATAGTTCGGTGGCGGAAGGCATTCGGAGCGAGGTGTTGAACGAGGCGTAAACCTTCAGGTTGTCTCCGATGCGGTAGCTTGCGTCAATGCCGGGATAGACCCTCATGTTCATGTGGTTCCACGAGTTCTTCACTGCCACTATGCCCATAGATAGCGTGAAGCGCTCAAGCAGTATGTTGTGTTCCAGTGTGAAACTGATGTTGGTGCGGTTAAGGCCGTTGGTATAGTCGCGGTCGGTGCCGTGTATGTGTTTCGGGGTGTCGAGTGGCTCGCCGAGGGCGGTGCTCACCAGGTCTTCGTTTCTCAGTTCCGCAGATATGGCGGTGCGGCCGAGCAGCCAGTCGAAATAGGAATTGATGTTCACTCCGAACACGTCGCTGCGGTGGTAGTTGTATGCCACGCCGTACGTGCCGCCCTCCGGCTTCACGTTGTCTAGCCCGCGGAAATATTCAAAGCGGTCCATGTTGCGGTTCCAGTATACCGACGGGCACAGGTGGAAACGTCCGCGTTTTGTTTCAGCCTTCAGCGCGGTGTAGCTCTTGAAGGTGTGTTCAAACTGGTCGTCGGAGCTGGTGCCGTAGAAGGTGTTCGAGCCGTAGTTGCGCGTGCTGATGCCGGCGTGCCAGCTCACATTCACGTTGTCGTCGGAGAATGTTCCCTTGTAGAAAGCCTTTGCTCCGTCGAAATCGGAGTTGAGCTTGCCGGCGCGGCTGCGGCTGTATCCGTCGGACCGTGTGTAGTTGGCAGACACGGAGTTCGTCCATTTCCCGGATGCAAACCCCGCACTCGCCCCGGCCCCGAAATATCCGTAGCTTCCGGCTTCGGCGTGTGCGGCCACGTTGTTGGCTGTGGGGTGCTTCGTCACGATGTTGATTGCCCCGAGCAGCGACGACGTGCCGAACACTCTGCCGGCAGGCCCTTCGAGCACTTCGATGCGCTCGATGTCGGTGATGTCCACCGGGAAATCAAACGTGTTGTGGCCGGTCTGCGGGTCGCAGATGTTCACCCCGTCGAGCAGGATTGTGATTTGCTCGTAGTTTCCGCCGCGGATGCTGATGTCGGTCTGCGCACCGATGGGACCGCGCTGCCTCACGTCCACTCCTGCCGCATATTTGAGCAAGTCGTTAACACTTTGTACTGGCGCCTGTTCGATGTCCTTGCGCTCCAGTACAGTAACCATTCTGGCCGCCTGTCCGCGTGTGAGCGGAGCCCGGGAGCCGGTGACCCTCACCTCGTCGAGCGCAATCTCGCTGTGCGTGGCGACGGAGTCCGCCTCTGCCGGCATGGGCTTCGCACTGATGCCGTCGGCCTTGGCGTGGGTCAGCGTGGCGACGCTCAGCGTGCCCACGATAACCTCCTTGCCCAGACAGGCGAACAGCGCATAGCCCTTGCGCGTGAAGTGCTTGAACTTCATCGGCGGGGCTGGCTTTCTTCTGTTTTTGTACATAGAGTTTTTATGAAATTGATATATGCTGCCTTGAAAAAGGCTCGGCAAAAGTACTCAGAATTATGAATAAAATGACAACTTTTCTATATAAATTGGAAAATGGTGACATGATTAATGTGATTTTCATTACCTTTGCACGTAATACTATAAAACCAGGAAATAAAACAATATTGCTATTATGAACAGTGATCCAAAGGATTGTCTCTATTGCCAGAACAATGAGACGATGCACGAATTGATGATTGAAGTGGCGAAACTCAGCGTTTCGCGCGTGTTTATCTTTAAGGAGCAGACCTACCACGGGCGCTGCCTCGTGGCATACAAAGACCATGTGGACGACCTTAACTTGCTTTCCGACGAGGACCGCAACGCTTTTATGGCTGACGTGGCAAAGGTGACGCGGGCCATGCAGAAGGTGTTCAACCCCGACAAGATTAACTACGGCGCTTATTCCGACACGCTCTCGCACCTGCATTTCCACCTTATTCCGAAATATAAGGGCGGCCCGGACTTCGGCGGTGTGTTCCAGATGAACCCCAAGAAGGTGTATCTTACTGATGCCGAGTATGCCGGGATGGCTGAGGCTCTGAAAAAAGAATTGCAGGCATAGGGAATGAGAATAGACATCATTACTGTGCTCCCCGCCATGATAGAGGGCTTCTGCAACGAGTCTATCCTGGCGAGGGCGCAGAAGAAGGGGCTTGCCGAGATTCATCTGCACAACCTTCGCGACTATTCCACCGACAAGTGGAAACGTGTGGACGACTATCCTTATGGCGGTTTCGCCGGGATGGTGATGCAGTGTGAGCCTATCGACCGCTGCATATCTGCCCTCAAGGCGGAGCGCAACTATGACGAGGTTATTTTCACCTCGCCCGACGGCGAGCGTTTCGACCAGCATATGGCCAACGACCTGTCGATGAAGGAGAACCTAATCATTCTCTGCGGCCATTACAAGGGTATTGACCACCGTATCCGTGAGCACCTCATCACGCGTGAAATCAGTATCGGCGATTATGTGCTCACGGGCGGGGAACTGGCGGCTGCCGTCATGGCGGATGCCATCGTGAGGATTGTGCCCGGCGTGGTGGGCGACGAGCAGTCGGCTCTCTCCGACTGTTTCCAGGACGACATGCTGTCGGCCCCCATCTACACCCGGCCGGCTGACTACAAAGGCTGGAAAGTGCCCGACATCCTGCTCAGTGGCAACGAGGCGAAGATTAAGGACTGGGAGATTGAGCAGAGCTACGAACGGACCAGGCGCCTCCGGCCCGACTTGCTCGACAAGTAGGGCAGGGGAGAGACTGTTTTTATGGAAGCAGAACAATTTATCAAACTAAAAACTTATTGATTATGGACGGAAAAAAGTATGTGGCCAAGCCGAAACTGGGATTTGGCGAGGCAGTGAAGAAAGTGTTGGGCAGTATGACCCAGGTGAGCGGACGTTCGCGCCGCTCCGAATATTGGTGGTACGTGCTGGCTGTGGGGATAGTGAACGTTGTTCTTTCGATAATCTTCCACAATATGCAGGCAGTCTTTTCTGTGTTGTCCATTGTTACAAGTCTGTCGGTGGTGGCGGTGACGGCACGCCGCTTGCACGATACTAACCGCAGCGCTCTTTGGGTTTACGTGGAGTTTGTGTGCAACGTGGTGGTGATCGTTTATCAGCTGTCGAGTGGATATTTCGAATGTATGAACGCTGTGAATCCCGACATCAACGCGATAATCGGTATTTGGTCGAGTCCGTTGTTATGGATTCCGATGGCTGTGAGTTTTGTAACGGGGCTGGTTATCTTTGTCTTCTCACTGTTCGACAGCAACGTGACCGCCAACAAATACGGTGAGTCGCCGAAATATGTTGAGGAGGAATGTGGTGACGTATGCTAGGTGTTGTTGCCGTTTGCGGCAATAAACAAAGAAAAGCTCCAAAACGCATTGCGGATTGTGTTCCCTGCGTTTTGGAGCTTTTCTGTTTTCATGCGTGCCTGGCGTGTCCGGTTTCAGACGCAGGTCAAGTTTGCTTTAGATGCCCAGTTTCTGACGGATGTCATCGGGTATGGCGTTCTTGTTCACCATGAAATCCATCAGCTTGTAGGCGGCGAAAGTCTTGGTCATATACCATATTCCTTTGTAGTCGCCGTACTCGCCCCATGAGTTCTTTATCATGTAATACTCCTTGCCGTTCTGGTCCTTGGCAATACCGAAGAGGTGCATGCCGTGGTCGTCGGTAGTTTCCCAATTGTCGTAGTCAGCCTGACGCATTTCCTGTGTCGGCACCACTTCAGGAGTGTTCACTCCGAGAGAGTCCAGAATATTGGTCTTCTGTGCGGGGGTGAGTTTCAGCCAGCGGGCTGCGTCGCTTCCGGCGAGGCTCTGCACTGCCTTGGCGTCGATTGCCACTGCGAGGCCCTTGCGGGTGAAACCCTGCTCCGACACGTCGCCGCCCCAGGCCACGGTATATCCGTTGTTGATGGCATTGTCGATTATGCGCGTGATGTCTTCCATCGGCACATTGTAGCTCATGCCCTGGCGCCAGTTGTCCTGTACCTCCACGGCGAAAGGTTTCCAGAACGGATGGTGGGTGTAGCTCGTGATGCTGACGTAGTCGTCCCAGTCAAGACCGAAGCTGTCGGCGTAGCTCCTTGGAGTATAGCTTGTGCCGTTCACGGTGAATGTCTCAGGGCACTCTCCTACATAAGCGCTGATGATGCCCTGAAGACCCTTTTTCCATGCCGGAGAAAGCTTCTTCATGTCGCTCTTTGCGATGCCCTCAACGTATGGGGTCATTCCTGCGAAGAATTCGTTGAAGTTGTTGAGCGAGTCGCCGTAGAGCGATCCGGCTGCCGGCATGATGTCCTCCGGGCAGATGCCGTAGTTCTTCAGGCAGTAGAGCACGTCTTCGGCGGAACCGCCCTGCGAGAACGAAGTGTCGCCGTGCATGCGCACCGCCATTACTGCACGGTCCATATAGGTTTTGTTTGCCACGAAAGCCTCGCAGAGGTCTACCTCCTTGCCGGTCTTCTTCAGTATCTCGCTCTCAAAGAAAGACAGGGTGGAATAGTCCCAGCAGGTGCCGCTACGGTTCTGGTCCTTGATACTTGTGATCTTGTTCTCTTTGACGGTGGTGAACACAGGTTTGTTCTTGTTCACGGCGTCCTTCTTCTTGGCGTTGGCTCCTGCTATGATGCAGGCCAAGAGGGCAAGCGTTAGAATCTTTTTCATCTTTTGTTTCTCTTGTTTTTGTATGTTAGAATTTTCTTTTCTTTTTAGAATGGGATTTTTGAATCCGCCGGTCAGTTGTTGCGCATGAACTCCTCCACGTCGTGCGGATGATACGGAATGCGGTCCTTGCCGAGGAAGCGGCAGCCGTCTTTGGTTATCAGCACGTCGTCTTCAATGCGTATGCCGCCGAAATCCTTGTAGGTTTCCAGCTTCTCGTAGTTGATGAAATCTGTGTGCAGTCCTTTGGTGCGCCATTCGTCGATGAGTGCGGGGATGAAATAGATGCCCGGCTCGTCTGTCACTACAAAACCCTCCTCGAGGCGTCTGCCCATACGCAGGCAGTTTGTGCCGAACTGTTCCAGATTTGGACGTGTCTCCTCGTCGAAGCCCACGTAAGTCTGTCCGAGGCCCTCCATGTCGTGGACGTCCATTCCCATCATGTGCCCAAGGCCGTGGGGCAGGAACATGGCGTGGGCTCCGGCCCTCACGGCTTCTTCCGTATCGCCCTTCATGAGACCCAGCTCTTTCAGCTTGTCTGTCATCAGCCGGCACACGTCCATGTGTACGTCGAAATACTTCACTCCGGGTTTCGCTACATCCAGCGTCAGGTCGTGGCAAGCCTCCACGATGGAATATATCTCCAGCTGGCGCTGCGAGAATTTTCCGTTCACGGGATACGTGCGGGTATTGTCGGAACAGTAGTGCTCCATTGTCTCCGCACCGGCATCGCATAGTGCGAGGCGGCCGCTTTCCAGCGGGGCCATCGACGGACTGCCGTGCATTATCTCGCCGTGCTGGGTGAATATGGTGGCAAAGCTCACCATCGAACCGTAGGAGTGAGCTATGCCGTCCACCTGTCCGCCGACAAATTTCTCAGTCACTCCGGGCTTCGTCAGACGCATCGCCGTGGTGTGCATTTTGTGACCCACCACGCACGCTCTCTCAATCTCGTCAATTTCAAGCTGGCTCTTCGTCGAACGCTGTTTCACAACTGCGCTGATTAGCTCCGGCGACGCCGACTCGCACTGCTGGCTTGGGTGGATGCCGAGCAGGTCGAATACCGTTATCATCGTGTCGTGCCGGTAGGGCGGCAGGAAATGTATCTTGCGCTTCTCCTTCAAGGCGTTGTTGCATATAGTCTGCAACTGTTTTGTGGGGGCGGTGGCTGCCACGCCGCACATGGCAGCCATGTCGCTCACGCTGTCCACGCTGCCGTACCATACGATGTCGTCAATGTCGATGTCGTCGCCGACAAGAGTTTCGGTATTGTTGTCGATGTCGATTATTCCCGTGAGACCGTCTCGCTGCAATCCGAAATAATACAGGAAAGAGGAATCCTGGCGGAACGGGTAATATCCGTTTGCCGGATAATTGGCGGGAGACTCGTTGTTTCCGAAAAGGATTATGATACCGCTCTTTACAAGCTCCTTGAGCCGGGCGCGGCGGTTCACGTAGGTTTCTTTACTGAACATATCTTTTTTTGAATAAATCTGTTTTATATCTTTGCAAAGATAATGCAAGCCGAACGCAGAATATCAAGCGTGCTTGAATGTTATGCTGAGGCGCAGCTTATCTTATGCAAAGATAATGCAAGCCGAACGCAGAATATCAAGCTTGCTTGAATGTTATGCTGAGGCGCAGCTTATCTTATGCAAAGATAATGCAAATAAGCAGTAGCGCAAAACTAATCCTTTCTTTTTTGCGGCGGAATACCGCTTGATGCCTGCAAAAGAGGGTAAAATTTAGCGGAAAACGTTACCTTTGCAGCGGATTTGCGGAAAATCGCATGATAAATTGTTCAACGGGAATGATGTCGGCGAATTGTACGTGGCAAACAAAAGATGATTATGCAGGTTAACTGGAATACGGGACTGGTGCTTGAAGGGGGAGGGATGCGCGGCACTTTCACGAGTGGTGTGCTCGACGGCTTTATGAAGAACGACGTGTATTTTCATTATGTCGTCGCTGTTTCGGCAGGAGCGTGCAACGGCCTCTCATATATGAGCCACCAGATACGGCGCGCGAGAATTTCGAATATTGACTATCTCGCACGTTACAAGTACATCGGGCTGAGACACCTTCTCACGCAGGGGTGCATCTTCGACAGGAAACTGCTGTACGAGGATTTCCCCGACAAGCTTTTACCCTACGACTACGAGGCATTCTTCAACAACCCCGACGAGTTTGAGATGGTGACAACCAATTGTCTTACCGGGATGGCGTGCTATTTGTCGGAAAAACATGACAGGCAGCGCGTGATTGACATCGTGAAGGCTTCTAGCAGTCTGCCGTATGTCAGCAAGATTGTTACGGTGGACGGTGTTCCCATGCTCGACGGCGGAATAGTGGACAGTATTCCGCTGATGCGTTCCATAGAGAAAGGGCACAAGACAAACGTGCTTGTGCTGACGCGCAACAAGGGGTACCGTTCCACGGGGAAAGACCATAAGATACCACATTTCATATACAAGAACTACCCGCGGCTTAGGGTGGCGCTGAGTCATCGCTGCGAGGCATACAACAGGCAACTCGACATGATTGACGAAATGGAGGCAAAGGGGGAAATTGTATGTATACGCCCGGAGAAGCCGCTTGAGGTGGGGCGTATGGAAAAAGATGTGGAGAAACTGGAACAGCTCTATGAAGAAGGTCTCCGTCTTGGCGAGAGATTTTGCGAGGAATACATGAAATAAGCGGGAAATGAAGATTCTGGAACAGTTTATATGCGGCAAGCACACAATGGACGACTGTGAGGACGGACTGGTGCTGACTCCTGATTTCGTTGCCGTTGTCGATGGCAGCACGAGTAAGACAGAACGACGGGTGAACCCCGCAATGAAAAACGGGCGTATGGCGATGCTTGTAGTCTGCGACTATATAAAGGGGGTGTCTGCCGCTGCCACGATAGACGATTTCTGTCAGGGCGTCACACGGCGTATGCGGGAGGAATATGTCAGCCGCAACGTTTTGGAACGTATGGAGGAACACCCTGAAGAACGTCTCGCCGCATCCGCCGTCGTTTATAGTGCGTTCCGCCGCGAGGTGTGGATGGTTGGCGACTGTCAGGCGATTGTCGATGGCGTGTTCCTCGACAATTCCAAACCGTATGAGCATGAAATCGCAGAGCAACGTGCAGTCATGATTCGCCGCGGCGTGTCGCCCTTGGAGGCACGCAGGATTATAGAGCCAAAACTGGTGGAAGCCATGCAGCGTGGACAAAACCGTGGGTATGCCGTTATCGACGGCACGCCAATATTTATGTCTGGTACCCGTCTCGTTACTGCCGCCAGTGAGGTTGTGTTGGCTTCCGACGGGTATCCGGTGCTGTTTCCCACATTGGAGGAAAGTGAGGGGGCTCTGCGGCGTCAGCTGGCAACCGACCCTCAAAACATAGGAACTTTTGTTGCCACAAAAGGGCTGGTGTCCGATAACGTGAGCTTTGATGACCGTGCGTATGTCAGACTTTGCGTTTAACGTAGCGATATTTGTGCTTGCACAGTTCTATGTTGAACTTGCGGCTTCTTCTTATTTGCCTAAAAGGGAAATTCAGGTGTTCTACAAACTAATTCAGTAAATTTGCACTTGATACTTGGCTCTGCCCTGTGTACTGCCTAAAAACTTTTGCATTTAAAATTTGGTTATGTTTGATATTTGTTGTAACTTTGCAGCCGCAAATGGGGTTCTGTAGCTCAGTTGGATTAGAGCAACGCCCTTCTAAGGCGTGGGTCCAGGGTTCGAATCCCTGCGGAATCACAAGGAACATTTCTAACGAAATTGAAGCAAGAAGAGGTCTTTA
>CAVGJZ010000021.1:0-45136 GCA_963629785.1 Oscillibacter sp. MSJ-31 | reverse complement strand
CTGTCAATATGTATGTCTATTTCTTTATTCATTCTATCCGTATATTAATTCAATTTTCCAGCCTGCGACTGGACTATTTGTGCAGACGGCATCTGCACAATTGCCTATTCCATTTTTCTCTTCTCCTCATATTCCTCAAACTCCGCAATCCATTCCTTTACCTTGGCTTGCAGCAAGGCCTTGTCGGGAAGGTAGAGTTGATAAGCCGAGGCATAGACATTGGCGTCCTTTGGCAATGTCAGCTCCACGAGGGCATCGTTCTTTTCCTTGCAGAGCAGTATGCCGATGGTGGGCTTCTCGAAGTCCTGCTTCACGAAGCGGTCGAAGTAATTGACATACATCTGCATCTGCCCCAGGTCTTGGTGTGACAGTTTATCCGTTTTCAAATCAACGAGCACATAGCACTGCAGGAGGCGGTTATACAGCACCAAGTCTACATAGTAGTTGTCCTCGTCGAACGTGAAACGCTTCTGACGGGCCTCAAAGAGAAATCCCTTTCCCATCTCCAGCAGGAAAGTCTGTATCTTGCCGATGACGGCACTTTCCAAATGGCTTTCGCTATAGGAGCTGTCTGGCTTCAGCCCAAGGAATTCCAATGATATTGGACTCTTGATGATGTCGGCAGGTTTCTCGACAACTTGTCCCTCTGTAGCCAAACGCATAACCTCGTTTTTATCACGGCTTAATGCCAAACGCTCATAAAGGCTACTGCCTACTTGGCGTTGTAGCCATCGATAGTCCCAACCTTGCTGTCGGGCTTCAATCTCATAGAAATTGCGTTCTTCGAGATTAGCTATTCGCATTAATATCTGGTAATGATTCCACGAAAGTGTAAACTCTGGAATTTCGTATGCGCCGCACACGATTTCTTCTTTTGCGGATTTCGTATGCGTTGCACACGAAATCCGGTATGCAGAATAAAACTTCCTGCAATTGTTCAATGTTGTCACCGACCATCCTTTCCCATATATACCTGTCAGATGTGCAGAAAGGTTTGCCAAGACCTTCTTGCCGTAACTTGCACGGCTATTCCCCTGTTGCTCATATTCAACAATATAACAGCCTATCTTATAATAGGTATATACCATGGCCGTATTTACGGCTTTAGCAATTTTCTTTCTGCTCTCCTCGATCAGCAAAGAAATTTCCTCAAACAGTTTTTCTTCACTATTAATTATTGCCATCTTATACATAAAACTACATTTCTTTTATTCCGCCCAACAGTTTCTCCAACTCACTCACTGCCCTGCTTGTGCTTTGGCTCTGTCCCTTGATGTTCCCTGCACGATAGCAACCGGCGAAATCATCCAAGTGGCGCAGATACAATTTGCTGGTGGCAAGAGGTACAAAAATAATAATAACATTTTACTAAACCGCCTGCCGCATTCACCATTTATGGATTTTTGGCTTTTAGCGACGGTGAAAAGACAAGCCGGACTTACACATGATTTTGTGCAAGCCCGGCAAAACGGTATCATAAACGGAGTCTGCGTTTACATTCCGGATTTCATATATTTCTTCATCTTCCTGCCCACGAAATTCCATGCAGGCATCTTCTTCAGCGTGCTGCGCACCGGCTGAATGTCCCACACGAGGAATATCAGCAAGACGGCGATACCCACAAGGCATGTCACCCCATACAGACTGCGCACGCTGATCATAAGCAGCTGCGAGGCATCGTAGGGCAACCCACGCGCCATATTGTCCGCCATCTGGTGGCGCAGGGCGAAGCTGTAGAGTCCGCTGCACATCGTGGACACTGGGCCGTTGCGTATTATCCCCGCCATCGTCAGTCCCATGAAGAAATGCTGGAACGGCATCAGCTCCTCCAGATATATGGTGAGCATGCAGAAGAAAATGGCGTTTCCGAAAGAACGCAGGAAAGTGGGGGCATAGAGAGCCTCTATCGGCAGTCCGGGGTCGATGAGGAAATACATCATCACGGGATAGCACACCATAGCGGCGACACCCAAAGTAAGCAGGCGCGTGTATTTTAGCCTCAGCACCTTGCACCAGAACAGACAGAACAGGCAGCCGACGATGGCTCCCGTCCACTCCACGAAGTTGAGGACGTTGGTGGTGACCGTGCCAAAATGCAGCACCGCACCCGTGAACGCCGTCTGCAGCACCTTTGGCGTGCTGCCCATAAACTCCACGAAGCCGAAGAGCACAAGCAGCGGCACGAGACGGCGGTAACGCCACGCCTCGGGGGCGATATACGGGTGGCGGATATGGCGCATACGCTGGATACAGAAATACCCGGTAACGGCGAACAGCAGCGCATCGGCACGCATCACGCCAGAGTCAAGCCAGTTGTAATGCTCTCCGTAGTTGAAGAAGAAGATGAACTCGAGCATCCACGCCGACCATAGCAAGCACCCGAGATAATCAACACTGATGAACGGCAGCGGTTTCATGAAGCGGAAGTCGTGTGTCGTGACGTAAAGGAAGAGTGCCACGGTCAGAAGCAGACCGGCCATAGCGTAGTTGATGATGCGCCAGTCCTGACATATATATATAAGGTGTTCGGTCACCCACGGCGAGAGCGACATGTTGCCCAGCACCAGACAATAGAGCACGGGGAAGAAAACAGTGAAATCGCGCTTGCCCGTAATCCACAGCTGGATGGTTGACATTATCTCGAAAGTGCCGCAAAGCTTGAAGAAGCCGGAGACGTAGGCAAGCACACACATCACCGGCACGGAGTCGGTGGTCGTGATGAGCACATTGCACGCCGCCACCACCAGTGCCGCGTTGATGATCAGCTGGCGGTTGGTGAAGCGGAACTTCATCCTGAAGAGAAACGGGAAGGGCATCGCCACGCCGACGACGTTGAACATGACAATCATCAGCACGTCTTCGCGCATCAGACTGTATTCGCCCATCACCTGGCTCATCGCCCCGCCGTAGATACCGCCCGACATCAGGAAGATGAAGGCTATCACGAGGTAGAGCCACGGCTGCAGACGGCGCGGGATGAACCCGTTGAACGAAGGGACCCGGAACGGGCCCTGCAACATAGGAGGTCCTGGCATTTTGTTTTGGGATTTATGATATACAGGTTGTTATAAATATATGTGGCTACACGGTTCAGTCCTTCACGCGGACCTTGGTCTCCACGTTGAGCCCGGCGCGCAGCAGAGCCACCTGCCTGGGGTCGTTGTCCTTTGTGAGCGATATGCGCACGGGCACGCGCTGCTCCACCTTGACGAAGTTTCCCGTAGCGTTGTCCACCGGTATCATGGAATAGGCGTTGCCGGCTGCGGCGGAGAGAGCCTCCACCCTGCCGTGGAACACCACGCCGGGGATGGCGTCGGCAGTGAACTCCACGCTCTTGCCGACGGTGATGCCGTCGAGCTGTGTCTCGCGGTAGTTTGCCACCACCCACACATCATTGTCGTCAACGATGCGCGCCAGCATCTGTCCCGGCTGCACGAGCTGTCCCTCGTGGATATCCTTCCTGCCCATCACCCCGTCGCAGGTTGCCACTATCACGGTGTACGACAGGTTCAGGCGCGCAAGATTGAGCTGGGCCTCAGCCACGCTCTCGCCGGCACGCGAACCGCCCAGCTGGTGGGTCTGCACGTTGCGCACCGACGCGGCGCTCGCCCTGCGGCCGCTCGCCTGCTCGTAGCGCGCCTTGGCGCCCATATAGCGGGCGTAGGCGTTGTCATACTGCTGGCGCGTCACGGCATCCTTCTTCATCAGGGCGGCGAAACGGTCGAAGTCCTGCTTGGCGTTGATCATGTCCACGCGGGCCTCCTCGATACCGGCCGAAGCCGTCTGCACATTGGTGTCGGTAGTACCCATGCTTGCCGTCACCACCGACGACCCGGCCTTGGAACTGCGCAGACCAGCCTCGGCCTGCGCCACGTGCAGGCGGAACTCCGCATCTTCTATGATGACGAGGGTGTCGCCCTTCTTCACATGCTGGAAGTCGCTGAAGCGTATCTCGCGGATAAATCCCGCCACACGGGTGTTTACGGGCGTGATGTGGCGGTGCACTTGGGCATCGTCGGTATATTCCACTCCGATGCCGTGCCAGAAATGGCTGAAACACCACACCGCAGCACCGGCGAGGAGAATGATGATAACAACGTTGTATATTCTCTTTAATAATTTCTTGCTCATTGTATTTGTCTTTTGGGGCGTGTCAAAGTGACGGTGAAGAAGTCACTTGCAGACACGCCAAGTTATTGGTTTTAATTGCGAACCGGTTTCATGTTCCTTAAATCTCTCCCGCGGCATATTTCATGCGGTAGTAGGCGTAGACAATGTTCACTCGTGCGTCCACCTCGTCAAGCTCGGCATTGAGCCTGAGGTTCGACGCGTCCACCATGTCGGTCACCAGGGCGAGCTGGCTCAGGTAGCGCGCATTCATCACGTCGTAGTTCTGCCGTGCCAGTTCCACGCTCTTCCGGCGCGTGTCGAGTTCCACGTAGGTCTGCAGATACTGCACGTAGGCCGCCTGCACGTTGTTGTCGACCTGTTCCTTGCGCACGGCATATTCCTCGCGTGCCTGGCGCGTCTCGACGGCGGCCTGCTTCACGCGGCGGTTGCTCTTGAAGAGCGAACTGAGACTGTATTTCACTCCCACTCCCACGTACCACACATTGAGGTTCTTGTCCACGGGCGGCAGTTCAAAGGTTATCGGACCGTTGAAATTGTCTGCCGCAACCACCGCCACCTTGGGCAGCATGTCGCTCTTGGCTATCTTCTCCTTCTGCTCGGCAATGCGCACCGCCGTACCGCTCTGTTCCAGTAGCGGCGAGTTCATGGCTCCGGCTGTCTGCCAGTATGCCTCGCCGTCCTTGCCGTATGCCTTGTCGGCAACGGTGGTGTCGGGCATAATCGTGGTGTCGGCATCGAGGCCGAGCGTGTTGCACAACTGGTGGTTGAGAATGTTGCGGCTGTTATGGAGCGAGGTGAGCCCGAGCTTGAGGCTCTCCATCTGCAGTTCGTAGCGCGTGATGTCGTTTTTCAGCGCCATGCCCTGACTTTGCTTCGACTTGATGTCGGCGATGAGCTGCCGCGTGAGTTCGATGTTCTTCTCATACACCCTGATGCGGTTGTCTGTCTTGAAGATGTCGAGATACTGCCCCAGCACCATAAAGCGCACCTGCTGGCGGGTGAGCTTCACTCCCGTCTCTGCCTGTTGCCTGCCCAGCTCGGCGAGCTTTATTCCGGCGTCGATGGCTCCGCCGGCATACACCACCTGCTGCGCCTCGAACGAGAAGCTGTTGCCGAAGTGCGGACTGCTCAGACCCTTGGCGTTGCTGAAGTCGCGGTCGGTGAGCAGGGCGTTGCCGATATAGCTGAACGACAGCGACGCGTCGAGGTCGGGCAGCCTCTTGCTCTTCGCCGCCTTCACACCGACGGCAGCGGCTTCCACTCCCGACTTGGAAGCGCGCAACTGACGGCTGTTCTCTTCTATCCTCCCGAAGAGCCGGGAGATGTCCATCCGGCAGACCTCCGGTGCGGCAGCGGTATGCACAGCAGGCACAGCATCGCCGGTCTGGGCCGTAGCCCACAAAGTGCCTCCCGCCGTGAGCAGGCAGGCACACATGATTCTAAATGTCATCAATGTATCGTTTGTTAAAATGTATAGTCCTTCAAAACATGCCTTCGGCCAAACACGCCTGTAGCGTTATCCCTTGGATTCGCCTGCAAAGTTACGGCGTTAAGGGGAATGGGGCGTTTTACTTTTTTCGCTGCACACGGACTTTTTGGGAACAGTGGTTCCCGTATGTCACACAAATATCCTAATTTTGCAGGCATAAAAGAGAACAAAACAACAGAAGGGCTATTCTTCACACTAACAAAGGCATCAACGGCAATGACAGAATTTTCGGAACTCAACAGTTACCAGGAGGCCAAGCTTTACATTTCCCCGATGGAGGAATGGCAGCGGGGCGCACAGGTGCTGGCGTGCGGCGCGATAATGATATGCCGCGGCGGCAGCGCCACCATCAACGTGAACTACAAGGACTGGCAGATGCACGAGGGGGCGGTGATAACGCTTTTCCCCAACGACGTGGTGGAACTGAAAAACGCCGTGTCGTTCTGCGCCGAAACGCTGGAATACAACCCGTCGCTGCTGCGCGAGGCGAGCCTGCAGCTGGAACACACCGTGTATTCGGCGCTGCGCGAGGACAGGTGCCGGCAGGACACGCCGGTGGTGACGAACATCATCAACGCGATGTTCAGTCTGCTGAAGATATATTTCGAGCAATCAGAATGTACGTGCATCGCCCAGCTGGTGTTGTGCCAGCTCAAGGCGTTCTTCATCGGTTTCCACGAATACATCAACAGAAACCCGCAAATGATGCCCGACGAGGTGAAGTCGGGGCGCGTGAGGGAGCTTTTCAACCGCTTCATGGCTCTGCTGGAGCGCGACTACAAGAAATCGAGGGACGTGGCATACTACTCCGGCAAGATGAACATCACATCGAAATATCTCACCAACATAGTGAAACAGGTGACCGGGCACACGCCCAAGACAATCATCGACCAATACGTCATCCTGCAGATAAAGATGCAGCTGATACGCACCGCGATGAGCGTGAAGGAAATGGCATGGGAGTATCATTTCTCCGACGTGAGCTTTTTCTGCCGGTATTTCAAGAAGCACACCGGGCTTACTCCGCAACAAGTGAGAAAGGGGGAAGAGACGGAAGGGTGAACCGCACGGTTCACCCTCACTAATGCCATATATGTGGAAAAGGATTTCAGTTACTGCTTGAGGCTGTAGCCTTCGACTGCGTGAGGTGTAACGACAGGCCGTAGAGATTGGAGCCGCAGTCCACATGAATGTACTTGTCGCGGGCACTCTCGGTGCTGGTGTTGGCGGTGACGGTGAACACTATCTTGCGGTAGGCGCCGTTGTCCTGCACCACCGTTGCGGTGAACCACCCGGCCTCGGTGACATTCTTAGAGTCCTTGAGCTTGCCGTTGCTAATGGAATACACGTTGGTATCCGTAGTGGTAGAACCCGAAGTGGTCTTGTCGTTAATCTGCGTGATGTTAAGTTCGGAGGCGTTGCTCACCGTGATTGTCTTCTCGCCGCCGCCGGCGGTCACAGAGATGTCGGTGTTGTTGGGAGTAAACTTGGGAATCTCCCTCGTGCCGTCGTCATTGCTGCACGCCGCCAACAAAGCCGCACACACGGCCAAAGGTAGAAATAGTCTTTTCGTTATCATATATATATCCTGTTTTTTTGTTTGTTCTCTACACGTAATACAATAACCCGGAAATCCCCGAATTATTGCATCAGTTGTCCCTCCAAAATCCCCGCGTGAAGATTACCACCACGCTGACAATCTCAAGACGACCCATAAGCATAAGGGCGGAACATATCCATTTGCCCACCGCAGGAAGGATGCTCCACGACATCGTGGGGCCTATCTCCAAGCCCAGCGTGGGGCCCACGTTGCTGGCGCAGCTTATCGCCACTGTGATGGAGTTGGTGCTGTCCACGCCCATACATATCAGACAGAAATAGGTGAAGAAGCACATGCCCATGTAGAGGGCGAAGAACACGAGCAGCGTGACGCGGCCGGAGTCGCCCACAAGTCTGCCGTTCACCTTCACCGGAAGCACTGCCTTGGGATGCAGTATGCGCTTGAACTCGTTGCGGACGAGCTTGATCAGTATGACGGCGCGCACGCTCTTGAAACCGCCGCTCGTGCTGCCGGCACACGCGCCGACGAACATACAGGCGGAAAGTATCACCCACGTGATATGGTGCCATTTGCCGGCATCGTCGTTGAACACACCCGTAGTGGTGATAAACGACACCACCTGGAAGAGGGCGTTGTGCAGCGCCCTGCCAAGCGGATAGTCGTTGCAGCGCACAAGGAAATACGTTATCCCCAGCGTTGCCAAGGCGACGACGGAGATATAGAACCTGAACTCCGTATCGCGGAACATCGCCGTCACCTTGCGTTTGAACACGGCAAGGTAGAGCACCGTGAAATTCGTTCCTGCGAGGAACATGAAGAGGATGCACACGTTGTCGATTGCCACGGAGTGGAAATGCCCCGTACTGTCGTTGTAGGGTGCGAAACCTCCTGTGGCGGTGACGCTCATCGAATAGTTGGTACTGTCGAACACGCTCATGCCACACAGCCACAGCGACACCATGCAGCCTGCCGTGAGAAGGAAATAGACGAGCCATATCGACTTGGCACTCGAGGAGATGCGCGGGTGGACCTTGCTAGCCATCGGACCCGTGGCCTCGGCCGAGAACACCTTCATGCTTCCGCCCACGAGCGACGGCAATATGGCTATCGTGAAGAAGGCAATCCCCAGTCCGCCTATCCACTGCGTCATGGAGCGCCAGAAAATCAGTCCGTGGGGAAACACCTCCACGTTGTCGATGATGGTGGCCCCCGTGGTGGTGAAGCCCGACATGGTCTCGAAATAGGCGTCGGTGAAGCTCGGAATGTAGCCGCTGAGGACAAAGGGCAGTGCGCCGAAGAAGCTGAACACCGTCCACGTGACGGCCACGAGGAGGTATGCCTCGCGGCGGTTCATGCTGTTCTTGGCGGCGCGCCCGTTGTATTTAAGCACCAAGGCGGCCAGCACGATGAGGGCTATCGACATGGTGAACGAGAAGATGTCGTCCTCGCCGTAGAAGAGTGCCATGGCGAGACACGCCATCATCATGAACGCCTCGATAAAGAGTAGCGACCCGAGCACCTTGTATATAATCTTCAGGTCTATCATTTGAAGAATTTTTCAAGTTTGTCCATACGCTGGTTATAGCAGAACACCACCACTATGTCGCCGGCCTCAATCTGCGTGCCTCCCGAAACGAGGTAGCCCTCGCCGCGGCGCACCAGTCCGCCGATGGTGGCGCCGGTGGGCAGTCCAAGTTCGTAGACCTTCTTGCGCGTCACCTTGGAATTTTGCTGCGCCACGAATTCCGCCACGTGCGCGTTGGCGGTCATAAGGAAACTCACGTTGCTCACCTCCGCATCGAGCATCATCTGGTAGATGCGGCTGGCGGCGATTGCCTTTTTGTTCACTATCGTTCCGATGTCGAGGCTCACCGCCATGTTCACGTAGTCGAGGTTTTCCACGGCAGCCACGGTTTTCCTCACGCCCATGCGCTTGGCGGTGAGACAGGCGAGGATATTGGTCTCGGCGTTGCCCGTAAGCGCAACGAAGGCCTGCGTGTTGTGTACGCCCTCCTCGTTGAGGAGAGCGAGGTCGCGCCCGTCGCCGTTGATTACCATCACGTTGCGGTTGTCGAGATGCTCGTTGAGATATTCGCAGCGCTCTTCGTCCTGCTCTATCACCTTCACGTTCATGTATTGCGGCAGGTGCTTCAGCGCGCGCATGGCGGTGTTTCCGCCGCCCATCAGCATCACGTTCTTCACGTCGGCATAGTATTCCTTGCCCACAATCTTCCTCACGTAGGGGATGTATTGGCGCGTCGTCATGAAATACGTCATGTCGTAGACGTGGAGCGAGTCGTCGCCGCGCGGTATTATCGTTTCCCCGTCGCGGCGTATCGCCACAATATAATAAGGTGTGTCGGGCTTGCAAAGGTCTTTGAGCGGCTGGTTGAGGATTTCGCACGTCTCGCGCAGCTTTATGCCGAGCATGACGAGTGCGCCGCCGTGTACGTCCCACCGCTGGCGCACCCAGCTCATCTTCAGTCCGTTCACGATGTCGGTGGCAGCGAGGTTCTCAGGATAGATGAGTGTGTCGATGCCCAGCTTTTCGAAGAAGGCGGAGAGCTCCGGCTCCACGAACTCGTAGTTGTTGACCTTCGCCACGGTTTTCTTCGCCCCCACGGCTTTCGCCATGACACAGGTGTTCATGTTGAGGTTCTCGTCTGGCGTCACCGCTATATAGAGGTCGGCCTGCTCCGCCCCCGCCTCCTTGAGGGCCTTGAGGCTCGACGGCGAGGCGTGCATGGTGAGCAGGTCGTAGTCGGGACTGATATCCTCGAGCCTGTCCTCGCTCTCGTCCATCAGCACGATGTCATGATTGTTTCTTGAAAGGAGCTTCGCCAGATGCGCTCCGATGCCGTAAGCTCCGGCTATGATGATTTTCATTGCCCTGTCAGTCTTTCTTTAGGCGTGTTTCAAAGGTTACACGCGTGAATTCTTTATATTTTATAGGTTGCCGATTATCAACCTTACCTTTATTGTTATTTTATCGTTTAACGCCATTATGCCCCAAAGTCTGCAAGCGTCCATCTCCAAATGCGCAGCTAACTGACGTTGTAAGATTCCTGTCCCGTCGTACAGTTCTCCGATTTTGTTCCGAATAACATATCTTTTCTTCTTTTGAGTTCGACTAAACGTGTTTTAAGTTCGACTAAACCCATACTCAGCAATTACAACTGAACATCAAGGCTTTAACTAAATCACAAGTCATAACTTCGACTAAAAACTTTGACTAAGTTCGACTAAAGTTCGACTAAAATCCAGCGTTTGCCCTCACTTAGTCGTATCACTTTATCCTTCTTCATTGCGGATAGCAAGTTGCCGACTTTCCTTATTTTTTGTTCGTCAGTCAAAATGTCCGACAATTTCGATTTAAGCAATACGTTCAACTCTGCTCTTGTGGCTCCGCCAAATGATTGCAAATATGACGCTATCATTTCCTTGAAATGCCTGTCATTGAAACTACGGTTCTTGATGTATTCAGTTTTGAGTTCTTCTTTGTCTGCCGTCTTTGCCACGTATGCAGAGAGGAAAAGCTTTGGATAGCGTCCTTCTATCAGATGAAGTTTCTTCAACCGTGCAGCTTTCTCCTTGTCTATAGGTTCATGCTTCTGAACCATATCAAGAGCAATGCAGTCATCCAAAGACAGGTCAGGGTTAGCTTTCAACAGCCTGTAGTATCCCTCATCTATGAGTTTGCCGTATATCCGTACAGACACCTCACGCTTGGCTTGGTCAATCTTGTAGTCGGGCATCGGGAAGAAACGGCGTTGTTGCTCAGTAAACACTTTCCTTATACCACGCCCGATTGTGTCAATCATGTTGAAATTGACCATGCCTTGGCAAAGCACATAGTTGCGGTAGAACTTCTGCGGTCCATTCTGCTCTATTGCATTGCGAACGGTACCCGGCAAGAAGAAACCGCCATTGGCGAAAGTCACGGAGTCGGGAGTTTCCACCATTGTGATGCGCTCCTGCATGGTGTAGTCTTGATGGGCGATGGCATTGTGCAGCACTTCCCGTATACTATACTCATCATACTGCTTCACCACATCCGGGAACAACGTGCCGCCAGGAAGAATACGCTGGTTAAGATTGCGGATACGGGACAGAGCCTCATTCACAGTCAAAATGAACGGTGGGCTGAAATGCTCGTAATCAACCTTCTCGTCACGGTCATCAATCAGCACCCAAGTAATTGTTGCTACGGCCGGACTAATCAACGGTGCCGAGAATTCCTTCCCCAACAATAGTATTGCCGCACGGGTCAGTTGTCCTTTTACCGCTACACCAGCCCTGCCAAGCAATTCCATATCATCCCAATTGTCCACTTCGTCTGCCAAACGCGGATGCACCATCTTGTACTCACTACGAGCCTTTGCCAAAGCCTTCATGTCAAGGTCGTCCAATGTGGCATCAGGCACTATCTCCGCCGACCAATCGAATACAGGACTATTCTCCTCAAGAATAGCGTTAAGTCGCTCCTGAGTGAGTTCAACGAGCGAGTCCTCTATACGCTGCCAGGCTTTGTTATGGGCATAAACGGGGAGTTTGGGACGATGTTTCGGAATCCGAATCACCCAAACCTTCTTGTTCGTGTCATCAGTGACGAATTCCTCAATGTCAAGCCCCTCCGGTGAAAGGTTTACGCACCGCTCCGTCAATCGGAATATTGCCTTCTGACGGTCGTAGTTGTAAGTATCAGTGCCAATTATCTCCAAGGAAGCGTCGCGGACACCAATCACCAGATGCCCTCCCTCCATATTGGCGATGGCAGACACATACGAGATGACATCATCTTTCTCGTCCCCACAGAATGAGTTCTTCAGGTTCTTGAATTCCTTCCATTCGCAACGAGCATTTTCCTGCGGATACTCACGCTGCAGGTATTGTTGTAGTTCGAGTTCGAGCATATAAGAATCATTCAGTCACGTTCTTGTCATCGCAGCATTTTCTCAATGGCGGCGGATATTCCTTCGGCGTCGATACCCACGATGTGCTGCAGCTCGGCTTGCGTGCCGTGTTCCACGAAGTTGTCGGGCAGTCCGAGCCTCACGATGTCGGGATGGAACCCGTTGTCGCTCATCCATTCGAGCACCGCCGAACCGAAGCCGCCTTGCCGCGCACCGTCCTCCACGGTGATTATTCTGGAGAATCTGTGCGCCACTTCGAGCAGCAGCTTTTCGTCGAGCGGCTTAACGAAACGCATGTCGTAATGAGCCACGGAACGGTTTCCGATGGCCTTCGCCGCATTGTTGCCCACGGGTCCCACGGTGAGCACGGCAATGCCGTCGCCGTCGTGCAGCTTGCGCCCGGTGCCCACGGGTATCTCCTCCAGCGGACAGCGCCAGTCGGCGAGCACTCCCCTACCCCTCGGGTAGCGTATCACGAAAGTGCCCTTGCCGGGCAGCTGCGCCGTGTACATGAGACGCCGCAGTTCGTGTTCGTCCATCGGCGAGGCTATGGTGATGTTGGGCACGGTGCGCAGCGCCGCCATGTCGAACGCGCCGTGGTGCGTCGCCCCGTCTTCGCCCACGAGTCCGGCGCGGTCGAGGCATATCACCACGGGCAGGTTGGCAATCGCCACGTCGTGTATTATATTGTCATACGCCCTCTGTGCAAAGGCACTGTAGATGTTGCAGAAGGGCTGCAGCCCGTCTTTCGCCATACCGCCGGAGAACGTCACGGCATGCCCCTCGGCGATGCCCACGTCGAACACGCGTCCCGGCATCTCCTTCATCATGATGTTCATGGAGCATCCAGTGGGCATGGCCGGTGTCACGCCCACGATGCGGCCGTTCCGGCGCGCCAGTTCGAGGAGGGTGTTGCCGAACACCTCCTGGTATTTCGCCGGTTCGTTGCCGTTCTCCGTCGTGATGCGCTTTCCGGTGGTCACGTCGAAGAGTCCCGGGGCATGCCATATCGTGGCGGCCTTTTCCGCCGGGGCATAGCCGTGTCCCTTCACGGTGTGCAGGTGCAGCAGCTTGGGGCCTTTCATGTCCTTCAGTTGCCGGAGCGTGTGTACGAGTTCAACGACGTTGTGCCCGTCGAAGGGTCCGAAATATCTGATGTTCATCCCCTCGAAGATGTTCTGCTGGTGGCTGATGGCCGACTTGAGGGCGTTGTTCAGCCGTATGATTCCCTTGCGGCGGTTGTCGTCGAGCATGCCTTTCGACCGCAGCCACGTGGCCACGCGGTAGCGCCACTTGTTGTATGTCCCGTTGGTGTTGAGCTTCAGCAGATACTGCTTCATTCCGCCCACACTGCGGTCGATGCTCATGTTGTTGTCGTTGAGGATGATGAGCATGTCGTTCGGCGTGGAAGACACGTTGTTGAGCCCCTCGAAGGCGAGACCGCCGCTCATGGCGCCGTCGCCGATTACCGCCACCACATGGCGGCCGTCATTGCCGGTGCGCCTGGCAGCCACCGCCATACCGAGCGCCGCGGAAATGGAGTTCGAGGCGTGGCCGCACACGAAGGTGTCGTATTCGCTCTCCTCGGGCGAGGGGAACGGGCGTATGCCGTGGAGCTTGCGGTTGGTGTTGAAGGTGTCGCAGCGCCCGGTGAGGATTTTGTGCCCGTAGGCCTGGTGCCCCACGTCCCACACTATCCTGTCGTAGGGCGTGTCGAACACGTAGTGCGCGGCCACGGTAATCTCCAGCGCACCAAGGCTCGAGGCCAGGTGGCCGGGGTTCACCGACAGTTCCTTCAGGATGTCGTCCCGCAGTTCGTCGCACACCTGCGGCAGCTTTTCAACCGGCAGCTTGCGCAGGTCCTGCGGGTATTTTATATTGCCTAATAAATTTTCTCCTTTGTCTTTCATCATATAAGATTAATGGATCTCGTGCGAAACCAGTCTGCTGCGCGTGTCGTCGTATTCCTGCACCATGCGGCTCACGATTTCGCCTGCCGTCTGCACCGTATTCACGCCCGACGCGATCTGGCCTATTTCGAGTTCGCCGTTCTCCAGGTCCCCCTCGAAGATGCCGCGTTTCGCAGCCGCCTTGCCCAGCAGTCCGCGCAGCGCATCGGCATCGGCACCGTTGTCCTCGGCTTCCTTTATCCTGTCGTAGAGGGCGTTCTTTATCAGTCTGGTGGGGGCTATCTTTTTAAGGCTCAGCATGGTGTCACCTTCGTTGAGGTGCGTACACAGTGTCTTGAATTCCTCCGAGGCGGAACTTTCCCGGCTCATGGCGAACACGGTGCCGCACTGCACTCCTTCCGCCCCGAGAGCCATCGCCGCGAGCATGGCCTGGCCGGAGGCTATACCGCCGGCCGCTATGAGGGGCAGCGTGGTGGCTTGCCTCACCTGCGGGATGAGGGTCATCGTGGTCGTCTCCTCGCGGCCGTTGTGGCCTCCTGCCTCGAAGCCTTCCGCCACCACGGCATCGACTCCCGCCTCCTGGCATTTCACGGCAAACTTACTGCTCGCCACCACGTGTACCACGGTGATGCCGGCGGCATGGAGCATCGGCGTGTATTTCTTGGGACTGCCGGCAGAGGTGAACACTATCTTCACGCCCTCGGAGACAATGATTTCCATCAGTCTGTCAATCTCGGGATAGAGCAGCGGCACGTTGATGCCCCAGGGCTTGTCCGTGGCCTGCTTCATCTTGCGGATGTGCTCGACCAGCGTGTCGGGGTGCATCGAACCGGCGCCGAGAAGGCCCAGTCCGCCTGCCTCGCTCACTGCCGACGCCAACCGCCATCCGCTGCACCATACCATTCCGCCCTGTATTATGGGGTATCTTATTCCGAAGAGTTTTGTTATTCTATTCTCCATATTCAGTATATTTTTAGGCACGCTGTTGAAAATCCGCGCGCTGTCTTACATCTGTTACAATTATGCAAATATACTGATTTACCACGACACGGCAAACAGGAACGGAGAAAAGTTTGACAGTCATGAAAAAACCATGCGGCTGCAAGAGCGTCCGTAAGCTCTTGCAGCCGCATGGTTTAGTGACGATAAAAAAACGACCCGGTACGTTTTCCGCCGTTAATGTGTTGCGTCACTTGTTGTAATCGTCGAGTGCCTTGAAGAAGGCGTCGATGTTCTGCATCGGGGTATGCGGTGGGGTGTCGCATCCGCTCGAAAGGACGAAGTTGGGGTAATCTTTCATGTCACGGAGCAGACGGCCCGTGTATTCGTATATCTGCTCCGGCGTGCCTTCCTTGAACATCGACACGGGGTCCACGTTTCCCATGGCGAGTGCCGTGGGCGGCACGTCCTTTATCACCTCGCGCATATCGCACTTGTTGCCGAAATGGTATGCGGCGGCTCCTGTCGCCACCATCGCCTTGGTGCAGTGGCCGGTGTTGCCGCAGTTGTGGAGCACCACGCTGAACGTGTCGTCCTGTACCTCGTCCACGATATATTTCACATAGTCAGAGGAGAACCGCCTGCAGTCGTCGTCGGACATCAGTCCGGCAGCCGGCTCCGCCATCACCACACCGTCGGCACCCGTTGCCTTCAGTGCGCGGCAGTATTTGAGTATAAACTCCGTACACTTGGCGAGCAGCGTGTGCGCCGCATCGGGGTCCTGGTATATCAGCACCATTATCTCCGACATGTCGTAGAGCCTGCCGGCGAGCGAGAACGGTCCTATGCAGCCGCCGAGCAAGGGTCTGTCGGTTATGGCACGCGCGGCGAGGAGGTTGGCCTTCAGGTATTCCGGCACGCGTCCTTCCCTGAGCGAAGGCACTTTCAGAGCCTTGATGTCGCCGGCGCCGTTCAGCATATTCCCCACAACGGCGGGCACTGCATCCTCCGTGTAGTGTATCTCCGCACCGAAGGCCTCCGCCTCAACGGTCAGGTCCATTATCACCGTCGCTGCCGCCGTTGGGTATTTCGCGGCAAGCGCCTTTATCGCCTCGTAGTGGATTTGTCCGTCACAACACGCCTCCCTCACGCTCTTTCCTATCAGCTCAATGCCGGGATGCGTCATCACCGGCACTGCCACAGTGTGTTTGCCTTTGATTACGCGACTTATCCAGTCGCTCATTGTAGCTTTCATAATATTCAGATTTTCGTCGTAATAAGGACGCACGCCTTGCGCTTTTGTAACGGCACAGAAAACACTACGGCTGGAGTGGCACCAACGCTTATCGCATTTCTGCGAGATAATCGGTTATCTGCCGTTGCAATACAGCCAAATCATTAGTTATTACATCCCAAACCACGTTGTTGTCCACTTGGAAATATTCATGAACAATATAATTTCTCATACCGTTCACCTGCTTCCACGGAGTTTGTGGATGCGTTTTCTTAAATTCTTCCGTCAGCATATTAGAAGCTTCGCCAAGAATTTCAATATTCTTGACCACAGCGTAATACATCATGTCATCTGCCACAAATTCCTCAAAAGTTTTTCCTTTGGTAAAACGAATGATTCTTTCCATGGCTTGAAGCATGTGCTCCAGACGCCCCCTATCTCTACCTGCCTCTCTCATACACAAGAATTTTATCGCGGTTTGCGGACTCTTCGGCAAATGGGAGCAGTGTCCCCTCCGACACCAAATCAACCTTGCGTCCCAACAAGTCCTCCAAATCGCTCCACATACCGAAAAATTTCAGACCAACAGGTTTGCTCTTGTCCAAAGCGACAATAATGTCCACATCGCTGTCCTTGGTTTCTTCCCCTCTGGAGAAAGAGCCAAACAGCCATGCTTTCAGCACGGGCTGCGTACTGAAGTACCGCTGAAGCACATCCACCATTGCTAATGTCTTTTCCATTTTCATTGCGCGCACATTTACGTACGCATTGCAAAGTTAAATGATTAAATCCAAAAAATCAAGCGATCCCGCATCGGAAATCTTGACTTGTCTTACAAAAAGTCCATTTGACAACGACAAAGAAAAAGGCACGAAAGCACGCTTTGCCCACCTCACATCGTACGATGTACGACCTCATATCGTACGATGCATGACCTCATACCGTATGACACACGACCTCACATCGTACGATGCACGACTGAAATATGTTTGCTTTGCTGCCAAGAATAGACCGACCCCAACGGAAAAAGCGGGCAATTCAAAACAATTTTCAGAAAAAACGTTTGAAAAATTTGGAGGGTGAGAAAATTATTCATACCTTTGCAACCGCTTACAAGAGCAAGGGCGTTTAGCTCAGCTGGTTTAGAGCATCTGCCTTACAAGCAGAGGGTCGGCGGTTCGAATCCGTCAACGCCCACAAACATCACCGCAAGACTCGTTACCGCAAGGTTTCGGGTCTTTTTTTGTTGCTCCGCCGCATCATGATTTATCACAGTATTCTTTGAACGAAACCGGATAATTAACAAACAAAGGAACGGTGTCTTTTTTAAACGACAATAGAGACAATGTAGACAATTGAGACAATTTTCCCAAAACATCCTTGCCGAAAATCTCAAAAAGGAGTATCTTTGCGACGGAAAAAAAATCTCAAAAAGGTGCGTACACCGCAAAACAAAAATCTCAAAAAGGTGTATTCCCACGGTTAAAAAAATCTCAAAAAGAGGGAAAGGACATTGTCATGAAACGAAAAATTTACCGGCAACTCCTTGACTGGAAGAACAAAAGAAACGGCGACGTGGCTCTGCTCATAGAGGGGGCACGGCGCATAGGCAAGAGCTACATCGCAGAAGAGTTCGGAAAGAACGAATATGAGTCTTACATCCTTATCGACTTCAACAAAGCCCCACGGATGGTAAGAGACTGGTTCGACTTGTATCTGGAAGACCTCGACACGCTGTTTCTGTATCTGAGCCAGCACTACAAGGTGAGACTGCACGAACGGAAATCACTTATCATCCTCGACGAAGTGCAGCTATGCCCCAGAGCAAGGGCTGCCGTCAAATTTTTGGTAGCCGACGGCAGATACGACTACATAGAAACCGGTTCGCTTGTAAGCATAAAGAAGAACACGCAGGGCATCGTAATCCCGTCGGAAGAACGCCCCATACAAATGTACCCTATGGACTTTGAAGAGTTCCTTTGGGCCACCGGCAACGACATGCTCATGAACCTGATACGGAAAATGTACATAGAGCACAAGCCTATGGGACAGGCTTTTCACCGTCAGGCAATGGACGCATTCCGTCTTTACATGATAGTCGGAGGTATGCCGCAAGCCGTCAAGAAATATGTGGAGACAAAAGACTTCGATGCCGTAGACGCCACCAAGCGCGACGTGTTGGCCATCTACCGCAACGACATTTTCAATTATGCAAGCGAACTGGCGGACAAGGCGGTATCCATCTTCGACCAGATACCTTCCCAACTTTCCAAGCACGAAAAAAAATTCCGGCTGTCCGCCTTGAAACCGGGCGCAAAATACCGTGATTGGAACGACGCATTCTTTTGGCTGAAGGATGCCAGAGTCGTAAACATCTGCTACAACTCCACCGAGCCGAACATCGGACTGAAGATGAACGAAGACCGCACCACATTAAAGTGCTACATGAACGACACTGGCCTGCTAATCAGCCACTCTTTTGACGAAAAGGGCATAGTGTCGTCGGAAATTTACCAAAAACTACTCTTCGGAAAACTGGAAGTGAACGAAGGGATGCTCATTGAAAACATAGTAGCCCAGATGCTGACATCCTGCGGAAACAAGCTCTTCTTCTACAGCAAGTCGTCTGAAAAAGCTGAAGAGCGAATGGAAATTGACTTCCTGCTCCAAAAAGACAAAGTTACCAACCGTCACAACATCCGTCCGATAGAAGTCAAGAGCGGCAAGAACTACACCCTGTCTTCCCTGACAAAGTGCATAGGCAAATTTGAAGGATACATAACATCCCCCACAGTATTGCATACCGCCGACTACAAGGAGGAGAATGGAATCATCTATCTTCCACTCTACATGACACCGTTATTATAGAAGCTTACGCCCACCCTATTACAAAAAGCATCCGCAACGCCCTGTCAATCTGCATTGCGGATGCTTTTATTGTGCGGTTCTGGTTTTCCAAACAAAAACCGCGCTTATAATTTCACCTTGTGCGTTTCGATAATACCGTTGGTAAGCTCCGCACTGACGATATACACGCCGGGGCGCACACCTGCCACGCTGACAGCCTTCTGGCACTCGTTGCGGCGCACGAGCTTGCCCTGCAGGTCGCGCACCTCAATCTCTACAACACCCTCGGAACTTTGCGCCGTCAGCACACCGTCCGCTACATTGAAGCCCACGAACGACTGCGCCTTGTCAGCCTCGATGCCCTCAATGCTGTCGAACTCGCCATCGGTAAGCCCCTGGAAGAACATCGACACGGGGAAATCACCTTTCCCGTCCTTGAACACGGCGTCGGGCACGCTGAGCGTTATCTTGTGCTTGCCGGCCTTCACGCTGCCGAGCGCCACTATGCGGTTGTCGATAACGTCACCCGGACACCAGTTGCTGAACTCCTGCCATCCAGCGTCGGAACGCTTGAACAAAGTATAGATGCCGTTCACCTGAGTATTGTACTTGCGGAACGGCTCGCAGCTCGTCCGTCCGGGCTTGTAGGTGAGCACCGGCTCCTCGCCGCCGTCGTAATACACATAGTGCCAGCGGCGGTTGTATTCCTCGCCGCCCGAGTCGGCCCCGTGGTTGGATGTCACGAGCACCACCATTCCGTCCTTCACGTCCTTGGGCACCTCAAACTCGTATGTCTTTATGGCCTTGCCTATCTCGTCGGTGCCCCTCTCGCTGTAGTTATTGAAGTTATGACCGAGGTACTCGGGTTTCTTTATCACTATCGGCACGAGCACATCCTTGTCTGCCTGCACGCCGCGGTTCTCCTGCAGCGACGAGAATTTCAGCGTGCCGAGGAACACGTCGCTCCTGTCCGCGCAACCCGAAATCTGGGTGTTGGCGGCGTAGGGCACGCCGAACAGCTCAAACTCCACCCAGATGTCATACTTGGCGCGCAGCGCCGCGTCGCGGAAGATATAGCTCAGATACGGCACCTCGTAGCTGTAGGGCACCGTGTCCGGCTTCTTGTTCTTGTTCATGAACGGCGTGATGAAACGCCCTATCTCGATGCGCTCCACCCCCTCGTCGGGATTGTCGTAGTCCACCTTGTAGCTCTCCCTGCCCTTTGGCACGAAGGCGAGGTTCACGTTGCCTATGCGGTCGTAGTTGTCGCAGCAAGCCTGCACCCACACGTGCATCTGCAGGCTGTCGCCAATCTGGTCGAGCTGTTCGTCGGTGAGCTTCACGGCGTAGTTGGAGGTGGTGTGCCTCAATATCCCCTCGAGCGTGGGGTCGTCGGGGAGGTTCGTCACGAGGTATCCGTCATAGAAGCGCGCCGCGTCGAACACGGTCAGAGTGTCTCTCTCGGCTGCATTCGCCGCGGTTGCCGCCAGCACCGCCAGCGCCAGTCCTGAATTTCTTACAAATCTCTTTATATCCATAATGCCTTGTTTACGGCGTTTCCCAAGTTTCAGAGTCCGCCTTGTGTTAAATTTCACCGCAAAGGTAACATATTATCACGAAAGCAACAAATTTAATGTCACATTGCCCCTCCGCCATGTTCCTTTATTCCGGCCTTCTCACCACATCCACCACATGACTGCCCGCCCCCATAAGGTCGGGACGCTCCGATACGCTCTTCTGATAGTCGATGAAGCGGGCGAACGTCTCGTCGCTCATGCGGTTGAGGCGCGTGCGCATATAGTCGGCGGGACCGTCGGGCGAGAACACGGTGACGCGCTCCAGCCCTGCCGCGCGGTCGAGCCTGTCGATGTCCTCGAGGCGTACATAGTCGTAAAGCTCGTCTTCCGCCGCGCGGATATGATAGCCGCCGTCCACGGCGCCGCGGTCCATCAGTCCGCCGATGCGGTCCTCGTCGAAACAGTACGACAGGATGCTGTATTCATTCATCAGGTAAGCCACGAAAATCACGCCGCCGGGTTTCGTGACACGTTTCGCCTCTTCCAGCGCCTTTATCTTCTCCCCGTCGCCAATCAGGTGATACAGCGGTCCGAGCAGCAACGTCACGTCGGACGTGGCGGAAGGCAGGAACGGCATGCAGCGCGCGTCGCCCTGCACCACGTCGGCCGCGGGCTCGCGCTTGAGAAACACGTCGATGTTGCGGCGTACCAGCTCCACCGCCTTCACCTCATAGCCTTCCGCCATGAGTGCCGAGGTGTAGCGGCCCGTGCCCGCCCCGATGTCGAGCAGGCGCATGCCGGGACGAAGGAAGCGGCGCAGGTGGTACATGGTGGTTTCAAACTCCACGATGCCGTGGCGCCTGAGCAGACGCAGGTCTTCGGGGTGCTTGTTGTAATGCTTTTCTATGTTCGTGAGTGCCATATACATTATGTTTTATGTGGGTTGCGGCTTACCTTTGCAAAGGTAACAAAGTTTTTCCGCGATTAATTTTTTTCTTTCCATGATTTGCAGTATTTTTGTTTCGACAATACGGATTCCAAAGATTTTGGAAACGCCTGACAATATTTTCGACCATGGCAACAAGAGAAAGAAGAAAGCGGATTTACCGCAAGCGCATACCTTACGGGATGCAGAATTTCGAGGATGTCATTATGGAGGATTGCTACTATGTAGACAAGACCCCGTTTATAGAAGACATAGAGGATGCGCATATGTATTTCTTCTTTATGCGCCCTCGCCGCTTCGGCAAGAGCCTCACCATCTCCATGCTCGAAAACTACTACGACATAAACAAGGCGGACAAGTTCGAGAGACTTTTCGGCAAGCTGTATATCGGAGAGAACCCCACTCCCGAGCACAACAAATATCTTGTAATACACCTCAATTTCTCCGAGGTGGTGGGAACTCTGAACGACTACAAGGACGGGCTTGACACACACTGCAACATCGCGTTCTGCTCGTTCTGCAATGTCTACGCCCACCTGCTGCCCGCCGGCACCAAGGAGGAAATGAACAAGCGCGACGGAGCTGTGGCGCAGTTGGCATTCCTCTGCCAGGTATGCAAGGAAGCGGGACAGAAGATTTACCTCTTCATCGACGAATACGACAATTTCACGAATATGATTCTCGCCAGCAAGGAGCACGAGAAGAGATACCGAGAGCAAACCCACGGCGAGGGTTATCTGCGCAGGTTCTTCAATGCCATCAAGGGTGCGGCAGGCTCGTCGTTGGGGCGCGTTTTCGTCACCGGTGTCAGCCCTGTCACGATGGACGACCTGACGAGCGGCTTCAACATCGGCACCAACTATTCCCTTGCGCCCGAGTTTAACGAAATGACAGGCTTTACGGAGGAGGAAGTGCGCGAGATGCTGGAATACTATGCTAGTGTTTTGCCGTTCAACCACACCGTGGACGAACTGATAAAGACCATCAAACCGTGGTACGACAACTATTGCTTTTCCGTCAGGAGCTATGGCAAGACAACCATGTATAACTCCGTGATGGTGCTCAACTTTGTGGATAATTACATCCGTAACGACTACGACATGCCCGACAAGATGATCGAGACGAACATACGCATCGACTACGACAAGATACGCATGCTCATCCGCCACGACAGGGATTTCTTCGACGACGCCAGCATCATCCAGGACTTGGTGACAAAGGGATTCGTGACGGGAAACCTCGTGGAGAACTTCCCTGCCGAGCGCATCAACGACCCCGACAATTTCCTCAGCCTGCTGTTCTATTTCGGTATGGTGACGATTGACGGGGAGTACAAGGGAGCCACAAAGTTCATCATCCCCAACGAGGTGGTGCGCGACCAGATGTACACCTACCTGCTCGACACGTACAAGGAGAACGACCTCGTCTATGAATCACACGACAAAAACCGGCTGGAAAGCAAGATGGCGTATGACGGCGACTACAAGCCCTATTTCGAATACATCGCCGACTGCCTGAAACGTTTCTCCTCGCAGCGCGACAAGCAGAAGGGCGAGGCTTTCGTCCACGGCTTCACACTCGCCATGACGAGCCAGTGCCGCTTCTACCGCCCCATTTCCGAGCTTGACAACGACGGCGGCTATGCCGACATCTTCCTCCTGCCGCTCCGCGACATCTACAAGGACATGACCGACTCCTACATCGTGGAACTGAAATACTGCAAATCCGCTACCGTCGACGACCAGCTGGCGCAGCTCTCCGGCGAAGCCGAAGCCCAGATTTGCCGTTATGCCGACAGCGACATCGTGCGCGAGTCAGTCAATGGCACAAAGCTCCACCGCCTCGTGGTGATATACCGCGGAACGGAGATGGTGGAGTGCCGGGAGGTATAAAAAACATACAAATGCCGGGAGGTATAATATATAAAAGGTGTAGAATATATCTGCGCCGCATCTTGACGCTGACAAATTCGCTATCACATTTCAACCGTCTGACGATGATTTTCACAAAAACGACAAAATTTTCCGTCTAAAGTTTGCAGCGTATTCGTTATTTTCATACTTTTGCATCCAATACGAAAAAGTCGCTAAATAAGCCCCGCCAAGTCAAGAAGGACAAGGGGCAAAGAAGACAAAGCTAAAAAAAACATAACAGTGAGTGATAAAGGCTAAAGCTAAAAACCAACTGTGTGTCGCCATATAAGTTAAGCTAAAAGATACAAAACAAAAATTTTAAGTAAAATGAAAAAGGTTCTACTCCTGTCAGTGTGCCTTATTGCGTCCACCCTCATGGGGGGGGGTAAATTGTGGGCTGACAATGTAACGTTCACTGAATCAGACAACAATGGCACTTTGACCATTACCCTGACCAACACTGCCACCAACGACGACGTCACCGCAGTAAAAACAAAAATGAACAACGGCAGCTATACAAAGGTTGCCGTGAAGGGCGGTACGGTGACAAACGCATTTATACAGGGTATCATTTACCCCAATGGTGATGCCAACACCACCATGACCGCACTTGACCTTAGCGGGACATCTTATTCAAGTACGACTTTCGAAAAGACGGCATTTTACGTATCTGACGACCGTAGTTGGATGGTCGGCAACTTGACAATCAAACAACTTTCCCTCCCGTCAAACATCACCACCATCGCAAAGGAAGCATTGACAAATCTGGAAAAGGTGGAGAAAGTAGTTTTCCCCGAGAGCCTCGACAAGATTTGCGACGGGGCGTTCTTCAACTGCAAAGCTCTCAAGAACCTCAAGTTCAACAGCAAGCTGCGCTACATCGGCAACTCGGCTTTTGCCTGTAATTCCGCCGTGTCAGAATCCACCATCATCATTACCAAGAACGTGAAATACATCGGTCCCGCCGCTTTCTTCGGCCGACAGTACCAGGACGTGTATTTCATGGGCGACAGGGCACCGGTAATGCCCAACGGAAAACCTGCTGAAAACATAACGGCAGGCGACAAGGAATGTACGGCTTTTCCCGGCAACACATTGATGGGCAACAACGGTTTCGACCCTTCCAAAAACAGTCAGGCAGGCGGTACAGCCGACAACACAAGTTCCGGCTACGCCAACCGCGAGAACTATATCAACGGCGGCGCATATATGTCGATCCTCCACTACCCCAACTCCATCACCAGCACCGACGACCTGAAGACATACTTCGACACTACCCGCAAGTATGCAACAAAGGTCAGCGACGACGGGACTTACAATCAACAAGCCACAATAGCAGTAGGCAAAGAAACAACGACTTTGAGCGGCTTCGGTGTAACGGCTGCAACTGCCGTAACCGTAGGCTACAAGGACACCTACGTAGGCGACAGCTATATCTGGCCGTCGCAGAGCCAGTGGATGCGCTCGTACATCACCGCCGTGAACGGCGTGGAGTGGGACGGCGTGACCACCTACCGCACGGAGCTGACCGATGAGGAGAAGGCCGTTCTCGAGGAGGCAGGATACAAAGTGGGAGAAAAATACACCGAGAACAACGAAGAAAAGACCTACACCGAAGACGACCTGAAGCGCATCGCCCACCTCGGCACACGTATGTTCGTGCTCGCCAACGACGACTCGCGCAACAGCGACCAGTACCCCATCAACATCAAAGGCGGCAAGTGGTGGACGCTCTGCGTGCCGTTCAACATGACGAAGGCACAGGTGGAGGACGTGTTCGGCAAGGGCACCAACGTGTGTCTCTTCAACAAGGTGGACCGCACCATATCACCCAACGGCAACAAGATTCACCTCTATTTCACGATTGACGTATGCCAGTTCCACAAATGCACCGCCAAAAACGCCTCTACGGGCAGATGGGACTACGCATCTATCAGCAACAACACTGCCCCCGGCGACGACGACATCGTTATCTACGCCCACGAGTCATACATGATACGCCCCGCCAACACTGACGAGGACGCCAAGTTCGTGGTAGACCTCAACAAGTTTGACATCGTGACCGGAAACCCGGAGCCAACAGTGGTGACATCCCAGACCACCATCGTGACGCAGGATGACGATGAAGGCATGGACTACCGCTTCATCGGCAACTATATCGGCAGCGACTACAGCTCGTCTACCGCTGCGCAGACCGTGAATATCCCCCAGTACAGCTATGTTTATGCCAGCAAGAAAAACGACGTGGACAAGGATGGCAACAAGATCTACAAGTTCTGGTTCGTCACCGACGGCAACATGAAATGGAGCGCCAACAAGAGCGTGGTACAGACCACCGACCGCGACGGAGGCAAGGAAGACAACGACAATTTCTTCGGCGGCAACCCCAGCGGCGCAAAGCAGGCGTCTACCTTCGGCGCAATAGAGGACAACGGGACAACATCAGCAGGCGAAATGGTTATCATCACCGGCGAGCGCGCCGACGCTCCCGTCTACAGCCTCAACGGCACTCTCGTGAGCCTCAACGGCAGCGCCTCCCGGCTCGCCAAGGGCATCTACATCCAGAACGGCAAGAAATTCATCGTGAAGTAAGCATCAGCAACTCGGCACAATTCAGGAAACAAAAAAAAGGAAAATCAAGAAAAATGAAAAAGAAATATATCGCACCACAAATGCAAATCATCAGCGGCGAATGTGAAACGTACATACTGGCAGGCTCCGGCGGAGACAGCGGAGCCGGAAGCACCACAGGACAAGGCGGCGACGGCGGAAACCAGGGTTCCGGCGGAACAGGCAGCACTGATACCGGAGACCTCGACCAGGGTGCCAAAGGCCATGGCTTCAACATCTGGGATGATGATGAAGAAGAATAAAAAGAGAAAAGATTTTTGTAAAAGTTAGTTACATATTTATTATCAGCAAGTATTAGCAGATTAGAGAAGGAGCGCGCTGTGAAGCACGCTCCTTCTTGCTTTTTTATATCTCCCGTATTTATGGTACCATTCTTGTGATTGGCATTTTATAAACCCGGGCAATCTTTTCTTAACAACCGTAAAAAGTTCCCGCAAGTTTTGTTGTTGCTGTCAAAATTTATAACTTTGCAAGCGAAATGTAGTTGTGTAACAAAATTCTTATCTTTCACACTACAGAGAAGGTGGGATGTTAAAGTCTTTCTATCATAAGGATTGAATTTTACATCTGATTCTCGTTAAAAAGCGCAACAATTAAACAAACTTTTAACAATTAAGCTAATGCGAAAAAATTTTTACTTGAATTTCTTGGTTCTGCTGGTGATGGTTATTGGTGGCATACTACCTGTATCAGCGGTCTATAATGCCAAAAGTGTTATCATTAACACAGGCCAGGGGTCCGGCTCAGACTTTTCATACACTCTGCTTGGAATTAACGACAATGGTAATCAAATTTGGGGGTGGATTAAGAATACAGACAAATATGCCTATACCTATTGGAAGATTGACGGTGGCAAGAAATTGTCCTATAGCGGAGTTTTCTATAAATACAATAGATATGCCATAGACAACGATTATACATCCGGACACATCAGAACGATTGGTTCCGAAAAGAATGAAAGCTACTTTTTAAAGGTCAACTCCCAGTCTTCTGCTGATATCACCTTTTGCGACATAGGAGGAGACATCTCTTCTATAGCAAGTGATTTTTATGTATGTGCAAAAGCTTATGTCATGTTTCAAAGTATCACTTTCGATGGCACGAAATATACTATAAATGTTGTATATAACATTGCCGGACCTACAGAAGCATTGTTTAAAAACGCTGTGGCCGAAGTCAGCTTTGATGGAGGCTACACTTGGACAGAAGTGGGCACTTACGACTCTATGTCGGGACTTGTTACCACGACTGCCATTTGGGACAAGACCAAGGTAAGATTCCGCGTAACTGCATACCCTCAAGACAACTACAGATCTATAGTAAAGGAAGGACGTTGGGTTTTCACTTCCGCGGAATATAATCTCCCTCTAGGCATATCGTGCAGCATTGACAAGACACCTACCGCAGACGAGATGAAGAGTAGCTACAATGCTGAGAACGGCACTTTCAATCCTGAAATCACTTGGAGCTCCTCGGAAAATATGACCAACGCATTCCAGAGTGCCGGCCTCTACTATTCCCACGACAAAGGCAAAAATTGGACTCTTGCAAAAACCGTGACGTCCGCTTCTGGCACAGCATCCATTTCAGTAGTGCCGGGATACACTTCCTATATGTTCCGCATCGTAGAGACCCCAATCGATGCGTTGTCTGACCTTGACGTTTTCAAGCCAAGCGCCACCGTCAAAGGCCCTGAAGTTTCTTATAGTCCTGCCATAGAGAGCGTCACTCTTTCCGGCAATGTCACCGACGGATACAACGCAACTGACAAGACATACACTCACACCGTCAAGGTTGCCATCAACCCTGACCTGCAGATGACAATGAAGGATACTGACAAGCCTTATATCAACTACTCTACTGACGAGGGCAAGACCTGGAGCGAGAATATCCCTGTATCATTCAATGCGCTTACGGCCGAGGCTACAGTTACCGTACCAGTGAAAAAAAGTTATATGTACCGCTTCAGCGCCAACTCTTACGTGGATGATTCTGCGAATGCCATCACAGCTATCTGTGGCGTGTACACAGCAAGCGATACAACAAACATCTCTTGCGGTATTGACAAGATTCCTACTGCTGACGAGATGAAGAGCAGCTACAATGCAGAGAATGGCACTTTCAATCCAGAAATCACTTGGAGCACCTCGGACAATATGGCCAAGATATTCAAAAGTGCCGGTATCTACTATTCCCACGACAACGGCAACAATTGGACTCTTGCCAAAAACGTGACATCCGCTTCCGGCACAGAATCTGTTTCAGTAGTGCCGGGATACACTTCCTATATGTTCCGCATCGTAGAGACCCCAATCGATGCGTTGTCTGACCTTGACGTTTTCAAGCCAAGCGCCACCGTCAAAGGCCCTGAAGTTTCTTATAGTCCTGCTGTAGAGAGCGTCACTCTTTCCGGTGATGTCACCGACGGATACAACGCAACCGACAAGACATATACGCATACCGTCGAGGTTGTCATAAACTCAGACCTTCAGATAACCATGAAGGATACTGACGAGTCTTATATCAACTACTCTACTGACGAGGGCAAGACCTGGAGCGAAAACATCCCTGTATCATTCGATGCGCTTACGGCCGAGGCTACAGTTACCGTACCTGTGAAAGATAGTTATATGTACCGCTTCAGTGCCAACTCTTACGTGGATGATTCTGCGACTGCCATCACCGCTACCAGTGACGTGTATGCAGCAAGCGAGCCTACTGGCATTGACGTTATTGGCACTAACAGTCTCAGCGACAATGCCCCTGTGGATGTATATGACCTCGCAGGCAATCTCGTGGCTCGTCAAATCATCCCCTCTAAGGTGTCCGACATTCTCAGCAACGGCACCTACATAGTTAAGGGCAAATTAATCCTTATCAACAAATAAACTTTTAGTGACGATAAAAAATTAAGTTGGTATGGTCAATGGCTTATGATTTTTTAAATCGTCACTTTATACGGGCTTGGGATAAGAAATCCTATAATCGAGTAGGAGGAAAACGAAGTAGTTTTCTTCCTACTTTCGTTTTCCTCCTACTCGATTTTTTATTGTCACCTGTATTCTGCCGTCACTTAGACAAGTTAGCAAAGGCTGCATTGAGGGCGTCGATAGAGGAGTTAGACGGTGGGGTCGTGTAAGAATCCTTATTCCTAGCCGCCAGCAGGTCGCTCGCCTTCATATCGGTAGCCGTTTTGTCAAGGTCGCCAAGAGCCTTCTTGGAATCCTTGTCCAGCTCTGCCACGATCTGCTGTCCCTCCTCGTCGAACGACTTTTCATAAGCCTCAAGCACCTTCTTCTGCTTGCTGATGTCTTTCTTCAGCGAGATGATGGTCTTGATATCGTCCACGCTCAGTCCGATGCCCGCAGCCAGACCGGCCAAGGCACCCGAACCGCCGCCGGAGAGTGCGCCGACGCCCGCTCCCACGGCAGCCTTGGCAGCAATAGCCAAGACAGCCTTGTTGATTGCCGTGCTCTGGGCCTTTATCGCCGTAGGGCTTACCATCGTGGGCGTTTCGGTGCTCACATCGAAAAGTCTCACCGAAACACTGTCAGTACCCGCTGCGGTCTTGATGCGCGCTCCATTGTCGTCGGTGATATACACCTTGCGCGCCTCATACTTGTGGAAGTCGCTCTTGTTGATTTTGTTCTCCGTAGTAGCTGTAGCAGAAGATGCGGAGGAAGAAGAGGCTGAAGAAGTAGCCGCGGAAGCGGCAGACTTGGCCACGCCTTTCAGTGAGAACTGTGCGGAGGCGGTGTTTACGCCAGCCGCCATGAGGAATGCGAACACGATTCCTTTTTTAACTGTTTTGTTCATGTTGATAGAAATTAAATTGTTAGACAATAATATATTGGTAGTCAGTACTTGGCAATTCATTACCGGCCGGCGAATCACTTGGCGGTGTATATCTTCATGCGGAACTGCCTCTTCATGTATTCGCCCTTGGCCTTCGCCATGATATACTGCATGTCGAGATATTCCACGGCAGCCTTGCCGTTGGCACTGCCGGGCCGGAAGAAGAAGCCCTTGGGCAGGCTCTTGCGCACAAGTTCCATGTCGAGCACGCCGGAGGCATCCGTCACGCCCATCCGCCTGAAATCGTTGCTGCCCTCAACGAGCTTGGCGAACTTGCCGTCAGTCTTGTAGTCCTTCTTCACGAACTCCCTGTCGCCATAATACGCCCATATCTCCACGCCCGGCATTGCGCCCGTCTCGTTTGCCCCGATGCGCGTCACCTGCCAGCCCACGGTGTAAATCTTCATCGCCAGCGGCATATTGTCGACAAAGTTGTCGAGCTTCGTCATCAGGTTCTTGTATTCCTCCACGGGATTATACCTATACAGGATATGCATGCAGTCGCTCGCCGCCCCGTAGTATTCCGCCACCTCGCTCTGCGCCACCGTTTCCTGTTTCTTCAGTGCGGCGATTTTCTGGAAAGCGTAGACCACCAGATCGCTGTAGAGAATGCACGTGTCGCACTGCGCAATGTTGGCTGCGATGATGGGTGTCACGCCGTCGGGCTTGTCGCCGGAGTTCATCGCCTCCTGATACGCCCGCTTGGCATCCTCGTATTTCGTCTGCGCATAGAGTTTGCCGCCCTCCCGCATCCAGCGGTTGCAGTTTGTCACCTCCACCTCCTTGTTGAGCAGGAGTATGCCGTAGCACATCCGGCTGCGCGCCTTCAGTCCGCTGATGTCGATGCTCACGCGGTTTGTCTCCTCTGCCGACACGTTCACGACACACAGCCTGGCAAGCCGTTGTTCCTCCCCGGCACACTGCGCCTCCAGGTCGTCGAGCCTCTGCCATTCGGCGTCGGTACCGCCCTGCGAGCCGAGGAGTTTCTTCTCCAGTTCCGCGTGCTGGCGGCGAAGTTCCTGCAGGTTGTCCTTCACACTGGCGATATTCGCCACGGGAATACTCAGCGTGTAGACACTCACCGACGCGTCGTTGGCCTTCCTCGTCTTGGTGAGTGTCGCACCGAGCGCGCTGTCGCATTCAATGCGGAGCGCACCGAGCGGGGAACTAATCTCCACCTCCGCCCTTGTGGCATCGAGCTTCGCATCGTTGCCTGCCGTCTGGTTCTCGAGCACTATGGGCTGCGACACCTCTTCCACGAGATAGGCGCGGAGATAGTTGGGGCGTATGCCCACGGTGAAGCTGGTTCGGTTCACGTCGCCGCGCTTCGCCACCTCAATCTTCGCATTGGGTATCACCTCGCTGTTCACCTCAAGCGTGTATTCGTAATATCCGACAGCATTCTTCCCCTGACTCCTTTCCACGGGAGTTGCGGGAGCCTGCACCACGGTTACGACGAGGTCGGAAATCTCCGACAGCACCAGCACTCCGCCGCTGCCGTTGAGCTGCGGGTTGTGGCGGTCTTCCACGCCCATCGGCGAGAAGGATATAAACTGCGACTGCGCCCCGGCGGAGAGCCACAGGGAGCAGACAAGCGTCAATAGGAATATTGCTTTTTTCATTACTGCGAATTGTCTGTGAAGATGGGATTAATAGAGTCCACCTGTTATGTATATATGTTCGCCCGATGTCTGGAGTGCCGTCTACAGGTTGAAGCCTCCCAGTGTGGAAATGTTGTTGTCCGGCTCGCTGCGCTGTCCGCCCACCCATTCAGGCTGCCACGTACGCACGTGGATTATCGGACTGCCGCCGTCTTCGGGGAATTCCCACAACAGGAAGAGATACCCCTCGTCGCTGTAGTTGCTCGATTTCCACGACTGGTGCAGACGCACTCCGTATTTGGTCTTGTCGATGGCAGACCGCGTAATGCCCTGACAACCGGCGGTATTCTCGCCATTCTCGCCAATCTGACTGAATTTCACGTCAATCCACTTGTTGCGGGCGAACGCCTTGCGCAGGTTGGCAAGATACTGCTGCTTGTTCTGCCGGGTGTATTCCACCTTCGACGCGTAATTGTTGCTGTCGCCGCCCTGCCGCTTCATCGTCACGTGGCCCGTGATGATGAGGGCATCGTCGCTGAACATCTGGTCGATTGTCTGAATGTCCTTCTGGTTGTAAGCCGTGCGGAACCGCTCCACGTATTGCAGGATTATCATCTGGTGCTCCTTGTCGGCCACATCGCCGCAGCGCTCCATACTCTCACGCGTCTGCGAGTCGAGAGCCAGGCGGAAGTCGGTTATCACGCCGTTGGCATCGAACTCCACCACGGCATCCTGATAAGTGCCCATGCCGAAATCCTCCCCCTCGGGGGTGATGATGAGCGGGATGTGGTACACGGCGACAGACCCGTCCCTGAAGAGCCACGCGCGCTCCACCACCTCGTCGTCGTCGCAATAGAAGGGCGTGACGCTCCACAGGCGCACCAATGATTTCTTGGCGAAATCGTCCATCTGCAAATCCTTCACCGACACGGCGGAATGAGACTTCTGCGCGGCGTTGATCTCCGTCAGCACACGGGCGAGGTTGGTCTCGGCCTTGGCGATTGACGCACTGCGCTGCACGCCCTCGTCCACGGTGAGCGTGACATTTACCGCCGAAGCTCCCGTTGCGCCGGTGACTGCCATCAATATCACAAAAACCAGTTTTCTTAACATCTGCATCCTTTTTATTTTGTTTTGAATATTATAGCTCCGCACCCCTTGTAGTTGTCGAGGCTGTCGTTCTCGCCCGTCATCACATTCACGCGAGTGGTGCCCGGCGAGAGCAGCGCCACGACGTTGCCGCTCCTGTCATACACGGCGAAATAATACTCCTCTGCGCCAGCCTGTTCCTTGGAGTAGCGCGCGTAGTTTGTTATGCTGCCGTTGCCCTTGCCCGTCTGCACAGCCTTCGCCAGTTCGTCGTAGGTCTTGAGCATGGCAATCTTCTTCACTATGGCGGGATAGACAGCCTGACTGCCAATCTCCTCTACCCTTGATGAGGGCAACGCCGCGTCGGCAGCCGGGACAGGATTGGTGTTCTCTATTATGTCGGCATTGTCAGCCTTCTGGATGTCGGCTTTCTTCACGTAGACCACGGCCTGGTACATATTGCCGCGCGTGGTGGAGAGCGTCTGGAAATCGGTGCGCTTGTTGTTGATGAGGAAGTTCTCCGCACCCTGCAGCTTCTTCTTCGTAGCCGCCCATTCGTTAATCTTGGCGTAGAGAGCCTCTTCCGCCGCCTGGCGTGCCTCCTCGGCAGTGGGCGCAGTCACGTCGGCGTAGATATAGGATGAACTTTTCTTTATCTGCGCGATGCTCTTCTTCACCTCGCCGCGGTCGGTCTGCGCCATAGTGCCGAGAGCCGCAAAACCGGCAAGGAGAGCCGCAAGAATCTGTCGTCTATTCATATTTCTCGTATGTTACGTATTGATTGAAGAATTTTTCGGTCACGTTCTGCAGCGGAATGTAGGTGTAGATATGCGCCTTGACGGTAGCCGCCTTGCCCGCGGCAACGGACAACGGACACACAAAGGGGACGACGTGGTTGTAGCCCATCGCCTCGTTCACTACGAAGAGCGTGCCGTGAAGCCCGTCGCTGTCAGTCTTCTTCACTCCCACATAGACATGACAGCCGTCGTCCACGAGGTATTTGCCCAACTGCCCCAGCGTGATGCTGAGTGTGTCGGTGCTGTAGCCGTACTTGTCCATGACGAGCTGCATGGGGATGTCCGCCGCCGTTTCGCAACCGCCGGTGAGCATGATGTTGCAGATGCTGCGTACGGCCGACTTCGGCGACATGACGAGGCTCCAGCTGCTGTTGCGCAAGTTCTGGAGGAGCTTGTCGGTGATTGCCTCGCTGAGGTAGACACCCGTGCTGACCACGCGCCTGCCGCCGGAAACGGAAACGGAAACGCGCGCCTTGTCCCACTGCCGCATGGCCTCGTCGGCGGCAATGCGCGGGCACCGCACCACATCGCGCGAGAAACGCTGTTCCAGCCCGACGGCATCAGTGCCGGTTATCAGATGGCAGTCAGCCTTGAACACGATGCCGAGTTTCCTGCCGCTGCCGAAAGTCCACGTGAAGCGGTACATGCGCCGCGGGATATAGTCCACGGTCAGGGGGGTCTCCCCGGTCACGCCGTAAATCATATCCACACTGCCCTGCGTCACGGTCACGCCGTCGAGGGCAAGGCGGTCCTGCACGGTATTGACGCGCGTGTCGGTCTTGAGGCGCAGCTCCAGTGCGTAGCGTTCCACGAAGTCGAACACGCGGCTGTCGGGATAAGCCGCCACCACCTCGTCGTTGAACAAGCGGTAGCCGATGTGGGATATGTCGCCAAGCGCATTGGTGCGCAGCCTCAGCGTCTTGCCGGAATGCTTCACCGCGGCATCGACATTCAGGTTGGCTCCGTGTACCGCAGCGGTGTCGATTTTCATACTGGCGGCGATTCTGGCAATCAGCGGCGACTGGGGCGCAGCGGCACCTGCCGGCTCGGCAGCGCGCGGCAGCCACATGACGGCCGCCGCCAGCATCGTTGTCAGGACACGGGATTTCATGGCGTCAAGGTTTAACAGGAGTCATTTCGCCGTCGTGCTTCCAGTAGCCGATGTTGCCCGACACCTTGCCTTCGCGAAAATCGCCCTCGAAGGTGTCGCCGGCACTTGCCGTGAAATCCTTGGAACTGACGATGCGGTGGGAAGCGGTATAGGTTATCGTACCGTGGCCGTGGGGCTTGCCGTTCTTCAGGTCGCCCGTGTATCTGCCGTAGCCAAGGTTCACCGTGCCGTAATTTGGGTTGCCTGCCGGAGCCGTGGTCCTGCCGGACGCGGTCTTCTTCCCGGTTGCCACCTCCACGCGCTTCTCCACTGTCACGGTGTCCACCTGTTTCACAGTGTCGGTCTTCACCACGGTGACGGTGTCCGGCTGCTTCGTTGCCGCCGTGTCCACCGCAGTTGTGTCTACCACAGAAACTTCGGACGACATCTCTCCGCCGGTGAAGGCGAGGATGCCGCCTACGACAGCCGCTACCGCCACCACCGCACCTCCTGCAATGAGAGGCAGCTTGGTGTTCTTCTTAGGCTTCGGCGGCGCACAGGGTGAGAGTTTCTTCTTGCACTCCGGGCACTCCATGTCGCCATGCACTATTTCCTGTATCTGTTTGTATTGTGCGCACCCACTGTTGAGGCACACGCCGTATTTCTTGATACGGCCGGATGTTTCTCTTGCCATGTTTTTCTTGTTTCTCTTGTGGCGGGATTTTACAACACCCCACCTTGTATTTTTCTTATTGCATTATGCCTTGAAGTCACTATGTATTCCCAAGAAAGGAAATTCGGAATCCAGCCCTACATCATCGGCGGTGGTACAGCCCCCGGCACTGGCGGCATGCCCGGCGCTGCCGGCGGCACGGGGGTGAAAAGGGCTTGCAGCTCGGGCACCTGCCCCGCCGGCAGCCATGCCGCCATGCCCTGTTGCCATACCATAGTCTGCGCCGTCAGCTGCCCCGTCGGCACAAAGCCCTTTAGCGTGGCGTAGTCGTAGGGGCCGTAGTTCTGCCCGCCGATATTGAGATACATCTGCACCTGCGGTTCTGCCTGCGGGAAAACGGGCGGCGGAACTGCCGCTCCCGGAGCAGGCGGCGGTACGGGACTTCCTGCCGCTACCTGCGGCTGGGGAGCAGTCATTGGACGGGCGGCAGCTACGGGCTGCTGTGCCGTGGCGGCCTTTGCGGCAGCCCTTTCCGCATCGTTCTTGCGCAGTTCGGCGTCGCTCTTGGCGAAAAGCTCCGGGAGCGTGTCGCCCAGTCCCTCGCTGTGGAGCAGTATGGAGCGGCTGAGGTCCTGGTTGGCATTGCCCGTGTGCAGATACTTGTCATAACGCTTCTTGTATCCTGCGAGCCACGATATGGCGCGCATCGGGAAGGCGTAGTTGATGGTGATAATCGACAGCTCGTTCTTGCGGCTGCTCTCCATGAAAATCTTTGGCTTCTTCACGCCGTTCTCCACCTGGCTCTCAAACGCCTCCTTCAGGTCGTTGGCAAATTCCTTGAGGTCAGGGTTGTCCATAGGCGACGGTATGCTGATGAGCACCTCGCGCAGGTTGATATTCTTGTTTTCGTCGGGCTGGTCGTTGTTGCGGATATTCGAGATAATCTGGTTGCGGTCGAGATTGATGTAGGCGCCGCTCTGCTCCAGTATCTCACGTGCGAACTTCTGTATCTCCTGGCGGTTGCGCCCCAATTTCTGCTGCAGCTGCGTCAGAATGTTGAGCCCCAGCACCTTGGTTGACGAGGGCGGCAGGTCGGCGTGCTTGGCCTGTATTATTTCAGACAGTTTCACGTCAAAAGCGTGCTTGATCGTCTTCTCGTTGATTCTCGTGAGCAGGTCGCCGAAATCCTTGAACTCCACGTCGGGGAGTATCTCCTCGCGCAGCTGGCGGCAGATGTTTGCCATGCCCTCCTTGTCGTAGCGTATCTCCTCCTCGTATTTCTCCATGCGGTCTTCCTCGCTCACCTCTATCACGGACCCGCTCATATCCTCCAGACCCTTGTTAGCCTTCTGCTGGGCGGTGATGAGGCGGTTGGTGTCGTCGATGCAGTCGCTGAGCATCTTGCTGAACGAGTTGATGTCGTCGCTCATGTGGCCTATCTCGCGCTGGAGTTCAGAGGAGAGCTGGCGCGCGAACTCCAGTCCCACGAGGCGTGTGCGCAGCTCGAGGTTATAGGCAAGCTCGTCCTTGTATTTGGCGAAATGGTCGGCCTTTCTCTTGGTGACGAACTTACCGATAAAGCCCACGTCGGCCCAGTCCCTGGCAATGTCGGTCATTATGTCGTCCGACTCCTTGAGGCGGCTCTTGTTCTCTTCCACCGAAGCGTCGATTTTCTTCTTCATGTCGTCAGCCACATAGCCGGCGAGCAATTCGCCGATGCGGCTCAGTTCCATGATTGAAATCTGTCCGTCGCGCCACTTGTTGAAGAGTTCCTTCTCTATGTTGTCGCGTATTTTGAGGGCTATGGGGTTGAGCGAGCGCAGCTTGGTGTTGTAGTAGCCGCGCACGCCCTCGTCGCGGAAGCTTTCGTCGAACATGCCGTTCATCTGCCTCGACAGTTCGGCGAGCGGGTTCTCGTAGCCGCTGCAGAAGTCCACGAAATCATCGACGCGGCTCTGCCAGTCCTTCGAGAAACGGTCGAAGGCGGCGCCGTCCTTGGCAGTGAGCACCTCTTCCTCCAGCGTGAGGTGTTCCTCGTCGAGCATCCAGCGGCTGAGGGTCTCGTCCTTCAGGTATTCGGCGCGGTAGTCGAAGTGTACCTCCTCGTCGATAAATCCCAGGCTCGACCGCCAGTTGTTGTAGCGGAACTGGCAGAGCACGCTCTTGCCCACGGTGTAGGTCATGTGCTTGAGCACACGCAACTCGGGATAGATCACCCGTTTCAGTCCGAAGGAATAGAGCTTCTTTGTGCGCACGATGGGCAGCTCCTGCGTCATCATCACCTCTTCGGGCGAGACACATTCGTCGTGCTCGAACTCCGCGCCGTCCATGTTCTCGAAGTTGAAGGCGCGTATTATGTCGTGACATTCCGACGCTTCCTGGTTGATGAGGAAGACCCGGGAATAGACGTAGTCGCTCACAATCTTCGGCAGTTCGGTGAAGGAGTCCACGATGCGGCCGTTGGAGTTTACGTTGCTATATACGGCGATGCCGTTGGCCACGCCCTTGATGCGCTCGCTGAACACGTTGAGAGGCGCGCCGCCCGACAGCACGTCGCAGGGCATGTAGCGGCCGCACTGCAGGGCGTTCAGCTCGTTGAGGGCGGCATAGCCGTTCTCGTAGTAGCGTCCCTTGTCCATGTCGGCCTTCGGGAGGTCACGCTCGGGTATCATGGCGTAGACATTAATCTGCGCCTCGTCCCAACCGGGGATATTCCTCGCCTGCACGATGGCGTCGATAATGGAACCGGAGCCTGTGCCGCCGCAGAGGCCGGCGAAGATATGTACCTGCTTGGAGTTGTTGTGCGACCGCTCGTTGCACTTTGAAAAGCAGTTCTTCAGCGCATCCACATACTTGCGGGCATTGACGGCAAAGAGCAGTCGTCCGGCACGCCGCTTCTGTCCGGCGGCCTCGCCGAGGTTGCCGATGGCGGTGCGCACGGCGCTGACGTTGTTCACAATGCCGCGCAGCTCCGGGTGGTTGTCGATGTTGTCGAGCAGGTCGGGCACGTCGCAGCCCTTTATATAGAGGAACTCGTTCTCGCCGAAGCTTGCGTCCTGCCCCATCACATCCATGTCGGCGCGGCCTATGCCCATCATCTCTCGCGTGGAGTCCACGTAGAGCAAGGCCACGGGCTGTTTCTCTCTCTCTTCCTTGTTGGGAAACTCTTCGAACATCCTCATCTTGAAGGCGCGCAGGATTTTGCCACCCGTACCGCCAAGTCCCACGAGGATGTGGTTTGTTTTCAGTGTTGCCATATTATATATAAGGTGTATTGTTGTTATTACTATCTGCGCCTGCCGTAGGATGAGCTTGTGCGCCTGCCCACCTGCGCGCCGCGGGGCCTCTCCCTCGACCGTTTCACGGGTTTCTCCATCGTGATGTAGATAACGAAGCCTGCCACCGCCATGAACAGCAGCGACCACAGGCAGCGACGGAAGATGAACCAGCCGATTTCACGGGTCGTGTATTTCGCGGCATGGCCTATCATGTCGGCAGCGGTCTGCGAAAACATCCCCACCACGCTGCGCACGTCGTCGACGGCACTGTTCACGTAGCAGGCACCAATGAGACGGCTCATCTGGAATGTAAGCAGGGCGCAAAGGGCCAATGCCACGATGTATGCCAGAGGATTCAGTTTCTTGCCACCGTTCAGGGAGGCGATGCACACGAGTTCGGCGGCGGACAGCACAACGGCTATCAGTATGCCGTACTCGATGTAGGCTGTAGTGTCAATCAGTGTTCCCATATTCTTGGAGTGTTGCCCCCAGCACCACGGCGGAGATTTTCGGAATGGCGGTTTTCATCGTAGGCATAGGCGCGAACCGTTTCTGCCCGTGTTCCCTGCCGGGCGGTTGTCAATGTGATTCTTGAAACGGCACAAAAAAAGACGTGGGAACACACCCGTCGTCTGTCCCACTATCTGAGGTCTTCGCATTACCTTATCCTGTTGAACAGACAACGTAGAGCCCACGCCGATATGATACGCTCCGCCACATGGAGTAATTCTACCCGCTGTTACACAGGTACATTACTCCACTGGCTGTGACATATTATCACACCCGTAGCCATCTACCGTTGCTAAGTTCGTGACAGGATAGTGAAAGTTGCGAAGTTTCAGATAGTCATGAACAGAGCGTCGAGTAAACGCCTTAATCTATGTCGTGCCTCTACCCCGCCCTGCCTCCTTGTCGCGGGACTACCGCCCACAAAAGGCTCGGCGTGTGCTGAGGCTTGGAATTTCGGCGGCGGCGCACTGTTTTATGTGCATCTGCCATCCTTTCCAATCGCAAAAGTATAATAATTTTTCTTAACTGAAAAATAAACGGGAACAAAATGACAGGCGGACGGCATTTTTCCGTTCGGTCTCCGCGAAATCCTGTCTGGACTTTGCGGATTTCTCTTTGGACTTTGCGAAATTCTGATTGGGCTTCACAAAATTCTGTTTGGGCTTTACAAATCCCCATTTTCATCCGGGCAAAACCATCACCCGGAGAACATCCAAAAAACGACATTTGGAACACTTTTGATTTCCACGCAATTTGCAGAGCACCGCTTTTCGGGGAGCAAAGCTATCGTTTCCTCCCCGGAAAGCTATCGTTTGCTCCCCGAAAAGCAGTGCTTTGCCAGGAGAGAAACACACGTCCTCTTTTCAACTGCTGCCTACCCTACTGATTACCAATATCTTACAAGAAACAACAAACCACCCGGTTTTGCCAGCCTATAACGCCTTATATTCTGCCTTGCAAAATACGACATTTGGAACACTTTCAACAGGAACATTTTCGCCCCGCAAACTGTCAGGATTTCAAACGGCAATCGGCGTTGTCTCCATTCCGTATAGAGGCTGTCGGGGTCACGTCATTGCCTTGACTTTCGGATGATTTGAGCCGTTTATTGCACTGACTTTTGGATGATTTTAATGGTTTATTGCCTTGACTTTTGGATAAATTGCACGGATGTTTGCCTTGACTTTTGGATAAAAGTCGTATCTTTGCACTAGAAATCAAACCCTTACACACCATGACTTATTACAGAAGAAATGTAGACGAAAAACTCTTGGAATGGAAGTCTTCCCCAAGAAGAAAGCCACTGCTTGTCAGAGGTGCAAGACAAGTGGGAAAATCCACGGCAATAAGACAGTTGGGAAAATCCTTTAAGCACTATGTCGAGATAAACTTGGAGAAGCAACCTACAATGCGGCAGCTTTTCTCCAGAGACATCAATGTCAGAAGAACGTGCGAGATAATCAGCGCCACTCTCGGAACACCTGTCATAGCAGGAGAAACATTGCTTTTCATTGACGAGATACAAGTTAGTCAGGAGGCCATCATGTCGTTGCGCTATTTCAAGGAGGACTATCCCGAACTGCACGTCATAGCCGCAGGCTCACTGCTGGAGTTCGCCCTGGAAGAGCTGCCCTCTTTCGGGGTGGGAAGGATACGCTCCATATACATGTACCCCTTCTCCTTCGACGAATTCCTGCTGGCGCAGGGACTTGACGCGACTGTCGATTACAAACGTAAAGCCTCAACGGCATCGCCTCTTCCCGAGCCGGTACACAACCAATTGGTAGAACAGTTGAAGACATTCTACCTTGTGGGCGGCATGCCCGCCGCCGTTACAGAATGGATTGAAACCAAGAGCTATATAGAATGTTCGCATATCCACAATGACATTCTGGACACATATCAGGATGATTTTTCGAAATACAAAAGGCGCATCTCTCCCGTATTGTTGCGGAAAGCTCTACGGTCAGTAGCGCTACAGGCCGGCAGCAAATTCGTCTATCGGCAGGTTGCAGAAGACTTGCATTCCTCTGCCATCAAAGATGCCTTGCACCTACTCACGCTTGCCGGCATCGTCAAGCCTGTCGTCCACACCGACGGCAATGGAGTTCCGCTGGGAGCGGAAGAAAACGAGAGCTATGCAAAATATCTCTTCCTCGATCTCGGACTGATGCAGACGATGCTCGGGACACCGGCCGCCGATACCCTCCTGGCCTCCGACATCGACTTTGTCAACAAGGGCGCCGCCTCGGAAATGTTCGTCGGACTGGAACTGATAAAAAACAGCGACTGCTTCTCCAGGGCAGACCTGTATTATTGGCAGAGCATGACACGCGGCACCAATGCAGAGATAGACTATCTTATAGGAAAAGAAGGCAAGGTCGTGCCCGTTGAGGTTAAAGCCAACACCAGGGGAAGCATGCAAAGCCTTTGGATCTTCATGAGAAAGAAGAAATTGCACCATGCCATCCGCACCTCACTGGAAAATTTCGGCGAATTTGAACACATTGACAAAGAAGACGAAGATGAGGTCAGACATGTGAATGTTGTCCCCCTCTATGCGCTCAGCAGCTTGTAAAACGCCCCAAAAAGGGCGTGCAACCCATTTTATGTTGCACGCCTTAGGTTCAAATAAGAAGCGGCTTTTACCGGACCCCTGACGGTAAGCCCTGCTTCACCGAAAAGGCTGCCGCATACCGCACCGACAAGCACCACGGCGTAGCTCCCCGGCTGGTGCTGAAGAAGAGAGGACAAGACCTCTTCAGTTATTTCCTTAACAATCTCACAATCTCGCCAATCCAAAGGACGAACGATGTTGCGACTGTGATGATTACCCAGTCTATCAACTTCACGCCGCCTTCGGCGACATTGAACATCTCCTGCAAGCCGGGACATTCCGTCATCAACACCTGTCCGACGAAGATGACAAGCGCAATGATAATGAACCACTTGGTGTCCTTCCAAGAGATGCCCTTGAATGCAGAATCGGAGGTCATGAATGCCTTGGCATTAAACATGTTCCAGAACTGCAGCATCACGAAGATTGTGAAAAACAAACCGAGTTCATAGGCAGACAGACCATTGTTTTCGCCCCATACGGCAGTGCCGTTGAAGATGTCCGTGAGACAAGTGATGTCTGTATGCTGGAAGTAGATGCAGAGGCCGAGCAATATCACGGTGAAGATACCGCCCACGCCAAGGATGCCTGCGCCCATACCCTTTAGGATACGCTCGTTGACAGAACGCGGCTTCTCTGCCATTACGGTCTTTGTCGGCGGCAGGGATGCCAAAGCAAGGGCAGCGAAGGTGTCCATTATAAGGTTCACCCAAAGCATCTGCGTTACGGTGAGCGGAGACTCCTCACCGATGAAAGCACCGATGGCCACGATAAGACAAGCGGCCACGTTCACCGTCATCTGGAACAGGATGAAACGCTTGATGTTCTTGTAGAGCGATCGTCCCCACATCACGGCGTTGGCGATGGTTGAGAACGAGTTGTCAAGGATGGTCATGTCGCTGGCTTCCTTCGCTACGGCAGTACCGTCGCCCATGGAGAGACCCACGTTGGCTGCGTTGAGGGCAGGGGCATCGTTGGTGCCGTCACCGGTAACGGCAACCACATAGTCAAGTCCTTTCAGGATGCGCACGGCACGCTCCTTGTCGTCAGGACGGGCGCGGGAGATAATCTTCACCTTTGGCAAGCGGAGCTTCAGTTCCTCGTCGCTCATGGCGGCAAGGTCTGTTCCGATGAGGATATTCTCGTCCGTGTCAGCCTCTTTCCACAAGCCCAGCTGACGGCCGATTTCCTTGGCAGTGCCGGGAGCGTCGCCAGTAACAATCTTCACTTGAATGCCTGCGCTGAGGCAATCGGCAATAGCGGCAGGAACATCCGTGCGGACAGGGTCTTCTATGCCAACGATGCCCATCATAGTGAGGTGGTTGACAGCCAACTTGCCGTCCTTGAATGCTCCATTCACAGTTTCAAGTTCCTTGTATGCAAAAGCCAAGGTGCGGTTGGCACGGCTCTGATACTCGGCAAGTTTGTCGTTATACGACTTCTTGTCTGCGTCAGTCAATGAGCACATGGCCATGAGTATGTCCGGGGCACCTTTCACGTAGACAACAGGTTTGCCCGTAACGGCAGACTTGACGATGGTAGCCATGTATTTCAGTTCGGTAGTGAACTGGATGCGGTCAAGCACGTCGAGAGACTCGCGCAAGTCGAGGTAATTCACGCCCTGCGCGTTAAGCCACAGCAGCAATGCACCCTCTGTCGGATTTCCGATTGCCTTTATCTTTCCGTCAGACTTGTTGTCGGAGAAGTCAAGGTTGGCAGTGGTATTGACGGCAATACATTCTTTCAGAAGAGAAGAAGTCTTGTCTGCACCAAGTTTTTGGTTCTCAAGTCCGGCAAACGTTGTCCCCACAACAGTCATCTGGTTCTGCGTCAATGTACCGGTCTTGTCGGAACATATAACCGAAACGGCGCCCATTGTCTCGCAAGCGTGCATGGTGCGAGGAAGGGTGTTCTGCTTCATCAGCCGTTTCATGCTGAAAGCGAGGCTCAATGTTACAGCCATTGGAAGTCCCTCCGGCACAGCCACCACGATGAGCGTTACGGCAATCATGATTGAATCGAGTGCATATTGAATAAGGACTGGCCAGTTGGTTGCAGTTGTTGTGCCTTCAGCAAAGTAAACGATGATACCGATGATGGGCAATACCATAAATGCGAGTACCTGCCATAGTTCCATACTCTCCTCGTTGGCTTCATTCTTCTTTTTGTTGAGGATGAAGTAGATGATACCTGCCAACACAAGCGACACACCGAGACATCCGCCCAATGCGCCATAATTCGGGTCTGGAAGCATAATGGCATGACGTACCAAACGGCCGAGCACAATCAAAATTGCAAGACCATAACTTGTCTTAGTGATAAGTCCGGCAAGTTCATCGAGCTTCTCACTAAGCGGTGTTGCCTCGCCATCCCTTACCTGTGCAGCTTCGAATACCTTACCACAAGCAGTAGCATCACCAACGGCAAACACACGGGCTACGCAGTCGCCTTCCATAACGGTACAGCCCTTCATAACATGGTTGGAAGGATAGGTAGCATCCTTGTCAAACTGCGCAGGGTCGACGGTCTTGCCACATTGCGGTTCCCCAGTGAGCGAAGACTCGTCCATAGTGAGTTTCATGCAGCTGAGCACTTCCGCATCTGCAGGAACTTCCTCACCGGCTTCAAGCAGGATAATGTCGCCAACAACGATATCCTTGCGTGGTACTTGGCACACGTTGTTATTGCGGATAACCTTTACGAGCGTGTCGTCATTGACCTCATTCAAGCTTTTGAAAGTCTTTTCGTTCTGTGCTTCAAGGACATGGGCAACGGTTGTCGCCAAAAGCACGGCTGCCGCGATGCCCACAAGTTCGAGGTATGGCTCCCATCCTTCGATGCCGCCAAAGACACCATTGTAAAAAGCTATGCCGCCCGACAGAATCAATGCAAAGAGAAGGATGGTGAACAGCGAGTCTATATCAAAGGATTTCTCTTCTTCGTTCCATTTGCCTCCGAGGTAAGCCACGAGATACGTGAGGGCAAACAGCACAAACGACAGCACGGGAGCTATCCACATACCGTCGTGCTGCACAACAAACGCTGCCGCCGCCGCGATGACAAAGATAGCCAAATCTACCTTCAGCAGCCAGAAGTGCATACAGTCTTTAATCTTGTCCCATACTGAATCTTCCGCAGGTGGTGTCAGGACATTGGTTCCATGTTTCTTGCGGCTTTCGAGCACCTGTGCATCGGTCAAGCCAGAGTAGTGATGTCTTTGTTCCATTTTACGATTTGTTGGAATGTCAAGCTGCCTGAACATTGTGCCGGGGCGCAGCGCGAGTTATCCAAATGCGCTGCAAATTCTGAAACAAACATCCGTAGGCAAACATTCGCTCAACACTGCAAAATTACAGCTTTTCCACCAATATCCGCTAACATTTGGCGCTTAATTCCAAGCACTTTGCAAATGCAAAGCTACTTTTTTGTCAAAAAACAAACAAACAAACAGAGCGACCAATTTGGCTTTGGACACGTTACTCCCGGTACTCCGTAGGGTTCATGCCGAGATTGTGCGCCACATAGCGGCTGAAGTAGGCAGGGGATGAGAAACCGAAGATGTCGGAAATCTGCACGAACGTGAGACGCTTGTCGC
>CAVGJZ010000020.1:214-46672 GCA_963629785.1 Oscillibacter sp. MSJ-31 | reverse complement strand
GAAACGATAGCTTTGCTCCCCGAAAAGCTATCGTTTTCCCCGAGGTTTTGGGGTGTCGGTTTTTAAGGCTTATGTATTGCATTGATTATCAACATTTTGCGTTTACCCTAAAAGGGTAGGGGAATCCGGGTGAAATTTCGGCAAGTCCCACATAGGCAAAATGCGACATTTGGAACACTTTTCAAACAACTCACAAGGGGTATATAATACAAGTGCTTTTATATAATTCCGAACTGGTTGAGGAATACCATGAGTATGAACAGCGGGCAGACGAACCTTATCCAAAAGACGTATAGCGGGAAGAACCTTCCTCGCATGGTGCTCATGTTGGTGTATTCGTCGCGCAGCAGCTTCTTGGGGATGTACCATCCGGCAAAGAGGCAGGTGAAGAATCCCCCCACGGGCAGCATTATCTGTCCGCTCACGAAGTCGAACCAGTCGAACAGCGACTTGCCGCCGATGCTCAGCGCGCTCCAGTCGCCGAGCGAAAGGGAGCACAGTGCGGCGATGACGATACATATCGCCGAAGTTATCGTGGCGCCCTTCCTGCGGCTCATGTTGAACTCCTCCTGCGTGAAGGCGGTACACACCTCGTGGAGCGAGATGAGCGACGTGAGGGCCGCGAGCGAGAGCAGGGCGTAGAAGCACAGCGCCACCACGTAGCCCACCACGGGCATCGTGGCGAAAGCCTTCTCGAACACGTTGGGGATTGTGATGAATATCAGTGCCGGGCCGGAGTCGGGGCTGATGCCCACGGAGAATGCCGCGGGGAAGATGATGAGGCCGGCGAGGATAGCCACGAGCGTGTCGATTACGCTTATCTGCAGGGCACATTTCGTGAGGTCGGTGTCCTTGGTGAAATACGAGGCGAAGGTACACAGGCATCCCATGCCGATGCTCATCGAGAAAAACGCCTGTCCCAGCGCACCGATGAACACGTCCTTGGTGACCTTCGAGAAGTCCGGCTTGAAGAGGAACTCCACGCCCTTCCATGCGTCGGGCAGCATCAGCGCCGCCGCCACGAGCATGACAAGCAGGATGAAGAGCAGCGGCATCAGGGCTTTCGATGCCTTCTCGATACCCTCCTTCACGCCCCTCACAATGATGAAATGGGTAATCAGGATGATGGCTATGGCCCACAGTACGGGTTTCACGGGGTCTTTCTCGAAAGAGTCGAAGAACCGCGCGAAATACTCCGGTCCGCCGTGCATCTCCCCCGTCGCCGAGGCGAAGATATACTCCAGGCACCACCCGGACACGACGGAATAGTAGCCCGTGATGACGAACCCCGTCACCACGCCGACATATCCCACCAGTGCCCACGGCGTGCCGTGGGAGAGGTTGCGGTAAGCCCGCGCCATATTGCAGGCGTTGTGGCGGCCGATGATAAACTCCGTCATCATGCAGGGGATGCCCAGCATGAGGACGCAAAGGACATACACTATGATGAAGGCTGCGCCGCCGTTCTCGCCCGTCATGTACGGGAAACGCCATACGTTGCCCAGCCCCACGGCGCTGCCCGCCGTGGCGAGCACCACGCCTATCTTACTTCCGAATTTCGCTCTGCTTCCGCTTTCCATCTTTCTTTCCTTTTTTGTTATTGATACAAAAAAAACGCACGGAGAACATGGGCTAAACTTCCGCCGGCATTCTCCGCCGTCTATAACGCAACAAGTATGTCTGTTATCCTGTTTGGTTGCAAAAATACAAAATTCTCCGTACTTTTGCATTAACTTATATGGAAAATATGAAAAAACCGTTTGATTTATTATCCGCTTACCCTCTGTCCGCCATTTGCGTGGCGGCGATATGGATACTTTGTTTCTGCACTCCGCCCAGTACGCCTCTCGACGACGTGCCGTTGATGGACAAGTGGACGCACCTCGTGATGTACGGCGGCACGTGCTCCGTGATGTGGGTGGAGACGCTGCGGTCGCGCCGCCCGTTTCCCGGTATGCGCCGGATGCTTGTGTATGTATGGCTGTGCCCGGTGCTGATGAGCGGACTGATAGAGATCCTGCAGGCCTACTGCACCGGCGGACGGCGCAGCGGCGACTGGCTTGACTTCCTCGCCAACGGCATCGGTGCGACGCTGGGATTTGCCGTCGGGTGCATAGCGTTCAGGTGGATGCGCCGCCGGAAATGATTTCAGGCGGAAAGGTAGGCAAGACCGGCAAACTGGCTCGCCATGCTTTATTGAAGCCCCTGATTCTTTGTTTTTTTGCGTAAATTAGCGTAAATTTGCAAGTGCATTTCCCTTGTGGAACACATGAACAGGCGGACATAAAACCCTCCGCCGCCATAAACTTTACTTCAGTAACAGCAAATATGAAAAAGACAATACCCGCCCTTTGCGCCGCCCTCCTTGCGGCGATGGCAATCACCTCGTGCGGTGGCAAGAAATTCCGTGTGGAAGGAAACATAAAGCAGGCTGCCGACTCGGTGCTGTATTTCGAGAATGTCAGCCTCGACGGTCCTGTAGCCGTGGATTCAGTCAAGCTCTCCGCCGACGGGGCGTTCAGCTTCAGCGACGACGCGCCGGCGGCGCCGGAGTTCTACCGCCTGCGCATAGCCGGCCAGATAATAAACCTCAGCGTGGACTCCACGGAAAGCATCCGCGTGGCGGCAGACTACCCCACGATGTCCACCAACTACACGGTGGAGGGGTCGGAGGACTGCGCCACGATAAAGGAACTCGCTCTGCAGCAGATAGAACTGCAGTCGGCCATCGACCGTATAGCCAAGAACCCGTCACTGGGCTACGACGCGGTGATGGACTCCATGGCCAGGGTGATAGAGACATACAAGAATCATGTCAAGCGCAACTATATCTACCGTCAGCCGATGAAGGCGTCGTCGTATTTCGCCCTTTTCCAGACACTCGGCAACCGCCTCATTTTCAACCCCCGCGAGAGCAAGGAGGACATCAAGGCGTTCGCCGCCGTGGCCACGAGCTGGGACACTTTCCACCCCAATTCCCTGCGCGGCGAGAACCTTCACAACATTGCCATCGAGGGAATGAAAAACGTGCGCATCATACAGAACAAGATAGCCCAGAGCCAAAGGGGCATAGACCCCTCCAAGGTGAATACCACGAACATCATAGAGGTGGCGCTGCGCGACAACCACGGCACCCTGCGCCGTCTTACCGACATGAAGGGGCGCGTGGTGCTCCTCGACTTCCATGTGTTCGGCGCCGACGGGTCCACACAGCGCATTATGCAGCTGCGCGAGATATACAACAAGTACCACTCGCGCGGACTGGAGATATTCCAGGTGTCGCTCGACCCCGACGAGCATTTCTGGAAGACGCAGACCGCCGCGCTGCCCTGGATTTGCGTACACGACGATGATGCGATGAATTCCGGCCTGCTCGTGCAGTACAATATCCGTCGTCTGCCCACATTCTTCCTTGTGGACAGGAACAACGTATTGTTCAAGCGCGACTCGCAGATAAAGGACATCGACGCGGCAATACAGAGCCTGCTCTAGGAAAGACTTTCCTTAATAGTATATATAATGTATGCGTACACGCGCATACATTATATTTATGTATGGATATTCACATGCTTTTGCATATACCCCAAGTTTTCCCGTTCCGTTCACTGCGGCAGCCCCTGTCGCCGCAGGCTTAACAAGATGTAAGAATAGAGCCGTGAAAATTTACAGTTTTTGCAGTATTTATACCTTTGGGTTACTATTCACGTTAAAAAAACGGCGCAATTTACGCTTTTTTTGTTTGTTGTATTGCAAGGAAATAAAATAATAACTAATTTTGCAAAAACGTAACAAAATTATAATTTATTCATTCATTAATTTAGGGAAGAGAGTATTTATGGAAAAAAGACTAACTATGCTCTTGGCCTCGCTTTTCTTGTTTGTTGGAATGGCAATGGCCCAGACAGAAGTCTCCGGTACCGTAATATCTCAGGATGATGGCGAGCCTGTTATAGGTGCAACCATCAAGGTCAAGGGCTCCAATGCGGGAGTCGTGACGGATATTGACGGTAAGTTCACCCTGAGTTCATCTACTGCCAACCCGGTGCTTGTGGTTAGCTACATCGGAATGGAAACTCAGACCGTGAAGGGAAAGAAAGGTATGAAGATTGTGCTCAAGCCTGAAGACGCGCAGCAGATTCAGGAAGTTGTGGTGACAGGTATCATGAAGCAGGACAAGCGACTGTTTACCGGAGCCACGACAAAGATTGACGCCGACAAGACCAAACTCGACGGTGTTGCCGACCTTACGCGCGGACTTGAAGGCCGCGTTGCCGGCGTGCAGCTCGAAAACGTGTCGGGAACCTTCGGTACCGCTCCTAAAATCCGTGTCCGCGGCGCTTCTTCAATCTATGGTTCGTCGAGCCCTCTGTGGGTTGTCGACGGCGTTATCATGGAGGATGCCGTGAACGTGAGTTCCGACGACCTCTCTTCCGGCGACGCGCAGACGCTTATCGCCAATGCCATAGCCGGTCTTAACCCTGACGACATCGAGAGCTTCCAGGTGCTCAAGGACGGTTCCGCCACCTCCATCTACGGTGCGCGCGCCATGTCCGGCGTGGTCGTGGTGACCACGAAGAAGGGTAAGGCAGGAAAAAGCTCCATCAACTATACGGGCGAGTTTACATACCGCCTCAAGCCCAGCTACAGCAACTACAACATCTCCAACTCACAGGAGCAGATGGGTATATACAAGGAAATGGCTGCCAAGGGATGGCTCGAGTATGCCTCTCTGGTGAACAGCTCCACTTCCGGTCTTTACGGAAAGATGTATAACCTCATCAACACCTACAACGAGACGAGCGGACAGTACGGGCTGCCTTACACCGACGTGGCGATGAACAGCTACCTGCAGCAGGCCGAGTTCCGCAACACCGACTGGTTTGACCTGCTCTTCCACAACAACCTCACGCAGAACCACTCCGTGAGCGTGTCGAGCGGTACTGACAAGGCAAACCTCTACGCCTCGGTTTCCGTTTACAACGACCCGGGATGGACTGACCGCAGCGAGGTGCAGCGTTACACCGGCGTGATGAACGCCACCTTCAACCTGAGCAAGAAACTCAGCGTTACCCTCCGTACCAACGCCAGCTACCGCAAGCAGCAGGCTCCGGGTACTCTCAACCAGAGTGTTGACCCCGTGAGCGGTTCGGTGAGCCGCGATTTCGACATCAACCCGTTCAGCTACGCCCTGAACACTTCGCGCACGCTGGACCCCAACCAGACTTACACCCGCAACTATGCGTCGTTCAACATCTTCGACGAGCTGCAGAACAACTACATTGACATCAACGTACACGACGTCAAGTTCCAGGGCGAGATTGCATGGAAGCCCCTCAAGCACGTGGAGGTGAACCTCCTCGGTGACTACCGCACCATGCGTTCCTCACGCGAGCACATCGTGATGAACAAGTCCAACCAGGCCGAGGCTTACCGCGCGGGAGTGGACAACCCGAACATCATGTACAACAACACGTACCTGTATACCGACCCGGATGTGAAGAACGCCCTGCCTATCTCGGTAATGCCGACAGGCGGTATCAACATCATGGACGAGAACTCCGTGACGCAGCTCGACTTCCGCGGCACGGTGCGCTACGACAACACTTGGAACAATACCCATATCTTCAACGCACTTGCCGGTATGGAGGCCAACCGCGCCGACTACGACTCGCGCCACGACGAGGAATATGGTATCGACTACAACAACAGCCGCCTGCAGTCACTGCCCTACGAATTCTACAAGCAGGCAAAGGAGGAGGGTCTTGAGCGCGTTTCCTACTCCAAGTCATGGAACCGCCGCCTCGCCTACTTCGCTTTCCTGAGCTATTCCTACATGGGACGCTATACTGCCAGTGTTACCGGCCGCTACGACGGTTCAAACCAGCTCGGCCGTTCGAGAAGCTCGCGCTGGCTCCCGACATGGAACATTTCCGGTGCATGGAACGCACACGAGGAGAAATGGTTCAGCGAGTGGGCACAGAAGCACAAGAACTGGCTGTCCCACGGTACTCTCCGTCTGAGCTACTCCCTCGTGGGTGAGCAGACGACGGCTTCCAACGCCCTCGCCATCTTCCGCTCGGGCATCAAGTGGCGTCCGCAGGGCAACCAGCAGGAGAACTACATCTATCTCTCGCAGCTCGCCAACAGCGACCTTACCTACGAGAAGAAGAAGGAGTTCAACGTGGGTGTGGACCTCGGTTTCCTCAACAACCGCCTCAACCTTACCACCGACTGGTACTGGCGTGACAACTTCGACCTCATGGGCTACGTGAACACAAGCGGCGCCGGTGGTGAGATACGCAAGTTCGCCAACGTGGCTTCGATGAAGTCGCACGGTGTGGAGGCCACGATTTCTTCGCAGAACATCCGCACAAAGGATTTCGACTGGTCTACCGACTTGACATACGCCTACACGAAGACCGAGATTACCGACGTGCTTTCGCAGGCCAACGTTATCAACCTCGTGTACAACTCGGGTTCAAACATCCGTCAGGGCTATCCTCACCGCTCGCTGTTCTCCATACCTTTCGTGGGTCTCAACGACGAGGGTATACCGCAGATTGTCAACGAGAAGGGCGAGATTACCACTTCAGACATCAACTTCCAGGAATACCAGGACCTTGGCTTCCTGAAGTATGAGGGTCCCACGGAGCCGACGATGAACGGTGGTCTCAACAATACGCTGAGATACAAGAACTGGCGTCTGAACATCTTCGTTACCTATTCTTTCGGCAACAAGATACGTCTCGACCAGGTGTTCTCTTCAAGCTATTCCGACATGTCGGCCATGCCTAAGGAGTTCAAGAACCGTTGGGTGATGCCGGGCGACGAGAACGTGACCACGGTTCCGGCCATCGCCAGTGTGCGCCAGTACTACAACGACAACTACCTGTCTTACGCCTACAACGCGTACAACTACTCTACGGCCCGCGTTGCCGACGGCGGCTTCATCCGTCTGAAGGACGTGTCGCTCACCTACGACGTGCCGCGCTCGTTCCTCTCGAAGATAGGTCTCTCCACCGCTTCGCTCAAGCTCGACGCCACCAACCTCTGTCTGCTCTACGCCGACAAGAAGCTCAACGGACAGGATCCGGAGTTCGTGAACGCCGGTGGTGTGGCAACGCCTCTGTCAAAGCAGTTCACTCTTACAGTCCGTCTCGGACTCTAAACGATGATGTATTCGTAAATATAAAGAAGAATAGAATATGAAATCATATAAATACAAGGCGCTCACCCTCGGCCTGTCTCTCGCGGCTCTCGCCTCTTGCAGCGACAGCTTCCTCGACAAGGTGCCCGACGAGCGTACCGAAATAGACACTGAGGACAAGGTGGTGCAGCTGCTCGTTTCCGCCTACCCGGAATCCAACCCGGCTTGGGTGGGGGAGATTTCCAGCGACAACCTTATCGACAACCAGTCGCCGCACCTGCCTTCAAATCCTAACGACAAGCAGGTGGAGGCCCACTACAACTACAGCTCCTACGCCAAGTACGACGACGACCTGTTCCGTTTCGAGTCGGCTTCGAACGCCACTTATTCAAACCAGGACTCTCCCGGCAGCCTCTGGGTGGGCTACTACAATTCCGTGGCTACCGTGAACCAGGCTCTCGCCGGTATAGACCGCATCTGCCCCGACGGCAACCTCTCTTCGTCCATGAAGGCCGCTAAGGGCGAGGCTCTGCTCCTCAGGGCTTACTCCCATTTCCAGCTTGTGAACATCTTCTCCAAGGCTTACAAGAATGACGAGGCGAGCAAGAACGACGTGGGCGTGCCCTACGTGACGGAGATTGAGGAGACTGTTTCAAAGAAATACGACCGCAGCAACGTTGCCGAGACATACAAGAAGATCGGCGAAGACCTCGAAGCCGGTCTGGCTCTCGTCAGCGACGTGAACCACACTACTGCTCCCAAGTATCACTTCAATGTGAACGCAGCCCACGCATTCGCGGCGCGCTACTATCTCTACAAGCGAAACTACGAAAAGGTTATCGAGCACGCCAACCAGGTGCTCGGCACCGACTCGGCAAGTTTCCAGCGCATGGTGATGGACCTCTCGCAGTTCAGCGGATGCTCTTCCCTTTCCGACTACGCAAACGTGTGGCACAGTCCTAACCTCAACGGCAACCTCATGCTCATCGACACCTACTCGCTGATGCAGCGCCGTATGTTCGGCTACCGCTATTCATACGCAGGTCCCGCCGCAAGCAACTCGCTGATGATACGCAGCAACCACAGCTCTCTTTGGAGCGGATATATCTGTCCGGCTATCTCCCTCGTGAACGGCAGCCTCTTCAGCAGCTCTTCAAGCGACTACGGCTTCTTCAGCTCCAAGATAGGCGAGCATTTCGAGTATAGCGACAAGGTTTCGGGCATCGGATACTGCCACCAGATTTACCGTGCGTTCACATCCAACGAGCTTCTTCTCGAGCGTGCAGAGGCATACATCATGCTTGGCAACTATGCAGCGGCAGCCAACGACCTGCGCTGGTACTGGAACTGCCAGCTCGAGTCCATGTCGGCAGACGACTACAAGCAGTATGTTAACGGTAGCTACATCAAAAAGATGACAAACAAGGAATTCGCCGACAGGGGCTACTACAACCCGGCAAGCGGTTCGGTGAACACCAACTGTTACAGGAACTGGGACTTCACCCAGCGTATGAGCTCCGACTTCGTCGTTCCCGCAGAGGCTGTGCCTTACATGAACTGTTTGAACGACTTCCGCCGCTACGAGACTGCTTTCGACGGTCTCCGCTTCTTCGACGTGAAGCGTTGGGGCATCGACTACTCCCATACCTACAGCGTGTATAAGGAAATCTACAATTCCAACTACGACGACGCGGTGAGGGCTATCGAGGTGCCTTGGGAGGCTATTTCCGGCGGCATGGATTCTTCAAGACCTACGTCCAACGCTACTGACGCCAACTCCGCAAAGCTCACCATGAACAAAAGCAGCTTCGTTGTTAAAACTAAATAATGAGGAGGATAACGAAAATGAAACTTAACTTGAAATCACTACTCTTCGTGGCTGCGGCTGCGCTGTCGGCAGGATTCGCTTCCTGCTCCAGCGATGACTTCACGGGCACGATATACGATACTGACCCGCGCAGCGAGTATCTCGACAAGACGCAGTACACGTTCCCGCTCGACACCTTTATCAAGAAGGAGTTCCTCGAGCCTTACAACCTGAAGTATATATACAAGTTCGACGACAAGGGTTCCGACAAGAACAAGAACCTCACGCCGGCGAAATACGAGAACAGCGTAGACCTTGCCGTGCTTATCAAATACCTCTGGTACGACGTATATAAAGAGGTGGCAGGCGAGCAGTTCCTCAAGAAGAACAGTCCGCGTATCATAAATATCACGGGTTCGAAGAACTACAACGTGTCTTCGGGTACAGAGACTCTCGGTGACGCCAGCTCCGGAGTGAAGATCAACCTCTACAACGTGAACAACCTCAGCGTGTATGACATTGAGAACATGAACGAGTATTTCTTCAAGACCATGCACCATGAGTTCGCCCACATCCTCGACCAGACCGTGCTGCACCAGACTGCGTTCAACGCTATCTCCAGCGGTGCCTACGACGCTTCGGGATGGAGCGATGCCGCCGACTCGCTGAAGGCCGGCGCAGGCTTTGTCACTCCCTACGCCTCAAGCTCATATTCCGAGGACTGGGCAGAGTCGCTCGCCAACTATGTGACGATGGACTCGCTCAAGTGGAAGGAGAAACTCGAGTCGGCCTCCTTTGAGTGGGAGGAAGTGGACTGCGAAAGCCAGTCTGCATACAACAAGCTCCTCTCTCCCGGATGCAACCTCGACACTATCGGCTACTACAAGGCTACCAAGAGCGGATCAAACAACAAGGTTTACCGCCGCAAGTGCCTGCGCAATGCCGACGGCACGGTGGCTCTCAATGAGAAAGGAGAGCCGCAGTGGCTGCACGAGACGGGCGTGGACGGACGTGCCACTATCCTCCGCAAGGTGGAGATGGTGAGGACATACCTCAAGGAGAACTACAGCATCGACCTCGACGCCCTGCGCAAGATGGTTCAGGAGCGTACCTACGTGACCGACGAGAACGGAAATTTTGTCATCGACCGCTATGGCGACCTGCAGAACAAGCTCACGTCTGTGCAAAGCTCCGGCCAGCAACTTATCGACGACCTTCGCGACTGGGTCAATAAGTTCAAGGAGCTGCAGCCCTAAGGCAAGGAATACGGCGGGTCTGCACGGCGCAGGCCCGCTCCACAAAGTTTTCGCAAGAATAAAAGATTTAAGAAAGACAGAAAAATTATGAATAAGATATTTTCTTTGGCACTTCTCTGCTCAGCCGCCTTGTCGTTCACGGCGTGCGTGAACGAGGAGGACGACTTGTTCAGCAAGACTGCCGCCGAGCGTCTCAACGAGGCGAGCAGCCTTTATTCAAAGCGTCTCACCGCCTCGCCCAACGGATGGGCTGTGCAGCTCTATCCCACCAAGCAGGACGAGGCCCCGTACGGCAACGGCTATCTGCTGATGTTCCGTTTCCACGAGAACAAGACCGTGGACGCTTCGATGCTCAACTCCCTGAGCAACGACCTGTACCAGTCCGACACCTCCACGTGGAATGTGATTACCGACAACGGGCCGGTGCTCTCGTTCGACACCTACAACACCGTGATACATACCTTCTCTGACCCCGAGGACGTGCCTTCCACAGGTACGCAGGACAATAAGGTGGACGAGACGGGTACCGGTATCGGCGGAGACTATGAGTTCGTAATTGTCGATGCTCCCGAGGATGCTTCGTACATGATGCTCAAGGGCAAGAAGCGCGGCACATACAACCTTATGACTCCCGTTGAGGAAGGCGTGAACTACGAGAGCTATCTCTACGGTGTCCGCGAGTTTCAGAAGGAGATGTTCTCTTCAACGCTTGCTTCCGATACGCTCCACGTGGGCGGCGTGAAGCTCAAGTTTGAGGACGCTGCACAGGGTATGCCCGCTATCTATGCGTGGGACGGCGACAAGGTGGTAAACGGCGAGTTCAACCCGTTCCTTATCACCAAGCGCGGGGATGACTTCTACCTGCGCTTCAGGGACGAGAAGAAATACGGCGACCTCTCCATGCAGGAACTCAAGTGGAACCAGGAGAAGGATGTTTTCGAGGACGAGACAAATCCCGAGATATATCTTGAGGGCGCTAATCCTGCCACCGTTTTCGACTCTCTTCTCGTGAAGGATTCAAGAAAATGGATTATCGACAACAGTTGCGCGATGACAGGACAGTTCAAGACCCTCTATGACAAGGTGGCTGAAGCCATGTCTGCAAAGGGAGGTAATCTCCTGAGCCTTACCATCAACTGTTCCGCCAACGATAACCAGATAACGCTCACTTACAGGGCACCCAAGGCTAAGCAGAACAGTACGGTGGACTACGTATTCAATATAACGAAGGGCGACAATACGGAGACATTCGCTTATGTGTCTACCAAAACGGGCCAGGGCGTGTTGAACTCTTTCCCTGAGCTTAAGGAACTTTTCGACTTTATGGGCCAGACGTTCACTGTCTCTGCCGCCACAACGCGCTTTGACTTGTCTTGGATGAAGTTTACTTCAGCTTCAAATTCCAACGACTCATTCCAAGTGAGATTATAGGATTAACAAACAACACGATTATAAATTTTTGTATTATGAGAAAATTGTTTTTTACTTTAGCATTAGCTTCTTTGGCCGGCGCTGCGTCAGCGCAGAGCGTAAGCCTTGACAAGGTAAACAAGTCAATGGTTCCTCAGCTTCCTACTCTCAATCAGAGAATGGCATTTGCCAAGGAAGACGTGAAGGCTCCCAAGAAAACCATCTCAAACGGCGTTTACTACCAGCCGCAGGGCGGTCTGTGGAGAGGTTTCGACTTGTTCTCAGGTCTGGGATATTACGTTACCACATATTCTGTGCCGTCATTGACTGATGTCACTTTCAAAAACATGTGTACTGGCACTCCTTCGTGGACAATCAATAGCCAAGACGCTTCAAGTTTGGTGGACGAGAACGGAAACCTGGTTGAGATGTACTCGCCCAGTGGCACGTTTTATGGTCCCGTGGTTGCGGTTGGCAAGACTACTTGGTCATACGGCGACAACAACCTGTATACTTTAAGGGGTATTGGAAACTACAGTATACCACAAGTTGTGACAGACTCTGTTACTACTCTCTGCCTTGTAAGCCCGGTAGCCGCTTACGAGTATAACGGAACATACTATAGCAATCAGCAGAACTGGGGTGCTATGGAAAATGACTATATGTATGGTTCAGGTACTTATACAGAAGAATCAACCACGTTCAAAGGAACTGCGGCAGAGCAGGTTTTTCCGGCTCTCGCATCTCCGCTTTATGTAGAGCAGATTGCTGTTGCCGGTTCTTCCTTAACTCAGCCGATTGCTGACGGCAAGACTTTGACGGTTTATGTTACAGACGTAAAGGAGCAGACAGCTTCAGACGGAAGCGTTCGTAAGGTGGCTGGCGACAATATTCTCCAGACTCTGACTGCATCAGCTACAGATACTCTTGATTTCAAGTATAGCTATGCTATAAACCAGAAGACAAGAAAATTTGGAACTGTTTTGTTCAGCAAAAAGGTTGTTGATGACTTTGGCGGTGAGTCTATCGAGCCGTTTGTAATCCCTGCAGGTCAAGAGTATGCTATTGTCGTTTCCGGTTTTGACCAGGATGGTATCGACTTTGGTATTGAAGGACGTTCCACAGAGGACGAATACGATGTTGAGCCAGGCCGTCAGGTTATTACCGATGGTAGTGAATATTACAGGTTCGGATACAAGAACATCACACTTAATGTCTCTCTCTACGGTATGTTCGAGAAGATGTTTGTTGCTACAAGCGGTATGATGAACGAGGAGCCGGACAATATCGAGTACAACAAGATTCGCGTCAGCGCAGATGGAAATTCAATGACTTACGAAGGAACAGACTATGATGCAACAACAGGTGTTCCCGTTTACACCGCCACAGCGTTCTTCGACGGTGACGGCCTGGCTAACTATGACATAGACCTTCCTGATTGGATTCAGTGCTCTGTGTTCACTGACTATTACGATAACAGCGGCTTCAACCTCCTTGTATTCACGGTTGATGCTCTGCCCGCAGGAGTGACAGGACGTAACGCCGTGCTCACTCTTTCCGGCCGCGGCGGTATCCAGGCAGACAAGAACATCTGCATCGCCCAGGGCGACGCTGTGCTCGCTGTAGACGGCGTGAATGTTGAAGAGAAGAAGTCTTCTGACAACCGCATGTTCAACCTCGCAGGCCAGCAGGTGTCAAAGAACTTCAAGGGCATCGTGGTTAAGGGTGGCAAGAAGTTCATGAACAAGTAATTGCCGCTTTAGCGCAACAGTCATACTTACGGCCTACTGGCCGCAAGGCGAAATTAAAAGGAAACGCCGCAACTCTCCGCTTACCGGAGGTTGCGGCGTTTCTTCGGTCTGCGGCATTGCAACGGACGCTTGCCGTGCAACCCAATTCTAAAACTATGATAAATATTTAACTCTGCGTTGCGATGATATAACAATTGTTTGTATATTTGCAGGGTGTATTTATGATTATGTAAGCAGTTACGCGATTAGCAGCGGTGGCAATCCATAGAACCCACCCCCCAAGTGTATTTGTGAACCTTTGATAAATTTATTAACAAGAGAAATATGAACAAGAAAGTATTCCTGGCGGCGGCGATGCTGGCAACGGTGATGTCTGCCAACGCCATCCGCGCGGTACACAAACTCTTCCCCCAGCGCCAGAGCGACGGCACTACTGTGATGCTCTACACCAACGGCAACGGGCATTTCGCATTCTACACCACGGCTGACGACCAGGTGGTGGTGAGAAACAGCGACGGCACGCTCTGTTACGGAGAACTGAAAGACGGCGAACTCGTGGCCTCCGGCGTGGCGGTACACGACATCGGCAGGCGCACGGCAGAGGAAATCGCCTTCGTGGCTGCCAACACGCTGAAGCCTGACGACAAGGCTCTGGCTAAACTCTTCGTGCCCTACAACACCATCGACGAGCAGGGCAGGAGGGTGTTCAGGGCGAAGGCCACGTCCACTTCCGACGGGCTCGGCAAGTATGGCGCGAGTGCCCTCGGGTCCATTCCCTCGATAGGCACGGTGACGATTCCCGTGATTCTCGTGGAATATTCCGACGTGAAGCTGCAGGAGACGACGACGATGGAGAAATATTCACGCTTCATGAACGAGGAGGGATACCACGAGGACAGTGATTACCAGAAGGGATCGGTGAGGGACTATTTCCGCGCCTCGAGCAACGGGCTGTTCAATCCCGTCTTCGATGTTGTGGCTAAGGTGTCGCTCAGCAAGTCGTACAAGGACTACGGGTATAACTCGGGCAACTACAAGGACCTTGGCAGCTACAGCCTCTTCAAGGATGCCGTGAACGCCGCTGCGGCGCAGGGCGTGGACTTCAGCAAGTATTATGTCAATAACACCGTGCCCGGCGTGGTTATACTCTATGCCGGCTACGGCGAGGCCACCGGCGGTGACGAATACACGATATGGCCGCACTCCTCGGAACTGCCGTACTACCAGCAGACGGTGGGCGACTACCGCATAAGCTCCTATTTCATGGGCAACGAGCTGTCGGGTTCTACCGGCACCGAGCTGATGGGCATGGGAGTGATGGTACACGAGCTGGGGCACAATATGGGATTGCCCGACTTCTACGACGTGAACTATACATTCGAGAAGACCGACTCCCCGATGGGCGGATGGTCGGTGATGGACGACGGCCCTTACTACCCCAACAATACCGCCTACGCCCCCGTGGGCTACACCGCCTACGAGCGCAGCTACATGGGATGGCAGAACATCCGCGAGCTGAAAGACGCGGAGTCGGTGACGCTCACCTCGTTCGACGACACCGAGGGCGAGAACGCCGTAATGCTGCGCAACCCTTCCGACGAGTCTGAGTATTTCATCTTTGAGAACCGCACCCCTACAACGTGGTCGCCTGCCGCTCTCGGCACGGGACTGCTCACCATGCGTGTGGCGTTCAACAAGACTGCTTGGCAGACGAACGATGTGAACATCGTGCAGGACAAGAAACGGGCCATGGTTGTCACCGCCAACGGCAGGAAGATAACGTCCTCGCAGAGTACCAACCAGAACGACCTCTTCGGCAACGGCGTGAACAACATAACGAGTCTCTCGCTCTATGCCGGCACTACAGTCACGGACTCTCCGATATACAAGATTCTGAAGACGCCGGAGGGCAAGCTGACGTTCAATTTCAAGGACCGCAGTCTGGCTACCGCCTACGCTTCGGTGAACGACGACGTTTACGAGAAGGTGACCGACGTATCTTCTCTCGCTTCCAACGACGAGATAATCTTCGTGTGCGAGGACGACGGCGTGGCTCTCACAAGTTCGGTGCAGGGCGACAACCGCGGCGCCGTGGCGGTGAAGATAGAGAACGGCAAGGCTTACGGCAACGACTACGTGCAGCCGTTCACGCTTCTTATGAACAGCACCGGGCAGTACGGCTTCCGTGCCAACAGCATGTATCTCAGCGCCAGCAACCAGGGAATAAAGACCTCGAGGACGGCTGACAAGAACTGCATTGCCGACATCGCCATTGCCGACGGCAACGCTTCGGTAACGTTTACCGGCACCGCCACATGCAGCAACATGGGCTACAGCATGGATGAGGTGGGCTTCACCTGCTTCGCCGATGCCGTGTCGAACATGCAGATTTACCGCAAGGCAGACCCCACGGGCATCAGTACTGTCAATGCCGGCAGCAAGGCCGGGAGTGAAAGCACGGTCTACAACCTTTCCGGCCAGCAAGTCGGCGACGGCTACAAGGGTATCGTCATCATCGGCGGCAAGAAAGTGTTGAGGAAATAAGGCAGACTGACATATATGACTATACGCCACAATATACCAAATCAAAAGGCGCGACCTGTATGGGCCGCGCCTTTTGATTTGGGTATGTTGTAAGTGGGTATGTTGTAAGTCTTGCTCTCTTGGTTATTGGTTTAGTCTTGACGGATGCCCATATACCACAAGGCTTTTTTTCGGGTTTGCCGCCAAATAAACGCCGTTTTGCTTGTGTAGTCGGGGAAAAGTAGTAATTTTGTTGGAAATACTATAGGTTTGACCAAAGGGAAACTGGAAATGAACAACAATATTGACATTATATCGGTGACTGAAACGAGGAAGAAATACCACGGGCCGTCGATAGACGACGACCTGTTGCTGCTTCCGGAGTTTGGCGACCTGCCCACAGTGCCCGACGAGGCGCGGCGCATGGGCTGCATCCTTGTGGGACTGTGCCTTTGCGGCACGGCGCGCTATACTCTCGACACCGAGGAACGTGTGGTGAAGGCCAACGACGTGATAATCATCAGCGAGGGTCAGGTGGTGAACAACAGCTGCCTGAGCGACGACTTCAGCGGCATTGCCATAATGATGTCGGAGAACTTCTTCAACGAGGTGGTGCAGGGAGTCCACGACCTGTCGTCGCTCTTCCTCTTCTCGCGCAGCCATCCCGTATTTGGACTGCGGGCTGACGAGGCGGACAATATCATCACCTATTTCCGCATGATACAGCACAAGGTCGAGACCGTCAGTCACCATTTCCGGCGCGATGTGGTGAGGTCGCTCATGGCGGCCATGATCTACGACATCAGTCATGTGATGTATGGCGTGAGAAACGGCGGACAGGGCAAGCAGACGCGTGCCGAGGCCATTTTTACCGAGTTCATAAAACTTGTGGAGCAGAATTTCCGTGCCGAGCGCCGTGTGTCGTGGTATGGCGAGCGGTTGTGCATCACGCCGAAGTACCTCTCCGAGATAGTGAAGACGGTGAGCTGCCGCACGCCCAACGAATGGATTGACAAGTACGTCACCCTTGAACTTCGCGTGCAGCTCAAGAATACGTCGAAGAGCATCAAGGAGATTGCCGAAGAGCTTCATTTTCCCAACCAGTCGTTCCTTGGCAAATATTTCAAGGAACATGTGGGGGTGTCGCCGTCGGCATATCGCAAGAAGTAGCCGTATGCGGCGGCGGACACGCAACCGACGGCAGGCAAAAAGACCTTTTGCCGGTCTTACATCGTACGATAAGAGGTCTCACATCGTACGATAAACGATTGTGCATCGTACGATAAGTGATTGTACATCGTACGATGAAAGGTTGGAGGATTATCGTTCCGTTGCTGTCAAAGGGCCTTGCTGATGTTCTCTGCCAGTTCCTCCAAATCCCTGTACCACTGTTCGCCGAAGCGTCTCGTGAGCGGTCCTTCAAGGAATTTGTACACGGGCAGTCCTGTTTCCCTGCCTTTCTTCACGGCGTCGCGGCATACGTCCCAGCGGTGATAGTTGAGGCCCACCAGCCCGTTGCCGAGTTTCTTTTCGCGGATTGGGTAGAGGGAGCAGCTGATGGGTTTGCACATGTCTTTCAGTCTGCCGCTCCGCCATTCCTTCTCGAGCGAACACAGACAGCACCCGTTATCGTAGCAGGTGAACACGCAGTCCTTTCCTCCCACGATACTTGTCACGAGGTCGCCGTCGCGGTCGGTGTAGGCCACACCTTGCTTGTCGATTACGGCCTGCGCTTGGGCGGACAGCTCGCCCCATACGGTGTCGAGGGCATTCTCGATGCCGGCTATCTCGTCGAGCGTCACCGGTGCGCCGGCGTCGCCTTCCACGCAGCAGATGCCGTGGCAGGCGTCGAGGTCGCAGCAAAATTGTTCTGTTATGATGTCGGGCGAGAGCAAGACATCGCCGACTTGCAGGATGGGGAGGTAGTTGTGGGGCATGGTTTCTTTTTTCTTTTGATTTTTTTCTTGGACTACTCGGACGGCTCGGACTACTCGGACTTCTCAGAGTTGTCCGAGTAGTCCGAGTAGTCCGAGCAGTCTGAGCCGTCCGAGTTCTCTTGTCATGGCCATCACCATTCTATTGGCTCGACGCCATTTTCTTTCAGGTATTCATTGCAGCGCGAGAAATGGTGGTTGCCGAACCATCCGCCGCGGTTGGCGGAGAGTGGCGAGGGGTGTACTGACTCCAACACCAGGTGCTTCGACCTGTCGATGAGCCTCGCCTTGCTTTTGGCGTAGCCGCCCCACAGGATGAATACCAGATGGCTGCGGTCACGGCTCAGCGCCGCTATGGCGGCATCGGTGAATGTCTCCCAGCCGCAACGCTGGTGGCTCGCCGCCTCGTGCGCCCTCACCGTCAGCGTGGCGTTGAGGAGCAGCACACCCTGCCGCGCCCAGCGCGAGAGGTCGCCCGAGGCAGGCGGCGGAGTGCCGAGGTCGAGCTGTATCTCCTTGAAAATGTTTTGCAGCGAAGGCGGGAACGGAGTGCCGTCGCACACCGAGAAACTCAGCCCGTGGGCCTGTCCCGGTTCGTGGTAAGGGTCCTGCCCTATAATCACCGCTTTCACACGGTCGAACGGACACAGGTTGAAGGCATTGAAAATCAAGTTGCCCGGTGGATAACACGTGTGGGCAGCGTACTCGCCGCGCACAAAGGCAGTGAGACCGGCGAAATACGGCTTGGAGAACTCTCCGTCCAGATGTTCTTTCCACGAGGGGTCAATCTTTACGTCCATGTTATAAGATATTTTCGGACAACAAAAGTACGAAGAAAAACGCTCACGACCTACTTTCTTTGCCAAAAAACACGGGCGGCATTGCGGAAGTAGGATAATTTTTCGTAGATTTGCACTCTATATCTGGACAAGCGGATTCTTGTCTTCACCAGGAAAGAGAAACAGGGAAAAGAAAACCAACTTGACAATGAAAAGAATACTATACGCGATCATCCTGCTGCTTGCGGCAGCCGGAGCCAGGGCGCAGGACGATGCCGACCACAATTTCAAGGTGTCGAAGAACATAGAGGTGTTCAACAATATCTACCGCTACCTTGACATGATATATGTGGACACCCTCGACGCCGACGAGGTGGTGGGCAACGGCATCAAGGGAATGCTCAACTCCCTCGACCCCTACACCGAATACTACCCCGAGAGCGAGACAAACAGGCTCAAGAAGATGCTCACCGGCAAATACGTGGGCATCGGTGCAATGATACGCCAGAACATGAAGCTCGGCAGGGTGGTCATCGACGAACCCTACGAGGGAAGTCCCGCCGCCGAGGCAGGGCTGAAAAAGGGCGACATAATCCTCAGTATCGACGACACCGTGATGACCGACAAGAACACCGCCTACGTGAGTTCCCACCTGCGCGGCGACCCCGGCACCACCTTTATCCTCAAAATACAGCGGCCCTCCACGGGGAAGAAGATGCAGATGCGCATCACGCGCCGTGCCATCACGTTGCCCTACCTGCCATACTACGGGCTGCGCCCCGACAGCATAGGGTATATCAACCTCAACAGCTTCACCGACGAGTGCTCCAAGGACGTGCGGCGCGCGTTCATCGACATGAAGCACCGGGGGATGAAGGGACTTGTGTTCGACCTCAGGGGTAACGGCGGAGGGTCGGTGAGCGAAGCCGTGAAGATAGTGAACATGTTCGTGCCCAAAGACATCACCCTGGTGAGGACACGCGGCAAGATGAAGCGCATGAACGCCGACTACAAGACCACCGTGGAGCCGATAGACACCGTGATGCCCATCGTGGTGATGGTGAACGGCGAGACGGCGTCGGCGAGCGAGATAACGTCGGGCGGACTGCAGGACCTTGACCGTGCCGTGGTGCTCGGCACGCGCACCTACGGCAAGGGACTCGTGCAGGTGCCCGTAGACCTTCCCTACAACGGGCAGCTCAAGCTCACCACCGGCAAATACTACATCCCCAGCAACCGCTGCATACAGGCCATCAACTACCGCCATGCCCGCGGAGGATACACCGAGCACATCCCCGACAGTCTCACCAAGGTGTTCTACACCCGCAACGGCCGCGAGGTGCGCGACGGCGGAGGCATAAAGCCCGATGTGGAGGTGAAGCCCGACTCCCTGCCCAACATCGCTTACTACCTTAGTGTGAGCGGACTTGATTCAACCGAGGTGATGCTCGACTACGAGATTGACTACATAGCGCACCATGCCACCATCCCGGCGGCAGGCAAGTTCGAGATTTCCGACGAAGAATACGCGGAGTTCAAGCGGCGCGTTCTGGAGAGCGGCTTCAAATACGACGCGGAGAGCGGAAAGGAACTTGACAGGCTGAAGGCACTGGCACAGTTCGAGGGCTACTACGACGAGGCGAAGCCCGAATTCGAGGCTCTCGAAAAGAAACTCAAGCATAACCTCGCCACCGACCTCGACCGCAACAAGCAAGTCATCAAGCAGATACTCCAGGCTGACATCGTGGCGGCCTACTACTATCAGGCCGGAGCGATAGAAAACAACCTCAACACCGACAAGCAGATGCTCGAAGCCTGCCGCCTGCTCAACAGTCCGCAGGAATACGCCGGGCTTCTCCAGCCGAAGGGAGGGAAATAAAAACAGGGCATATACTTGCCGTGTCAAAAAACTTTGCTATCTTTGCAGAATACAAGACGTCAGAAAACAAGGCGGCACAGCGGCCGCGGAGGATGACGGCGGCGGATAAAACAGGAACATTATGCAGACGAACAGTCATTTGTCAGTATTGGTACACGACCAGGCGAAGAAATACGGCAACCGAGAAGCTCTGATATATAGGGATTTCGGCGGCAAGACGTGGAAGACACACACATGGAACGAATTTTCGCTCAACGTGAAGATAGTGTCGAGCGCGTTGCTCAACCTCGGCGTGAAGCCACAAGAGAACATCGGTATCTTCTCGCAAAACTCCGTGCAGTACATATTCACCGATTTCGGGGCATGGGGTGTGCGCGCCGTCACGATACCATTCTACGCCACGAGCAGCGAGCAGCAGATACAGTTCATGATAAACGACGCCAAGGTGCGCTTCCTCTTCGTGGGGCAGCAGGATCAGTACGACAAGGCTCACCGCACGCTGGCGCACTGCCCCACGCTGGAGCGCGTCATCGTCTTCGACCGCACGGTGAAGATAAACCCCAACGACCCCAACGCCATGTATTTCGACGACTTCATGAAACTCGGCGAAAACCTGCCGCGGCAGACAGAGGTGGAAGCACTCTACAAGCAAGCCAGTTTCGATGATTTGGCGAACATTCTCTACACCAGCGGCACCACGGGCGACAGCAAGGGCGTGATGCTCAGCCATCTGCAGTATCATGCCGCACTGGAGGCGAACCACCGTGCCGTACACGTGACGGAGCGCGACCGCATAATGAATTTCCTGCCCTACGCGCACATCTTCGAGAAAGGCTGGACGTTGCTCTGCCTCTCCGAGGGAGCCACGCTCATCATCAACACCGACCCGAGGGAAATACAGCAGTCGATGCGCGAGACACATCCCACGAGCATGTGCGCCGTGCCGCGCTTTTGGGAAAAGGTGTATACGGGAGTGCAGGAGCAGATCGAAAATGCGGGAGCCGTGCAGCGCCGCCTGTTCCTCCGCGCCCTCGCAGTGGGAAGGAAACACAATATAGAGTATCTGAGCCGTGGCAAGCGTCCGCCGCTCTCATTGCATCTTGAGTATGAGATGTATAACAGGACGCTGTTCAGTCTTGTACGCCGCGAACTCGGTTTGGAGCGCACCAACATCTTCCCTACGGCCGGGGCCACCGTTTCGGCGCACGTGGAGGAATTCGTCCACGCCATAGGACTCAATATGGTTGTGGGCTACGGACTGACGGAGAGCCTTGCCACCGTGTCGTGCGACCGTGTGGGCGAGCATCCCTACACAGTAGGGTCGGTGGGACGTCCCATCCACAACATCAAGGTGAAGATAAGCGACGAGGGCGAGATATGCCTCAAGGGCGACACCATAACGAAGGGATATTACAACCGCCCCGACATCACCGCACAGTCGTTCGACGACGAGGGATATTTCAAGACCGGTGACTCCGGTTATCTGAAAGGCGGCGAGCTGTTCCTGAAAGACCGTATCAAGGACCTCTTCAAGACCTCCAACGGCAAATATATCGCGCCGCAGATGATAGAGGCGAAACTTCTCGTAGACAAGTATATTGACCAGATAGTGATTATCGCCGACCAGCGCAAGTTCGTGTCGGCACTCATCATCCCCGAATACAAGGCACTCGAGGAATACGCCAAGGCCAACGGCATACAATACGCTGACCGCGCTGCGCTCTGCGCCGACCCTGCTGTACACAGGATGATAGAGGAGCGCATCGGCACGCTGCAACAGCAGCTCGCCCACTACGAACAGGTGAAGCGTTTCACTCTGCTGCCCGTTCCGTTCACAATGGAAAGCGGCGAACTCACCAACACGCTCAAGATGAGGCGCAAGGTTATAAACGAGCACTATAAGAAAGAAATTGACAAGATGTATCTTGAATAGTGTGGAGTGAGGAGTGTGGAGTGAGGAGTGATATGTCTTGCTTATGGAAAAGGTGGATACTGTAGCTTTCAAGAGCGAGAAATTCGCGGTTCGCATAATACGGCTATACAAAATATTATGCGAACGGGAAAACGCATACGACCTGTTCCGGCAGATGCTCAGAAGTGGGACAAGTATCGGCGCCAATGTTGCGGAAGCGGAATGTGGCATAAGCCGAAAAGACTTCCTCTCCAAAAACTACATAGCTCTAAAGGAATGTAACGAAACGCAGTATTGGTTGAGACTTTTATACAGGACAAAGTACATAACAGAAAAAGAATATAACAGTATGGATAAAGATTGTGAAGAGCTGAGGAAAATGCTCTCGTCAATAACAAAGACGGTTGCAGCCTCACTCCACACTCCTCACTCCACACTCCTAACTCAATAAAGATGATAACTCAGGATCAGTTGAAAGACGTGATGGAACGCGCCGACGCGCTCCACAGATACCTCGACATAGACAAGAAAAAGGTGGAGTTCGAAGAAGAACAGCTCCGCACGCAGGCCCCCGACTTCTGGGACGACCCCAAGAGGGCGCAGGAACAGATGAAGAAGGTGAAGGGCATAGAGAAATGGATTACCGGCTACAAGGAGGTGCGCACGCTCGCCGACGAGCTGCAGCTCGCCTTCGACTTCTACCACGACGACATGGTGACGGAGGAAGAAGTGGACCGCGACTACGCCAACGCCATAAAGGCGATAGAAAGCCTTGAACTCAAGAATATGCTGCGCCAGAAGGAAGACCCCATGGACTGCGTGCTCAAGATAAATTCCGGAGCGGGAGGCACCGAGAGCCAGGACTGGGCGTCGATGCTCATGCGAATGTATATGCGCTGGGCTGAGGCTCACGGCCACAAGGTGACGGTGAGCGACCTGCAGGACGGCGACGAGGCTGGCATCAAGAGCGTGACGATGGAGATAGAAGGCGGAGAGTATGCCTATGGATACCTCAAGAGCGAGAACGGCGTACACCGTCTTGTGAGGGTGTCGCCCTTCAACGCACAGGGAAAGCGTATGACGAGCTTTGCCAGCGTGTTCGTGTCGCCCCTCGTCGATGACACTATCGAGGTGTACGTGGACCCCTCAAAGGTGAGCTGGGACCTCTTCAGAAGCGGTGGCGCCGGTGGACAGAACGTGAACAAGGTGGAGACCGGAGTGCGCCTACGCTATCAGTACACCGACCCCGACACTGGTGAGGAGGAGGAAATCCTCATCGAGAACACCGAGAGCCGCAAGCAGCTCGAGAACCGCAACAACGCCATGCGCCTGCTCAAGTCGCAGCTCTACGACAGGGCGATGAAAAAGCGTCTCGAGGCGCAGGCCAAGATAGAGGCTGGCAAGAAAAAGATAGAGTGGGGCAGTCAGATACGCAGCTACGTCTTCGACGACCGCCGCGTGAAGGACCACCGCACCAACTACCAGACTTCGGATGTGGATGCCGTGATGGACGGTAAGATCGACGGTTTCATCAAGGCGTATCTCATGGAGTTCCCCGTGAACGACGAAGAAAAGTAAGTCATATAAGGCGATTTGTAGAACACGCCATAAACCATAAAATTTAATACCATGAGCAAAAACGGAAAAGCACGCCGCGAGCGCTATCAGGAGCAGCAGGCGAAGAAAGGAGCGAAAGTGTTTAACTGGATTGTCGCACTGCTCATAATCGGTGCCATAATATTTGTTGCCATCGCTTCGGCACAAGGTTGATGGCCGGCAGGCGACAGCCTTCGGGAAAAGAGACAGAAAGGAAATGAGCGGACTTGAAATAGAAAGGAAATTCCTCGTCCACAAGCGCGGCGAAGAATACAAGCGGCAGGCTTATGCCTCCTCGCGAATAAAGCAAGGGTATATAAGCAGCGCGCGTGGCAGGACGGTGCGCGTGAGAATACGCGACGGGAAGGGATACCTCACGATAAAGGGTCCGTCGGGGCAGGGCGGCATCACACGCTACGAGTTCGAGAAGGAAATCTCCCTCGCCGAGGCGGAACAGCTCATGCAAATCTGCGAACCGGGCATCATCGACAAGACACGCTACCTCGTGAAAAGCGGTAGCCACACGTTTGAGGTGGACGAGTTCTACGGCGACAACGAAGGACTTGTCATGGCGGAAGTGGAACTCGGCAGCGAGGACGAGCCGTACGACAAGCCTGCGTTCATTGCGCAGGAAGTGACCGGCGACCGCCGTTTCTACAATTCCTGTCTCAGGCAGATGCCCTTTGCCGTATGGAAAAACCAGCTGCCGGAAGAATTCCGCTGAGGCATGAGATTGGGTGACCTGTTCTATTTCCACAAAAACGACAGGATTGTCGTTGGCTTCCTCGTTGTGCTTGCAACCGCGGCGGCAGTGGCGGTGTGTCTGCTCGACAGCAGCGGAAAGACAAACGTAAACGGTCAAAACGCCCCCTCTGACGTTGGATACAACGGCAGGGAGGGCGTTTTGGGCAGTTATGAAACGGGCTGCGGCGATGTCCCGGAGGAAAGGAAAGCCGTGGAGCTGTTCCCTTTCGACCCCAATACCGCCGACAGTGTGGACCTTCTCCGTCTCGGCTTGCCGCGGTGGATGGTGAGGAACATCTACAGGTACAGGGCGGCAGGAGGTACGTACCGCCGCAAGGAAGATTTCGCCCGTGTTTACGGACTGACGAAAAAGCAGTACGAGACCCTCGCTCCATACATCCGCATCAGCGACGACTACCGCGATGCGGTGGAATTCTACGCCTCCGCCCCCGAAACGTACTCCACTCGGAGCGAACGGCGGCAGACCGACTACGTGCCGCGCGACACGATGCTATACCCCGTGAAACTGAAACCCGGCGAGTGCATCAGCGTGAACGCCGCCGACACCACGCAACTCAAAAAAGTGCCGGGCATCGGCAGTAGCTATGCCAGGGCGATAGTGAGAGCGAGGGAGAGGCTCGGCGGTTTCGTCTCGAAAGACCAGCTTCAGGATATTGACGGATTTCCCGTGGAAGCCCTGCCGTATATGTCGGTCGATGGCAGCACACGGAAGCTCAACCTGAACAAACTTTCCTACAAGCAGCTGCGCCAGCATCCATATATCAATTTCTATCAGGCGCGCGACATCATGGACTACCGCCGTCTGCGCGGCGCTATCAAGTCGCTTGCCGACCTCAGGCTGCTCAAGTCGTTTACCCCAGCCGACATAGAACGGCTCAAACCCTACGTGGAGTTCTGACGGCGCGGGGCAACTGCGCAAACGACGGAAGCAACAAAGGGGTATCCCGGACAAATTGCCATCGGACAACTTTTTACACGCAATACAAAAACATTAAAAAAGCCAAATTTCTTACATTATATAATGGGTTATGTGAAAGTTTTTCTTACTTTTGCCGCCAAATTAAAAAAAAGAGGGTGCGGCGGCGCGCTGCACCGGAACAAAAACAAGAAGAAGATATGCAAGAAAATCTGGTAATCGTCGAGAGCCCGGCCAAGGCCAAGACCATTGAGAAATTTCTCGGCAAAGATTATAAGGTGATGTCCAGCTACGGACATATCCGCGACCTGAAGAAGAAGGAAATCAGCATCGACCTGAAAACCCTTGAACCCGACTACGAAATCCCCGACGAGAAGAAAAAACTCGTGAGCGAGCTGAAAGCCACGGCGAAGAAAGCCTCTAAGGTGTGGCTCGCTTCCGATGAGGACCGCGAGGGAGAAGCCATATCGTGGCACCTTTGCGAAGTGCTCGGCCTCGACGAGAAGAAAACCAACCGTATAGTGTTCCATGAAATAACGAAGCCCGCCATCCTTGCGGCAATAGAAAACCCGAGATACCTCAATATGGACCTCGTGAACGCACAGCAGGCGCGCCGCGTGCTCGACCGCCTCGTGGGCTTCAAACTCTCGCCGATACTCTGGCGCAAGGTGAAGCCCGCCCTCTCGGCAGGACGTGTGCAGAGCGTGGCGGTGAGACTCATCGTGGAGCGCGAGCGCGAGATACAGGCATTCAATTCGGAACCGTATTACAGGGTGACCGCCGTGTTCTTCGTACCGTCGATAGCAGGAAAGAAGACAGAGATGAAGGCGGAACTCGACACGCGCTTCAAGACACACGAGGATGCGTTGGCTTTCCTTGAGAAATGCAAGACGGCGAAATTCGTTGTGGATGACGTGCAGAAACGTCCCCTCCACCGCACGCCGGCGCCACCGTTCACCACCTCCACGCTGCAGCAGGAAGCAGCCCGCAAATTAGGATTTACAGTGTCGCAGACCATGATGGTGGCGCAGCATCTGTATGAGAACGGAAAGATAACCTATATGCGTACCGACTCGGTGAATCTCTCGTCGCTCTGCATCAACGCCTGCAAGGAGGAGATATTGGGCACATGGGGCGAGGGCTACCACAAGGTGCGCCAGTACCACACCCATTCCAAGGGGGCGCAGGAGGCACACGAGGCCATCCGCCCCACGTATATGGAGAACAAGACCATAGAAGGCACGGCACAGGAACGCCGCCTCTACGAACTTATATGGAAGCGCACTGCCGCCTGCCAGATGGCCGACGCGCAGATAGAGAAGACCACTGTGGCGGTGGCGCTGCAGCAGGAATACGGCACGGCTGCAAAAGAGAAATTCGTGGTGAACGGCGAAGTGGTGAAATTCGACGGTTTTCTGAAGGTGTACCGCGAGTCCTCCGATGACGACGACTCCAATGTTGAGGTGTCGTCCAGCCAGCTCCCCCCGATGGCGGAGGGCGATGTGCTGCAGCGCGGCGAGACGACGGCGACGGAACGTTTCAGTCAGGCACCGTTGCGCTATACCGAGGCAAGCCTCGTACACAAGATGGAAGAACTGGGCATCGGCCGTCCGTCCACCTACGCCCCGACAATCAGCACCATACAGCAGCGCGGCTACGTGCAGAAAGGCGACAAGAAGGGCGACGAGCGCACGTTCACGGTGGACACGCTGAAGGGAAACACCATAACGTCGGCGGAGAAGACAGAAACCGCCGGCGGCGACAAGGGCAAGCTCCTGCCCACCGACATCGGTCTTGTGGTGAATGATTTCCTGCTCGAGCATTTCCCCACGGAACTCGACTATAACTTCACCGCCAACGTGGAGCGGCAGTTCGACGCCATTGCCGAAGGCAAGGAGCAGTGGACGGATATGCTGAAAGACTTCTACACCAAGTTCGAGCCGGAGGTGGAAAAGACGATGAACAGCCGTCAGGAACACAAAGCCGGCGAGCACCAGCTCGGCGTGGAGCCCAAGACGGGCAAGCCCGTGTTTGTCAAGATAGGCCGCTTCGGTCCGGTGATACAGATAGGTTCGGCGGAGGACAAGGAAAAGCCGCGCTTCGCCCAGTTGCCCAAGGAGAAGAGCATGGAGACGATAACGCTTGAAGAGGCACTCGAACTGTTCAAGCTGCCTCGCACGCTGGGCGAGTTTGAAGGCAAGCCCGTCACCGTGGGTGCGGGCCGCTTCGGGCCGTACGTGCTCCACGACAAGAAATACGTTTCACTTCCCGCCGGCGAGAACCCGATGACGGTGAAGCTCTCCACGGCGGTGGCGCTGATAGAACGCCGTCGCATAGAGGACAACATGAAACACCTGAAGAAGTTCGACGACGAACCCAAGCTCGAGGTGATGAAAGGCAAGTACGGCCCGTATCTCGTCTACGACGGAAAGAACTACCGCTTGCCCAAGAACATGCACGAACGTGCCGCAGAACTCACCCTGGAAGAGTGTATGGGAGTGATTAACAACACCGCCAAGAAATAGCGCGTCCATGCGAAGGGTAATACTGACTGGCTACATGGGGGCCGGCAAGACAACCATAGGCCGCCAGCTCGCGCAGGAACTCGGACTGATGTTCTACGACCTCGACTGGTATATCACCAGCCGCATGCGGCGCACGGTGCAGCAGATTTTCGAGGAGTCCGGCGAGGAAGGCTTCCGCAAGGTGGAGCGGGCGATGCTCCACGAGGTTGCGGAATTCGAGGACGTGGTGCTCAGCTGCGGCGGCGGCACTCCGTGCTTCTTCGACAATATGGAATATATGAACGGCCTCGGGGAGACCGTCTATCTGAAAGCGTCGCCGGAGGTGCTCTGCGCCCATCTCAGGATGGGCAAAGGAGTGCGCCCGCTGTTGCTCAACAAAACCCCGGAAGAGGTGGAAGCCTTTGTCAAGGAACAGCTCAGGCAGCGCGAACCGTTCTATCTCAAGGCAAAACACGTGCTCGATGTGAACGTGCTTGACACCAGTGACAAGATAAAATTATCAGTGGAGAAAATTAAACAGATGCTGCAGGAATGAAGAAATGGACAATCGAAGACTCTAAGGAGCTTTACAACATGAACGGATGGGGCACATCCTACTTTGAGATAAACGAAAAGGGCAACGTGTGCGTCACTCCCCGCAAGGACAACACGCAGGTGGACTTGCGCGAGATTATCGACGAACTCGCCCTCCGCGACATCACCCCGCCCGTTTTGCTGAGGTTTCCCGACATCCTCGACAACCGTATCGAGAAAACGTCGAGCTGCTTCGCCAAGGCTGCCAAGGAATACGGCTACAAAGGCGAGAGCTTTGTAATATACCCCATCAAGGTGAACCAGATGCAGCCCGTGGTGGAGGAGATTATCAGTCACGGGCGCAAATTCAACCTCGGCCTTGAATGTGGCTCCAAGCCGGAGCTTCACGCCGTGATAGCCGTGCAGTGCCAGAGCGACTCGCTCATCGTCTGCAACGGGTACAAAGACCAGAACTACATAGAGCTGGCACTTCTGGCGCAGAAGATGGGAAAGAGAATCTTCATCGTGGTGGAGAAGCTCAACGAACTGGAAATCATTGCCAAGGCAGCAAAGAAACTCGGCGTGAAGCCCAATCTCGGCGTGCGAATAAAGCTCGCCTCGTCGGGAAGCGGCAAATGGGAGGAGAGCGGCGGCGACGCCAGCAAGTTCGGGCTCACCAGCTCCGAACTCCTCGCGGCCCTCGAGATACTCGAAAAGAAAAACATGAAAGACAGCCTGCGCCTGATACATTTCCATATAGGCAGTCAGATAACCAAGATACGCCGCATACAGACTGCGCTGAGAGAAGCCTCGCAATTCTATATACAGCTCCACAAGATGGGCTACAACGTGGACTTCGTGGACTGCGGCGGCGGACTGGGCGTGGACTACGACGGCACGCGGTCGTCGCATAGCGAGAGCAGTGTGAACTACTCCATACAGGAATACGTGAACGACTGTCTCTATACATTCATCGAGGCAGCCGATGCCAACGGCATCCGGCACCCCAATATCATAACGGAAGGAGGACGGTCGCTCTCCGCCCACCATTCGGTGCTCGTCATTGATGTGCTCGAGACAGCCTCGCTGCCCGAGATGAACGAAGAGTACGAGCCGGGGCCGGAAGCCCACAAGCTCGTCAAGGACCTCTACGAGATATGGGATAACCTCAACCCGCGCACCATGCTCGAAGACTGGCATGATGCGGAGCAGATAAGGGAAGAGGCTCTCGACCTGTTCTCCCACGGCATGGTGGGACTGCAGACAAGGGCTGAGATAGAGCGGATGTACTGGAGCGTGTGCCGCGAGGTGAACAGCATGGCAAAAACTATGAAACACCTGCCCGAAGAACTCAAGGGACTCGACAAACTGCTCGCCGACAAGTATTTCTGCAATTTCTCGCTGTTCCAGTCGCTGCCCGACAGCTGGGCCATCGACCAGCTCTTCCCCATAACGCCCCTGCAGAGGCTCAACGAGAGACCGTCGCGCAGTGCCACGATACAGGACATCACCTGCGACAGCGACGGCAAAATCGCCAATTTCGTGACCAACAGCCACCTCTCGCACATACTTCCCGTGCATGCCGTCAAGAAAGGCGAACCGTACTACCTCGGTGTGTTCCTCGTGGGAGCCTACCAGGAGATACTCGGCGATATGCACAACCTCTTCGGCGACACCAATGCCGTACACATTTCGGTGAAGGACGGGAAATACGTGATAGACCAGATATTCGACGGCGAGACGGTGGAAGAGGTGCTCAGCTACGTGCAGTACAACCCCAAGAAACTCGTTCGGCAACTCGAGATATGGGTGACGAAGAGCGTGAAGCAGGGAAAGATTTCGCTTGAGGAAGGCAAGGAGTTCCTCTCCAACTACCGTTCCGGGCTCTACGGCTACACCTACCTCGAATGACGACAGACAATAAATGGATAGGCGGGTTCTGAAAGAAGCGTGAGGCTTTTCGGAACCCGCCTATATTCAGTGACGGGAACCTCTCGCCGCTAACATACGACAATAGAAAAAACACAGATGATGGATACACTGACAGTAGTGAAAGTGGGCGGTGCCGTGGTAGAAGACGAGGCACGCCTCGCAACCCTTCTCGACGGCTTCTGTCGCCTGCCGGGCAAGAAAGTCCTTGTCCACGGCGGCGGAAGGAGCGCAACGAAGATTGCCGCCTCGCTCGGCATCGAGAGCAAGATGGTGGACGGGCGGCGCATAACCGACGCGGAGACGCTGCGCGTGGTGACGATGGTCTACGGCGGTCTCGTGAACAAGAATGTGGTGGCAAAACTGCAAAGCCGCAGTATTAACGCCGTGGGGCTTACCGGCGCCGACATGAATGTGATACTCTCCCGCAAGCGTCCGGTGAAAGACGGCGTGGACTATGGATTCGTGGGCGATGTGGAACGTGTCGATGGCGATGCCCTCGCCGACCTCGTGGAACGGGGCTTTACGCCCGTGATGGCGCCGCTGACCCACGACGGCAAGGGGAATATCCTCAATACCAACGCCGATACCATAGCGTCGGAAACGGCAAAGGCACTCGCGCACCATTATGACGTGACGCTCGTCTATGCCTTCGAGAAATCCGGCGTGCTCGCCAATCCCGACGACGAGGGCAGCGTGATACGCAGCATCAGCCGGGAGAACTACGCGAAATACAAGAGCGAGGGGGTGATTGCCGGCGGCATGATACCCAAACTCGACAATGCCTTCGCCGCCATTGCGGCAGGAGTGAAGCGCGTGGCGATAACCAGAGACACCGACCTCGCGGCTGAAGAAGGCACCGTGGTGTCTGAATAAATGTTAAAAGGATAGAAAAAGCGCACCCTGCTGTAACTTCCTTCAAGTTGAAACGTCAAACAATATAGAGGCAAATGAAAAAGGTGAGTTTCCGAAACGATGTATTGCCGTTGAAAAACGTGCTCTACCGCCTTGCCCTCCGCATCACCATGAACAGGGAGGAAGCCGAGGATGCCGTGCAGGAGACAATGCTGAAAGTCTGGGACAAGCGCGCCTCGTGGCAGACCATCGACTCGATAGAGAACTACAGCATGGCGGTGTGCCGCAATGTGGCGCTCGACATGACGAGGCGGTCGGCACGCGGCGACGAGTCGCTCGACAGCGCAACCTTTGAGCCTCAGGCCTCCAAAGCCCTCAGCCCCGACGAGAAAGCCGAACAGCGGGATATGCTGGAACAGGTGAGGCGCATAGTGGACAGCCTGCCCGAAAAGCAGCGCGTCTGTATGCAGCTCCGCGATTTCGAGGGGAAGGCTTACAAGGACATCGCCGCCGCGCTCTCCATTACCGAGGAGCAGGTGAAGGTGAACATATACAGGGCGAGGCAGGCAGTGAAACAAAAGTTCAACGAAAATGCGGAATATGGATTATAAGTATATCGAACAACTTCTGGAACGCTACTGGAACTGCGACACCACGCTTGAGGAAGAGGCGATACTCAGAGCCTTCTTCAGTCAGGACAATGTTCCGGCCGGGCTTGCCAAATACAAGTCCCTCTTTGCCTATGCCGCCGCTTCCAAGGCGGAGGACGCGCTCGGCGAGGACTTCGATGAACGCATGATGGCGAGGATCGACGAACCGGTGGTGGTGAAAGCCAAGATGGTGCCGTTCCGCCAGAGGCTAGCGCCGCTGTTCAAGGCGGCAGCCGTGGTGGCGATAATCCTCACTCTCGGCAATGCCTCGCAGATGGCGTTTACCGACCGCGAGACTGCCGTGCCCGATGCCACGGCGCTTGCGCCAAAGGTGCAGAACGGGCCCAGCGTGGCGATGGGGGGCGACTCCGTGAAGGTGGACACGCTGAAAAAGGCAGCCATGCCGGGTGTCATCAAGTAAGAAATTTTCTATGCTTTCTCATAATAATCATGTTTAGTAAAACAACTACGAAGCTGTGAAGCTTCCCTCTCTCAAATTTTTCATAACATACTAACGTCGGACCGCTATTGACCCTCAAAAGTCATGGCGGTCTTTTTTTTGTTGCCGCGCGGAACAAGCCGACTTCCGTTCCGCCCTTTGCCGTGTGCTTTTTTATGTGTAACTTTGCAATTCGGTTCGGCGCACGGCGTAACAGCCCGCGCCTACATTGTGAATATATGGAATACAATACAGAAACTCTCGCCAACGGACTGCGTGTGATCCACCTGTGGTCGCCCTCGCCCGTGGTGTACTGCGGCTACGAAGTATGCGCCGGCACGCGCGACGAAAGCTGCGGCGAGGAGGGTATGGCGCATTTCTGCGAGCACGTCACGTTCAAGGGCACCGCCCACCGCACCGCCATGCAGGTGCTCAACAGGCTCGAGAGCGTTGGCGGCGAGCTTAACGCATACACCAACAAGGAAGACACCGTGTACTATGCGGCGATACTCAAGGAACATCTCGCCCGTGCGGTGGACCTGCTCACCGACATGGTGTTCCACAGCACCTATCCGCAGCACGAGATAGACAAGGAGGTGGAGGTGATATGCGACGAGATAGAAAGTTACAACGACTCCCCGGCGGAACTGATTTACGACGATTTCGAGAACGCCGTCTTCGCAGGCCATAGCCTCGGGCACAACATCCTTGGCAACGGCGACGCCCTGCGGTCGTACACCACCGAAGATGCCATGCGCTTCACGCACCGCTACTATAAACCCGGTAATGCGGTGTTCTTCGTCAGCGGCAACGTCAGCTTCGCCCGTGTGGTGAAGCTTTTGGAAAAGGCCACTGCCGATTTCCCTCCGGCAACGCCCCTCGTCGGCAATCTGTCCAAGGAGACATTGCCGCCATACGCCGCACGGGAGATACGTCTCGACAAAGGGACACACCAGGCGCACGTGATGACGGGGACAAGGGCATACAGCGTGCATGACGATCGTCGCATGGCCCTGTATCTGCTCAACAATATCCTCGGCGGGCCGGGAATGAACGCCCGTCTCAATGTGTCGCTCAGGGAACGCAACGCCCTCGTGTACACCGTGGAAAGCTCCATGGTGTGCTACTCCGATACGGGAGTGTGGAGCGTGTATTTCGGCTGCGACCCCAAGGATGCCGACAAGTGCCTGCGCCTTGTCAGGAGAGAACTCGACAGGGTGATGCGCAATAAACTTACCGACGGACAGCTGCGCGCGGCGAAACGCCAGATAAAGGGACAGATAGGGGTGGCGTGCGACAACAGGGAGAGCTTTGCCCTCGATTTCGGCAAGACATTCCTGCATTACGGATGGAAAAAGAATACGGCGAAGCTCATGGAAGACATCGACGCCATAACGGCAGAACAGATACAGGAGGTGGCGCAAGACCTCTTTGCGGAGGACAGGCTCACCAAGTTAATCTACGAATAAGCCGTAAATTGTTGGAGAAGTACAATATTTTTCGGCAAAAAGTAACGTATGTGAAAAAGTTAGACTATTTTTGCATGACATTCGCATTTACTACATGATGGAAGTTACCGAGAAAACTATAGACATAGACAAGATACTGGCAGACAAGATGGGGGCGAAGGCGCGCTATGTGCCCAAATTCCTCACCGCATGGCTCAAGCATATCATACACCAGGACCAGTGTAACGGCTTTCTGTGGGAACACCGCGACCACGTGGGAGTGGAATGGCTCGAAGACTGCGTCAGGTTCCTCGACATGACACTGCGGGTGGAAGGGGCGGAGAACCTGCCCGACAAGAACGACGGACGGCTCTACACGCTGGTGAGCAACCATCCTCTCGGCGGCATCGACGGCGTGGCGCTCGGGGCTATCGTGGGAAAGCATTTCGACGGCAAGTTCCGCTACCTCGTGAACGACCTGCTGATGAACCTCCCCGGGCTTGCACCGCTCTGCATCCCCATCAACAAGACGGGAAGGCAGGGCAGGAACTTTCCGGCTATGGTCGAGGCCGGCTTCCGGAGCGACAACCACATGCTCATGTTTCCGGCTGGACTCTGCTCCCGGCGCATCAACGGCGAGATACACGACCTGCCGTGGACAAAGACATTCATATCGAAAAGCGTGGAGTACAAGCGCGACGTGGTGCCGATACATTTCGGCGGGCAGAACTCCAATTTCTTCTACTCCCTCGCCAACCTGTGCAAGAGGCTCGGCATCAAGTTCAACATCGCCATGCTCTTCCTCGTGGACGAGATGTACAAGAACGTACACAAGGAATTCACCGTGAAGATAGGCAAGCCTATACCGTGGCAGACGTTCGACAAGAGCCGCTCGCCCAAGGATTGGGCGCAATGGGTGCAGGACAGGGTTTACGAACTTTAGACGCGAAGGCTATCCCGGACAGGGCCGTTAGCCGCATGACAATATTAAAGACAACCGAGGGCGCCGCCCGCAATATAAAAATCAACAACAGAAATGGAAGAACAGATAATAGAGGCTGTAGACAAGGCCCTCCTGAAGAAGGAACTGACGCCCGACCGCCAGTTGCGCATGACGAACAAGAGCAACAACGAGGTTTATGTTATCACGGCGCACAACGCCCCCAATGTAATGAGGGAAATCGGGCGGTTGCGCGAAATCGCGTTCCGCGAGGCAGGCGGCGGAACGGGCAAGAGCATGGATATCGACGAGTTTGACACCATGCCCAACAGCTACAAGCAGCTCATCGTGTGGAATCCCGAGGCGGAGGAGATAATCGGCGGCTACCGCTATATCCTCGGCACCGACGTGGACATCGCCGTGGACGGGCAGCCCATACTTGCCACAAGCCACATGTTCCATTTCTCCCGGAAGTTCATGGAGGAATACATGCCGCAGACCATAGAGCTGGGCAGGTCGTTCGTCTCCGTGCCGTACCAAAGCTCGAAGATGGGCGCAAAGAGCCTCTTCGCCCTCGACAACCTGTGGGACGGGCTTGGCGCACTTACCGTCATCATGCCCCACGTGAAATATTTCTTCGGCAAGATGACGATGTACCCGTCGTACATCCGCAAGGGCAGGGACATGATACTCTATTTCCTGAAGAAACATTTCGAGGACAAGGAAAACCTCGTGATACCGGTGGAGCCGCTGAAGATAGAGACAGGCACGAATGAGCTGGAGGCCATCTTCTGCGAGGACGATTTCCGCGCTGACTACCGTATCCTGAACAACGAGATTCGCAAGATGGGATACAACATCCCGCCGCTCGTCAACGCCTACATGAACCTCAGTCCCACGATGAGGCTATTCGGCACTGCCATCAACTACGGCTTCGGCGACGTGGAGGAGACGGGCATCCTTATCGCCATGGATGAAATCCTCGAGGAGAAGCGCATGCGCCACATCGATTCCTATATAAAGGCGCACCCTGAACACATGAGGATAACGAGCGGGGCAAATCCCATCATATATAAGGCGGACTAGCCGTTTGCCGCATACGGCGGCAGGGAAAGACGGCGGAAAGGCTGCGGTGAAAACATATTGCCGCAGCCTTTCCGCCGTTTATGTTGTTTGTGCCGTTATACTATGGGCAGGCTTATGCCGTTTATCTTCTGGTAGATGTCGAGGGCGTAGATGTCGGTCATGCCGCTGATGTAGTCCACCACCGCCATTATCCTCGTGTCGAGGTCGGGCGAGGTGATGTCGTACTGGCTGCTCACGCGGCTTATCAGCTGCCGGGAATAGAACCTGTCGGGATGCACGGCGGCCTCTACCATAATCTCCATCAGCGTTTCCATTATCTTGAAACCGCTCAGTTCCACGTCGAGCACCGGCTTGCTCTTGTAAATCCTCTGCATCGACACCTCCGTACACCGCTTGTAGGCCGACCGCTGGGGCTCCGGTATCCTGTCTACCAGACTGCCCCTGAAAGTGCCGGAGAGAATTTCCTCCTCGTGGTCGATGAACGTCCTGGCGCACGCGTTCTCCAGTTTGCCGATGGCACAGGCGCGCATGTAGATCACCTTCTCGTTGTCGTCGGTTATCCCCTCGTCAATGATGCGTTTCTCTATGCCCCGGGTCACCGTTTCGTCGAAGAAGCCGAGCAGCAGACGCTTTGTCTCGTCGAAGGACAGGATTTTCAGCTTGTGTGCGTCCTCGATGTCCATTATCTCGTAGCAGATGTCGTCGGCGGCTTCCACCAGATACACGAGCGGATGCCGCGAGTATGCCAGTGCGCCGTCCGGCTGTGTGTTGTCGATCATCCCGAGGTCGTCGGCTATCTTTTTGAATATCCCCTTCTCCGTGTTGAAGAAGCCGAACTTGCCGTGGCTGCCGGCGAGAGCCGACGAGAACGGGTATTTCACTATCGAGGCGAGGGTGCTGTAGGTCATTACAAAGCCTCCGTCCCTTCTGCCCTTGAACCTGTGGGCGAGCAGGCGGAAGGCGTTGGCGTTGCCCTCGAAATGCGTTATGTCGTTCCATAGCTCCCGGCTCACCTTCTCTTTCAGGTAACTGCCCTTCCCCTCGGTGAAGAAAGTCTGTATCGCCTTCTCGCCGGAGTGCCCGAAGGGCGGGTTGCCCATGTCGTGGGCGAGGCACGCGGTGCTCACGATGGTGCCTATCTCTGAAAACAGCGTGTTGCGCAGTTCGGGATGCTTCTCCTGCAGTGCCGCCGCCGCGTCGTTGCCGAGCGACATGCCCACGCTCGCCACTTCCAGACTGTGTGTGAGGCGGTTGTGTACGAAGATGCTGCCGGGAAGGGGGAACACCTGTGTCTTGTTCTGCATGCGGCGGAAAGGCGCGGAGAAGATAAGCCTGTCGTAGTCGCGCTTGAACTCGCTGCGGTCGTCGTGCCGTTCAATGTGCCTGTGTTCCTGGCCGAGGCGTTTGTTGGATATGAGTTGTTTCCAGTTCATCATAAGCGGAGGATGTCGTTTTGGTTATGTCTGCAAAGTTAGCAAAAGAAACTCGCAAAGTTGGCAAAAGCGAAATAAAAGCGTTACTTTTGCCGCAGCAACAACAAATGTGTTTATGAAGGTATGTGTATTCTGTTCGGCTAACAGTAATATTGAGCCGGTTTATTTCGACAAGGCGCGCGAGTTTGGCGAGTGGGCGGCGGAGAACGGCCACACCGTTGTTTTCGGCGGTTGCGACATGGGGTTGATGGGATGCCTGGCGAAGGCGGCCTATGAAAACGGCGGCACTACCGTCGGCGTGGTGCCGTCGAAGATAGAGAGCAGCGGCCGCGTGAGCCCTTGCCTCACGGTGGAGATACCGTGTGAGAACCTCAGCGACCGCAAGGACCTGATGATTGACCGCAGCGACGTGATAGTGGCTTTCCCCGGCGGACTGGGCACTCTCGACGAGATTTTCACCGTTGTGGCGTCTGCCACCATCGGCTACCACCGCAAGAAGGTGTTTCTCTATAACATCAACGGCTTTTGGAACTCCCTCATAGCCCTGCTCGACGATTTGCAGGGCAAGGGCATGGTGAGGGGCGACTGGCGGGATTTGGTGGAGGTCACCGAAGACCTTAGAAGCTCCTTAGCCAAGCTCTGAGTTCCAGTTCCATTTCGGTGTGGTACCTGAAGCTTTCCCTCATGCCGAACCCGTGTCCTCCCGTGGGGTAGACGTGGAGCGAGGCGGGCACGTCGTGGCGGTAAAGCTCCGTGTAGTAGTTCACGCCGTTGGCCGGCAGCACGGCGTGGTCGTCGTCGCACAGGGCGATGAATGCCCTCGGTGTGGCGCGCGACACCTTGGCGTCGTTGCTGTATTCCTTCTCTTCCTTCTTCTTGGCGTCCTTGCCGAGGAAATTGTCGTGGCTACCCTTGTGCGTGATGTCGGGCATCATCGTTATCACGGGGTAGAAGAGTATCTGGAAGTCGGGTTTCGCCTCGCCCTTGGAGTGTGTGGCGAGGGTGGAGGCGAGGTGTCCGCCTGCCGACGAACCCATTATGCCCACCTGGTCTTCTTTCACGTTCCATGCCTTGGCGTTGCGCCTCACGAGCTTCATCGCCTCTTCCGCATCGCTTACGGGCACTTCGTGGTTGCCGTTGGGCATGCGGTATTTGAGCACTATGGCGGCGATGCCCATATTGTTGTAGAACGGTGCCCAGTCATGGCCCTCCTTGTCGATTGCCAGATGGCTGTATCCGCCGCCGGGGCATATCACCACGGCTCTGCCCGTGGCTTCTTTCTCGTTGGGCAGGTACACGGTGACCTTTGCCGTGTCCCGGCTGTCGCCGTTGTCGTTGGGGGCGCCGCCGCTCCACAGGTTCATTTCAAATTTCTTCTGTGCTCCGGCACTTATTGCTGTGGCGGCGACGAGCAGCGCCGCAAGGGTTTTTCCTAATGTGTTCATTCGTTTTGCTTGTTCTTTGTGGGTGATGCCGTGAACGGCGTTTTCCTCTTGCAATATTCGCAAAAAAAATCGATATACGCAAGTTATTCCTTTCCATCGTGGCTTGTGGCAATAAAAAAAACAGCCACTTTCTCACGAGAGCGACTGTCCTTCAGAGCAAAAAAATGTTTTGCTCTACATACCAACATTATCCAATCAATATATTATTTCATTCTCATTATTTAGACCTTCTTTCTTGCGTGAAGTTTAATTGCGCATTGCGAAAATTTTCTTTTTTCTTCGTTTTTTTTCTTGCGGCATCCGCATTACCACGGTCTGCCGCCGCCTCCGCCGGACGAGGACCCTGTCAGTGCGGCTGTCACCGTGGACGAGCTTGAACCGCAGGTGAGCGTGTAGCTGCTGCCCGATGTCAGTCCGGGGCATGTCACGAGGACGCTGCTTCCGCCGCCTCCCCAGCCGCCACCGCCGCCTCCGGGTGCTGCGCTGACGCGCGGTCCGCCGCCGGACGATGTCTTGTAGTTGCTGGGCACTGTGAACGTGGCGAGTGTCGTGTCGCCGCTCTTCAGCGTTATCTCCTGGCTTGCCGATACGCTCATGCTGCCGCTGACGTAGGGCTGTGTGGATTCCGACGTGCTCGGCACGGAGTTGCCTCCGCCCACGGCGAGCAGTGTGCCGCCGGTGAATATCACAGTGTATCCGTCCTCCTCGTTGGCGTCGATGCCGCACTCGGGCGATGTGGTGCCGAAGGCACGTATCGTTCCGCCCATGATATACAGGTTGCCGTTGGAATCGAGGCCGTCGTTGTTGCTTGCCACCACGGTGATGTCGCCGCCCTTGATATACATGTGGCTCGAGGAGTTGATGGCGTCGTCGTATGCCGAGCACACTATGGTGCCGTCGTTTATCGTCAGTTCGGCCTTGCTCTCGATGCCCTCCGCACCGTTGCCGGTGGTGGTCACGTTGATTGTCCCGCCGTTTATCGTCACGTTGCCGTCGGCCTTTATACCCTTGGCGGATGACTTCTGGTCGCTTGTCAGTCGGTCGGTGTCGCCGGTGTAGTTAGGGTATTCCGTACCGTTCACGTAGGCGTACAGCCCCCCGGTGGTGCTTATCGTCATTTCGCCGCCGTTCACTGTCAGCTCGCCGTCGCAGTTGATTCCCTTGCCGCCGCTGCCGCTGCTCGTGAGTGTCAGCGTTCCGCCGTCGATGGTCACGTTGCCGTCGGCGCTCACGCACGACGCGGCTTTCGTCTTGGCGTCGTCTTCGTCCCATTTGCCGCCGCCGCTCGTCGTGATGTTTATGTCGCCGCCGCTGACGGTGATGTTGCCGTCGGCCTTCAGACCTTTCGTCGCCGTTCCCGTCACGCTGGCGGTGAACGTACCGCCGCTTATGGTTATCGACCCGGTGTCCTCGCTTTCGCGCGCCGTCTCGTCGTCTTCCTTATATGATACCTGCAGACCGTCGTCTGCCACGCCGGATATGTTCAGCGCACCGCTTTCCATAGAGAAATACTGGTTGCAGTTCAGTCCGTCCTTCACTGCCGAGAGTATGTTCACCGTGGCGTTTTTCATCTCCACGTACTCCTTTGCGTAGATGGCGTGTGCCGTGTTGCCGTAGACGTTCAACGTACCCTTGCCTTTCAGTTCAAGGTGCCCCTTGCATACGAGGCATCCTTTCTGCGACCCGTCTGCCCCGTCGGTCAGCGTGTTCTCGGTGTCCTTCTTTATGCTCAGTTCTATGCGCTTGCCGTCCTGTATGTTGAGCGGTGCGCCGGACGGGTTGGTGAGCGTAAGTCCGCGCAGTTCCACCGAAGCCTTGTAAGACCCTTCCATGGTGAACTCGCCGTCGCTGGATTCTCCCGAGAGCGAATATGTTATCTCGCCGGTGTCGTCGCCCACAAGTTCGCTCTGCGTGATGCTCACGTGAGCCCCTGTCACCACGGGGTCGATATACTGCGCTATGTTTCCAGCCACTGTCACTGCGGCTTCCGTGCCGTTGTACGCCACGTTCACCGTGTTGTCGGTCACTGTGGTGTTGTCCACATACATCTTTGTGATGCTTGCCGTGGGTATCGTCTTGCCCATCACCGTGAGCGATTCGCCGTTCTGGTATGTCATGTCGCCGGCCTGGCTTGCCGGGATGGCGTATGTCACGCTGCCCACCACCACGTTGAGAGTCTGCGCCGCCGCGGTCATCGCCGTCGTGGCGGCTGCCATCAGTATCAGTGCCTTTTTCATCTTACCGTGATTTTTGTTGTGTTGTTATTATCCTTTACAATATACATGCCGCTGCCGAGAGCGGCTTTTATTCCGGCGGCGGAACCGAACTCTCCCACGTATGTTCCCGACACGGTATATACTTTCTTCTTTCCTGAGCCGGCTTCCGCCGTGGCCTCGCTGATGCCCGTCGCTTCTGACGAGAAGAACATCCGGCTGAGTTCTGCCACGGTAAATTCCTTCGTGCCGTCGGCTGCGGTGACGGTCAGCTTGCCGTCCGCTATGGTCATTTCAAGGTTCTCAACACTCACGGATACCACCTCACCACCTGTCGTCTCGAACGACAAATAGGGGAAATCATCGGCGCTTGCGGTCGCGGCGACCGCCAAAGCTGCCAGCGTCATCTTCATTTTCTTCATAGCTGTCCTTTCTTTGATGGTTTAGTGGACTGATATTTTGAATACTCTCTTTCGGTTATCCTTTTTGTTTGACCGCTGCAAATATACAAATTAATATTTCTGTTCGCAAAATAAATTAGACATTTGCTTACATTTCTTAAACGAATTTCCGATTTTAACAATAGTTTAATAAATGACCTGCGGTTTTTCTTCGGTTTCAGCGGGGCTGCGTTGCGGCTCTGGTCGTATCTTCCAACAGAAAAGCCATGTATAGGGGGAGCGTCAATGTGCCGGGTGCCGTTCCCACATTCACGTCTCCCAGTTTGATGGCTTGGGAAATATGGTATTTATCGGGGTGGGCGAGGATGGTCTTTGTACTCTTGACGTTGCCGTTGCCGGACTTTACTTCCAGCAACGTGCATTCGCCCCTGTATCTTGTCACGAAGTCAATCTCCAGTCCGGAATCCTTGCGGAAGTAATAGAGCTTGCGGTTCATCTTGCCCAGGATGTCGGCCACGAGGTTCTCGAAGATAGCCCCTTTGTACCCGAAGAGATTTCCTTGAAGGATGTCGGCGGCTGTTCCCTGCTCGAGCATACTGATGAACAGGCCGGTGTCCGCCATATAGACTTTGAACTGGTCGGGGATGGCGTTGCCGTCAAGCGGAAGCTCGGGAGTAGACAGGTTGTAGCAGCGGCGGATGATTCCTGCGTCCTCTATCCACTGCAGGCTGCCCTGGTAGTCGCGCCCCCGTCCCTTGGGGCGCACGTTGGCGTAGGTGAACTTCTTGTTCTCCTTGCTCAGTTGCCGCGGTATCGACTCGAAACATTCCCGGATGCGGGGCTTGTCGGCTTGCGGCGCATATTTCAGCATGTCTGTCTTGTACTCCTCGATGATGGCTTGCTGCATACGCAGGACGCTTTGCATGTTGTGGGTTTCCATAAATATGTCCACCGCCCTTGGCATTCCGCCGACAATGCAATATTGCAGCAGCAGCTGGCGCATCCTCTGGTGTATGGCTTCCTGTACGGGGCAATGGTCTGTCAGGCAGCGGCGCAGATAGTCGATGGTCATGTCCTTGACCCCGTTGGCCCAAAGCCATTCCTCAAAATCCAGGGGGTACATGTCTATGATGGTTTCATAGCCTACGGGGATGGGGGCGTCGGGAGGGTTGCTCGTCTGGTATCCGTTTACTCCCAACAGAGAACCCGTGCAGATGACGTCATATCTGCCGTCAGTCTTGAAGAATTTCAAGGAGGTACGCGCACGCGGGCACTCCTGTATTTCGTCGAAGATGATGCAGGTGTCGCCTGCCACAAATTCTGCACCGGGTATTATGGTGGAAAGGGTCATGCAGAGGAGGTCTATGTCCAAGCCGCCGTCAAACGCCGACTTGTATTCCGGGTGCTGGAAGAAATCGAGATACACGATGTGCTCATAATTCTTATGGGCAAAATCGAGTACGGAGGATGTCTTTCCGCACTGGCGGCATCCTTTGATGATGAGCGGCATCTTGTGTCCGTCACTCTTCCATTCTTCCAGATATTTTTCGACCTTTCGTTTAAGCATTTGTCTGCTAGATATTTATGGGGATATTTTGTTTTCTTGCGCACGTTTTTCAAGGGACTTTTCTTGAAACTTCGCACGTTTTCCAAGGGACTTTTTTGAAATTATGCACGTTTTTCAAGGGACTTTTCTTGAAACCGCGCACGTTTTCCAAGGGACTTTCCTCTGCAAAGATATAATAAAATGGCGAAAGGGCAAAGCGAAAAGGGGAAAAGTGCCTGTTTCTTTGTTCCGACTTGACGGTCGGGTAAGGAAGGGTCACATGAGGAATTGCTTGCCTTCCACTGAGTTGATGACGGAATATTTTACCCGTTTGGTGCGAAAAATGGTACCAACATGGTTGCCAAATTAGAAAAACAAGCGTAACTTTGTGGCATGACAAATTAAAGCATACCATTATGACGATAGTAAGTGCAAGAGAATTTAGAGCCAACCAAGGGAAATACTTCTCAATGGTGAACTCCGGCGAACACGTGATTTTGAAATCCCGTGAAGGCAGTTTCCGTCTGGTGCCAGTAACCGCTTCCGACTCAATTTCAGACGGCACTCAAAAGGTGGCAGCAGATTTGCGTGGTGCTCTTCGTGAGTTGAAAGATGTCCTCGCCGGTAGGAAACAGCCTAACACCCTTGACAATCTGTTAAATGAGTTATAAAATATCGACATTGAGCTACTATGTGGACAGTCCGTGTAAGCGTCATGTGATATGGGCTTGTCCCTGCCTTGAATCGTGACAGCCTGACTATATAATAATAGGTGTAATGTTTAACAGTGCAACACTTGTTGTATGTCCTTTGTGTAATGTTTGAAAAGTGTTCCAAATGTCGCATTTTCCCAATGCTGGACTTGCTGAGAATTTACCCGAATCTTGTTGTCCTTTTAAGATAAACGCAAAACATTGACAGTCAATCTGATAGACGTATTTGAAAAACAGATGCCCCAAAACCTCGGCGAAAACGATAGCTTTTCGGGGAGCAAAGCTATCGTTTCCTCCGGGCAAAGCTATCGTTTCCTCCCCGAAAAGCACTGCTCCTTAAAATCAGACAAAAAACAAAGTGTTCCAAATGTCTTATTTGTAAAACATTTTACAGGTGTGCTCTAAACGTCTAAAAACCTAAAAAAAACTAATATTCTGATAGTGGATTTCGGATTTTTGCTGTAATTTTGTAAATTGAAAGCGAATGTGCTCACTGCTCGTTGATAAACCCATGGCGTATGAAATATTTTACTCACCTCGTTCTCTTGTTGTTGGTTGCGACCTTTTGCTGCTGTGGCGGCGAAGGGACGGAAAGTGCGGGCGATGCCTTTGACCGTATAAACAACTATGTGGAGACGACCGCTGACATAAACGCAGCCAAGGCACGAGTGGCTGCCGCTGAGGATTCCGACAGCATTACCGGTGTGCAGCGGCGGTTCCTCGACGCCGTTCTTTTATACCGGTCTACCCTCAACTACGATACCGTGCGGACCATCTGTATTCACCTCGGCGAAAGTGACGAGGTGAAGAACGACAAAAATCTTTTTTACCATATAAACTCGCTCCTTACCGCCGCAGCCGAAGCAAACGGCTCTTTCGGCGACATGATCCGGTTCGCCTCTGTCACGCGTGACCTCGCCCATGACCTTGGGAAGACCGCCAAGGAACAGGAAATGGCGGGCACCATGGGTTACGGTATGGTGCTGATGGGCAGGGCCGACGAGGGGCTGCAGGCAATTGACAAGGCTCTTTCCGCACTCCATAAACTAAACAGCTGGAAGGCCTGCAATAACTTTATTGTTCTTTCAAAACTCAAGGTAAACGCACTCGACTACATCGCGCGCTACGACGATATGCTTGACGTGAGCCGTAACGCACTCGTGCTGATAGGCAGGATAGAAAGGAATCCCAGTGCCGTGAAGGGTCTGCCGACGGCTTGGACGACCGACAGTACGGCCATGAAAAGCGCCATGTCCATGTACCGGGCTCAGTTCTATGCCTACATGGCATACGCCTACGCCAAAACGGGGCGCAGGAGCGAGGCGATGGCGAGCCTGGCGGATTTCGACCGCCTGCCGTTTTCCAAGACAAGCCAGGGGCTGCGCGTCATTGTCCCTGCCCTCGGTGTGCTTCGTCTCTATGGCAGGATGCTCGCGGCATACAGGGTAATAGACAGGGAGCAGAAAGGCGACACGGTGTCCGTGGACTACCGCGACGAGCTGCAGCTCAAAGCGAATGCCGCGTCGGCGGGCGGCGACTATATGCTGTCGCACTCCTATCTGCAGCGCACGCTTCAGCTTACCGACACGCTTTTCAAGCTGCGCGACAGGGAACAGATGCAGCGCACGCTGTCGGTCTACAAGGTGAACGAGGAGCGCATGAAGAGTAATTCCGCGTCGTTTGCTGCAAAACTTATGTTCGTGATATTCGTCGGCATGTTTCTTGTAGTGGTTACGGTGCTCTTCTTTATGGTGCGGATGAACCGTCAGAGCCGCAGCCTGCTGAAGAAAAACCGGACCCTTGTGCTGATGATACAGTCCGTCTACGACTATCAGAAAAAATATAAGGAACTGTTGGAGAAAAGCGAAGGGCTGGCCGATGAAACCGAGGAAAATAGCGAAAAGAAACGCGAAGAGGCGATGGAAAAGCTTAACGCCCCGTCTGTGAATATATATGAAGTAAATTCCGATGCGTACCTATTCGCACGAATGGACAATGCCATACGCGAGGGGGAAATGTATCTCGACGCAGATTTCCAGCGGCAGACGCTTGTCGATGAATTGGGCTTCGACCGCAACAAAATAGGCAAACTTATCCATGACTACAGCGGTTTCCCCAATCTTTCGGCGTATATCAATTCCTTCCGCCTTGAGCACGCCTGCCGCCTTTTGCTCAGGGGCGATGCCGGGCTTACGGTGGACGACGTGGCGCGGCAGTCGGGTTTCACCACGCTGCGCACCTTCCAGCGTCTTTTCAAAGAGACATACGGCATGACGCCAGCCGAGTTCAGGGTGGCAAAATAGCGATATGTTGTCAGAACAGGGGTGGCAAAGTGTCAATGCTATTGTTTTTTATTTTCAGCCATGCTATATTTGCACCATGATTTGAGACTAAAGGATTTTAGAAGAAATATTTGTCGCTAATTCCGGTCATGCAGGTTATGGCATAATATGCACCCGGAAAAACATTAAGGGTTACAATGAATGTATGGTTTTAATTATTCATGACGTTTTAAGGGATTAGACTAAGCTAAAAAATTTGATGGTTGGTACCATAGAAAAGCCCGGGCTGATGATTCAGCCCGGGCTTGAATTTTGTATGCTCGGCATGAGCACTGTCTAACGGGTGCAAGTCCCGAGTAAGCCCT
>CAVGJZ010000020.1:0-204 GCA_963629785.1 Oscillibacter sp. MSJ-31 | reverse complement strand
TAATAGCGGGAATTACATAGCCAAGAGCAAGGGTGTTCATCGTGAGGTGAAATCAGAAGGAAGCTGGCGGCAAACATCTGGCCTAACGGACAGAAACTTCATACAAGGCATATGACCATGGATGAGATTGCTAAACAAATCAAAGTCCAATAGCTATTCGGAATGGTCGGTGTAAATGAAGTAGGCATAAGATGGAAAGACAAT
>CAVGJZ010000019.1:0-47021 GCA_963629785.1 Oscillibacter sp. MSJ-31 | reverse complement strand
CCCACCGCTTTGTCGTAGTTGACAGAACAAGTCGTGATAAAGTGGAGGATGAACTTGAACTACAGAAGAGCGAGGCCTTTCTCGATAGCCATAATCTGGCAGAACAAGGTGCGGCTGTTGCTGCCGAGCAATTGGTAACAGGACACATTGTCAAGATACCTGTGTATCGCATGAAGAACAACGATGGAAGTACTCGTGGATATAAAGCGAGTGTGGCGTTCCAGTTGAAGGTCGTTGATGTCGAGACTGGCGTAAGCAATGAGGCACAAAGCTTTGACGGGAAATGCAGCAAGGAGATGTGGTCGCCAGAAAGTGCTGTCACGGCTGCCATGCAAAGTCTTCAGTCCGACATATACGAATATTTCCGCATCAACTTCCCAGTAAGAGGAAAAGTGCTGAAGACGATAGGAAAAGGTACGATACTACTAAATGTGGGAAAGGATGCCGGGATAAAGGTCGGCGATATGTTTATGATAGAGTCGGTGGAGATGCTCGACGGCAAGCCTTATCCGGCTGAACTGGGTAAAGGCAAGATAACGAAATTGTCTGGAGAATCATTTGCTGAATGTTGTGTATCAAACAAAGTCATTACGGCAATTGAGAGCAGTAAGGTATCTCATAATATAGTTCGTTGTAATCTTATTATCAAGAAATGAGCATGAAAAGAATAATGTCATTGTTATTGTGGCTATGCGTAGTTAGTTGCACATGGGCACAGAATTTGGAGTCGCAGGTCACTCCATTGCCGACCGCACGTCCAAAGATTATGGTTGTACCATACACTTCGCAAGGCGAGGACATTCGCACCGTGTTGGAAAATGATGTGAACAAGCGAATAGCCCTGACCAAGATAAAGGAGGCGTTCGACCAAAGGGGATATACAACAGTTGACTTCTTTGCCAAGATAAAGGCATTGTCCAAGACAACGGCTTTGGGCAACCCCCAACAGCAGGATGTGAAGACAATGATAATACAACAGTCTGGTGCCGACGTTTACATTGAAGCGGAAATAAATCTATTGGAATCACCTTCGGGCAACGCCATGAAAGTAATCCTTTCGGGATATGAGGCATCCACTGCAAATTCGCTTGCCAACGCCGTTTGCGAGAGTGGAAAGTTTTATACCGACGACTACGGCAAGCTCACATCAAGAGCGGTTGAAACAGGAATGGACAAGTTCTTGAACACAATGCAAGAGAAATTGTTGGACATAGCTAAAAATGGTCAGTCCATATCTGTCACGGTCGGCATAGACGAGGCTTCTTCACGCTCTATGGCGCAAGAGGTTGGTGGAGACGGACTCGCATTGTCTGATGCCTTGGAGATTTGGGTCGAAGAGAATGCCTATAAGAGCAACTATCACATACAGGGAACGACAGACAAGCAAATGATTTTTGATGATATTCGCATACCTCTGAAAGATGAAAACGGAAGGACATACAATATCAACAAGTTTGGATTGAAGCTGCTGACCTTCTTCAGGAACCTTGGTATCAAGATAGAAAGGACAACAAGCAACAATATGTTGGTTGTCACCATCAAGCAATAGGAGACCTTTATAATGAAAAAGTTATTATTGATAATGGTGATATTAGCCAACTGCTTCACTGCGGTTTACGCACAAGGCGTAGAGATAGCCTTCGTCATCCCGTCAGGAAACAGCCAGCTCAGTGACAACACGGCAAAGATGTTGAGAAGCAAATTTCTGCCTGCGATGACTGAAAACGGTGTGGAAACAGCCGAGGTCAGCACCATTGCCATTAAGCCGGAGATTAGTTTTATCAACAGACAAGTCGTGGAAGGTGGCATGAGAAACATATACACCAGTGACATACAGTTCAACTTTGTTTGCGCTAACCTTGTGACCGGCACCACCTTTGCGAGCAGCGTCATTACGGTGCGAGGAGAAGGCTTTAGCGATGACGATGCCATAAAGAACGCCATCTCTAAGTTGTCTTCGCAAGACAAACGACTGACAGCTTTCGTCAACAATTCCAAAGACAAAATTATTGACTACTATCAGCGCAACCTAAATTCGGTCATATCCCGTGCGCATACCTTCGCAAACATCCATCAGTATGATGAAGGATTGGCTCTGCTTTTCTCTTGTCCTGCAACAATCACAGGATATGCAAAAGTCAACAATGAGATAACCGCCATCTACAGCCAATATCAAACAAAGGAGTGCAGCAACATCATTCAAAAAGCCAGAGCGGAATATGCCAATGGCGATTATGAGGGCGCAGCCGAATATCTGCAACAAATTGACATGACGAGTTCATGCGCCGCTGAAGCCAAACGTCTCTGCACACAGATTAAGCAGTCAAGAGATGCCGAAGCCAGAAAAGCCGTTGAACTTATAGAAAGACAAGCGCAGCGTGAGGCTGACGTGGAGAAGCAAAGAATTAGAGCGGCACTCGATGTGGCTGTCGCCTATTGTAAAAGAAGAACTGACGTGTTTTTCGTTTGGTAGTTTTTTTCAGTTACTCACACGTATAAGCGTGAAACATGGAGTGTGAGACGTCTAAGCTCGAATGATTATCAATGATTTAGATGGTTATTACATCATTTATCGCAACATCAAACAAAATCGCATACGTAAGCGCATAGCAAAGCGTTTTGGACTACCAATCAATGTGTTTGAGTCATGGCTCAGAGGCTATCATCTCTCATATCATCTCTCACTGCTGGAAACCTCGATAAACAGAGGTTTCCAGTTGTTTTTAGTGAGGGATGAGGTAAATTTTAAATTTAACCAATTTCTATCTCATAACGGTTTTCTTTCCGTCAACGATGTAGATTCCGCTTGGCAGATTTTCAAGCTGACCGCCGTTCTCTGCCACCTTAACACCTTGCAAGGTATAAACTCCTGTAGGATTCTTTACGGAAATATTATCCCTTACAGCATCTATCCCTGTCGGAGTGAACTCCACAATATTCTTGAACTTGCCCCATACGCTGTTGGCACGGTAAGCCACGGCAGTGCCTGCAGGAACATGGAGTGTGCAGATGTCCGCCCAGTCTTGAGGGAATACTTCTATCAGTTTCCTATCCTCTCTTATCTTTACATATCCGAAGATATTGTCTGCCACCTCAAGTGGGGTAGTCCAATAGCAGTAGATGTCTTTGATTGGGGATTCCGTTTGTTTACAAGTTGAGCCGTAAAAAGAGTCAGAACTGTATTTCTTGAAAGGGTCTATGAATTTCTCTCCCAACGACTCTATTGTAGCAGGAAGATGAAGTTCAGCCGGAGGGTTCATTCCGCAGAGAGCACTACTGCCGATGGTTCTTATGTTCTTTGGAAGTCTAAAATCCTTCACCTTACACAAATCGGTAAATGGAGTGGTATAACCTTTGCCTTCAATTACTTCAATACTGGTATTTTCCATATCCAGCTTTTCAAGAGAGTACATCGGTCCGAATACAGGTTCGTACCTTTCGTTCATTCCGTCTTTATACTGCACATCCAAAGTCTTTAATGTGGTTGGCAAAGTAAGGGATTTCAACTTTACACAATATCTGAAAGCACCTCCCGTCAAGGTTTCCACGCCTTCAGGGATATTTATATTTTCAAGGTTTAGACAATAGTAAAAACCTGCATATCTACCGACAGGGTCTCCCAAAGAACGTACTGTCGAAGGCAACTGTATTTCTGTAAGTCTGGTGCAAATACAGAAGCATGCGGTAGCAAGTTCTTCGACCCCTTCCGGGACGACAACCGTTCCTTTCTTGTTTCTCGGACAAGACACGAGTGTCTTCATGTCCTTTGTATACAGAAGACCGTCTTTGGCTGTAAAATATTTGCTGTCTTTGTCTACAACAAATTCTTCAAGGTCAAAACATGTAAAGTTCGCATTGTAGTTCTTTAGCCACCATTCATGTTCCTCATCCAGATTACTGTACCCTGCACTTACGCCATAATTGAATGAGGTTTCTTCTATGGATTCCACTGTAGACGGTATAGTAACCTTCTTGCATCGGTTAAGCGGGAAATGTCCTTTCAGTTTCTTTATTCCCTCACTGAACGTCACGTTCTTCACGTTGGGAATTATCGTCTCATCTGGACGTGCTCTGGCTTGTAAGTTTCCAAGATTTACCTCGTCGCAATGATACCTCTTGCCTTCGTATGTAACGGTATAAGGAACAACAAGGTCTTCGCTGCTAAGGCTCACAATCTCACTGATACTGAACGTTCCGTCGGTTTCACTAAAATAGCATTTGAAACCGTTTATCACCACGGAACCGTCGTCTTCGTCAGCATCCGCCTGCTGGATATTGTTTGTTACTGGCAAAACATCAGGAATGTTTGCGGGGGGGGTAGAAATAGCATTGCCGGCAATACAGAAAGATGCCATTGCCGCAACAAGGTAAAGTTTAGTCATAATTATTTATTATCAATGGTTCGTTAAAATTTGAGATCTTGAATTCAAAAAGCAAGTGCAAATTTATGATTTTTTTTCTAGAAAGCACTCTCGTGGTGTACAAAAATTTAATTTTTCCCTTGGACGTGTGTTAATCCTCTTCATATAGCTTGTAACTTTTTGATGAATAATCAATCTTTTTACACATACGGCTAAAAAACATCATACGGCTAAAAAACATCGCAGGCAACAACTCATAGTAGGGTGATACAAAAACACATAGAACTCGCCCAGCACAGGTTGCGACCGACTTGCGAGGAATATGCGTTAAAAAAGCATGTATTTTGTGACTTAGAAGAATATTATCACCCTTTTTCGTACGATTTTATATACTCATATCGGCAGCGTATCATTAATTTTGCAGCAAATAAAAGCGTATAGAAACGAGAGTTAATAGATTAGTTGTTAAAATAGATTTTGTTTGAGAATTAGGAAGAGGTATTCAGGATTAACCAAAACGGCTGTTCATATCAGATGGACAGCCGTTTTATTTTTCCTTTCCGCCCCGGCAAATGCGGCAAATGCGGTATAAAGGCGGCGCACATTCTTGTTGCAAAACGGGTACTTTGCCGACCGTACATCGTACGATATGAGGTCGTGCATCGTACGATGTGAGATTGTTTATCGTACGATAAGAGGTCTTGTATCGTACGATGTAAGGTTGGCAAACACGCGAAATCTGAAACGGCATGAACACAAACAGACCCGTTAATTTGGGGTATTTGGAACATATTCAGTAAATTTGCACTTGATACTTTACCCGGACTCAAACCAAGCAGGGACTGCAAAAGCAGAATCCCGGTTATTAATCCTCTATACCCCAAACACCCATCATGAACAAGATATTAGCAGCAAGTCTGATTGCCATGACGCTGGGCGCAATGCAAGCCAATGCGCAGAACACCAAAGTCGGCGACTTTCTTGAAAATCAGGATTTCAACAGGAGCGACATCTCCACGATGCGAAGATGGCAATACAAGCCGGACGGGCAGGATTTCGTATGCGTGAACGGCGGAAACCGCTACACGAGGGCTCTTTACGGAAGCCACGACAGGGACAGGCTGGAGACAAGCGACCGACCCGTGTTTGTGGCCTACGCCAAGAATGACAGCCGCAACATCAGTTTTACCGTCACCGCAGGCGGAGACACGGCAAGTCTGGAAAACACTGACTATTGCGAAGCCAGGTATACCGCAGGGCGCAGGAGCTACACGCTGAAAGACAAGAGATGGGGCAACGGCGTACTGAAGATTTCCGTGCTCGCCTTTCCCGACCGCAGGGGCGGAATATGGAAATTCGAAGCGAAGGGTTTTGACGGCAAGGTGAAAATATCCTGTTGCATGTGCGACATCGCCAACCAAAACCTGAAACGCTGGGGCGACATGGGCGGCGAGCTGCCGGGGTCGCTGGAAGCATCGGCAGACAGGAATAACTTGCAGGAAGTAGCGTGGTATGTCGAAAACGCCACATCGTTCCTCACCTTCGACAACGCCAGGCTGCACGTCGCCACGCCGTGCGCGCCGTGCACTGACGCCACGAGCGTGGCGGCTGCCGACAAAAAGACAATCGAAGCATTCTGCAGCGAATACGACAAGGCCGAGGACTACCGCAGGCGACTTGCGGAAACCGTGACGCTGAAGACCCCCGACCCGTATATCAACACGCTGGGGGGCGTGCTGGCGACAAGCGGCGACGGGGCATGGGACGGCGACACATTCCTGCACGGCGCAATAGCGTGGCGTTCGCAGCTGCCCGGCTGGCGCGGGGCATACATGGGCGATTTCCTGGGATGGGACGACCGCGCCGTGAAGCATTTCAACGCCTATGCGGAAAGTCAGGTGACGAACGTTCCGTGTACCATCCCCCACCCCACGCAGGACAGCACCAAGAACCTCTGCCGCGCGGCGCGCGTATGGGGAACACCGATGTATAGCAACGGCTATATCTGCCGCACGCCGCACCGCAACGACGTGATGCACCACTACGACATGAACCTGAACTACATCGACGAACTGCTCTGGCATTTCTCCTTCGATGCCGACAAGGACTACCTGCGCAAGATGTGGCCCGTGCTGAAAAGCCATCTGGCATGGGAGAAGCTGAACTACGACCCGAACAGCGACGGGCTTTATGACGCGTACTGTTGTATATGGGCAAGCGACGGACTGTATTACAACAGCGGCGGCGCGGCACACTCCACGGCATACAACTACAGGGGAAACCGTATGGCGGCACGCATAGCGGAGATTATCGGCGAGGACCCAAGACCGTACAAGGACGAGGCGGACAAGATTCTCAAGGCAATGAACTCGCAGCTGTGGATGGCGGACAAAGGCTGCTGGGCTGAATACAAAGACCTGATGGGTCTCCGGCGGAGGCACGAGAGTGCGGCACTCTGGTCTGTCTACACCACTATCGACAGCCATGCCTGTTCGCCGGAACAGGCGTATGCAGCCACAAGATACATCGACGGGAACATTCCGCACATACCCATAAGGATAGACGGCGAGGATAAAGAATACTACACGCTGAGCACGTCGAACTGGATGCCCTACGTATGGAGCACGAACAACGTGGCGCAGGCCGAGGTAATGCACACCGCACTGGCCTATTTCCATGCCGGAAGGGCAGACGAGGCATTCCGGCTGATGAAGGGCGACCTGCTCGACGAGATGTATCTCGGGGCAAGTCCGGGAAACATCGGGCAGATAAGTTTCCACGACGCGGCGCGCGGAGAGACATACCGGGATTTCGCCGACAACGTGGGCATTACGGCAAAGACCGCCATACAAGGGCTCTACGGCATTTCGCCTGACGCCCTTAACGGCAAATGCTACATCCGTCCGGGCTTCCCGGCCGAATGGGACAGTGCCTCTATAAAAACTCCCTACATCGAGTTTTCCTTCAAGCGCGAGGGCAACAGGGAGGTTTACGACATCACGCAGAATTTCAAGCAGCCGCTACAGATTGTGATACGGCAGAACACCGGCAGCGGAAAGTACAGGGAAACGCCGCTTTCCGACGAAAAGCACCAGCGCGCGGTTATCGAAAGGGCGGACATATCCGACGACACCGACGGCAGGGCCACGGCATCCGCCATGAAGGACGCGGACAGCTACGGAACGGCGTTCGGCGACGTAAGGACGGAAAACTGCCGCACGGTGAAGATCGACAAGTATTTCAATTCCAATGTCACCGACATTTTCAAGAACGAATACACTTCGCCTGCATCACCGTACACCACCCTGCGCATACCCAAAAACGGCTACGGCGAATGGTGTCACCCACTGTCATGTGCCGAAACAAACGACTCGGTGTTCAGAACCATGGTCCGCAACTCCGTGTACACGGCAAAGACCGACGACGGCAAGGTTATCCCTTTCCGTTCCTGCGCAAAGGGACGGAACGTAGCCTACACGTCGCTTTGGGACAACTACCCCGACAGCGTGACAATCCCGCTCAAGGGCAATGCCTCGCACGCCTACCTGCTGCTTGCCGGAACGACAAACCAGATGCAGAGCAGAATTGCCAACGGCGTGGTTTGCGTGACATACGCCGACGGCAGCCGGGAGCGGCTGGAACTGGTAAACCCCGACAACTGGTGCCCCATAGAGCAGGACTACTATGTTGACGACTATGCCTTCAGGGTGAACTGCGAACGGCCGTACCGCGTCCACCTGATGTCTGACAAGGTAAGCCGCGACCTTGGCCATGCGCTCGGCATAACCGGTGTCTACGGCAGGGAAATCAAGGGCGGCGCCGCCGAAATGCTCGACATCAGGCTAAATCCCGGCAAGAAGCTGAAAAGCCTGACGCTGCGCACTCTCTCAAACGATGTGGTAATCGGTGTAATGGGCATAACGCTGCAAAAGTAAGTTCATTTTTGAATATCTTGTTCATGCCGCGGAAGTTTGCTGTCCGTTATTTTCGGATTGTCCCTTTTTATAAATAATTTTGCACACCAAACGCACAAGATGAAAAAACTCATAACTCTTGCACTCTTCGCAGCCGGGTGTCTGTCCGCCTTCTCACAGATGCTGCCGTCTGCCACACGCGAGGCCCACCCCAGCGTGAGGTGGTGGTGGTTCGGTTCGGCGGTAGACAAGAAGAATCTCGCATGGAACTTGGAACAGTATGCCAAGGCCGGCATCGGCGCCGTGGAGATAACGCCCATATACGGAGTGCAGGGCAATGAAAAAAAAGAAATAGCATACCTCTCGTCTGAGTGGATGGAGATGCTGCGGTTCGCCGAAGGGGAAAGCAACCGCCTCGGCATAGAGACCGGCATGACTACTGGCACGGGATGGCCTTTCGGAGGACCGTGGGTGCCGTTGGAAGAAGCGGCGTGCAAGGCGGTGTTCGCCGACACTGTCGTTTGCGCAGGGACTAAAGTGGAGGACATCGAATTCTGCATCCCGGCGAAAGACCGTCCCTACTCTGTCTTCAAACTTGCGAAGACTTTCCCCATAGAAGGCGAAACCGACAAGAAAAGGGTTATCGCACTGTATGAGGGAAGGACGAGGATGAAAGTGAAGCGTCCGGCACCCGGCGGCGAGGGCTACGTGATAGACCATTTCGACTCCACCGCCGTGTGCCACTACCTTCAGCATATCGACAGTGCCTTCACTGCGTCGGAGACCCCGTTCCCGCATACATTCTTCAACGACAGCTACGAGGTGTACGGCGCAGACTGGACACCCTCGCTGCTTGGCGAATTTGAAAAGCGCAGGGGCTACAAGCTCGAAGATGTTCTCGACAAGCTCATGGACCGCGACCCGCAGGTGGTGAGCGACTACCGCGAAACGCTGGGTGACCTCCTGCTACACAATTTCACAAGGCAATGGACGGCATGGGCACACAGGCACGGGGCGATAACGAGAAACCAGGCGCACGGGTCGCCTGCCAACCTTATCGACTGCTACGGTGCCGTGGATATCCCCGAGATAGAGGGCTTCGGACTTACTGATTTCGGCATCAAGGGACTGCGCAAAGACCCGGGCATGACACGCCCCAACTTCAGCGACCTCAGTATGCTCAAATATGCCTCGTCGGCTGCCCACATAACGGGGAAGAAATACACGTCGAGCGAAACGTTCACATGGCTGACGGAACATTTCCGCACTTCGCTGAGCCAGATGAAGCCGGACCTCGACCTCATGTTTTGCGCCGGAGTAAACCACATGTTCTTCCACGGCACGGCATATTCGCCCGAAGACGAGGCGTGGCCGGGATGGAAATTCTATGCGTCGGTGGACATGAGCCCCACAAACTCCATCTGGCGCGACGCACCGTCGCTCATGAGTTATATAACAAACTGCCAGACGTATCTCCAGTGGGGCGCACCCGACAACGATTTCCTCGTCTACCTGCCCGTAAGGGACATGTGGCGCAAGAACCGCGACAAGCTACTCATGCAGTTCGACATACACTCAATGAAGGGAAAGGCTCCCGAATTCATCAAGGCTATACTCGACATCGACAGGGCCGGCTTCGACTGCGACTACATTTCCGACCGCTATCTTTTGTCGGCCGAATACAAAGACGGATATATCGTCACCGCAGAAGGGACAAGATACAAGGGACTTATCATCCCCGGCGACAACTTGATGCCGGAGGACGTGAAGCGGCATCTTTCCGACATGAAGGACAAGGGGGCGCATATCACCAACGGCATCGACACGGCGTGGATGGCAGACGCGGCCACGCCGGAAAGCGCAAAGACAAAGCTCTCGCTGAAAATGATACGGCGCAGCAATCCGATTGGCCATCACTATTTCATGGCGAACCTCACCGGGCAGGACATCTGCGCTCCCGTAAAACTCGCCACCGGCGAGACACATGCCGTATGGTACAACCCCATGACGGGCTGCTACAACAGGGCTGACGTTTATAACGACGGGGTGATGATAAACCTGAGGAGCGGAGAGAGCAGAATACTGATTGCATCGGCTCTTCCCACAACGGAATGGGGCGTGGCTGACAGCATTGCCCTTGCGCCGTATGAAAAGCACACGGGGGACAACAGCAGAAGGATTGACCTGACACAAGGGAAATGGAAACTGTCTTTTGCGGACGATCATCCCAAGGTGGGAAAAGCATACAAGCTTGACAGGCTGCAGACATGGGAGTCTCTTGGCGACAGTGCCGCCGTGACAATGGCTACAGGCGTTTACCGTACGAGTTTCAGGATGAGCGGAGAGGATGCCGCTCGCAGTTGGGCGATTGACCTCGGCGACGTGAGGGAAAGCGCACGGGTATATATTAATAATGTATATGTAGGCTGCGCTTGGGCTGCGCCATTCGTCCTCGACTGCAAAAACGCGTTGCGCAAGGGCAAGAACTCACTGCGCATCGAGGTGACCAACCTTCCGGCCAACCGCATCGCCGACATGGACAGGCGCGGCGTGAAATGGCGCAAGATGAAGGACATCAACGTGGTGGACATCAATTACAAGAAAACGACATACGGGAACTGGGCCGAGGTGGAGAGCGGTCTCAACAGCGGGGTGACGCTCGTCAGCAAGGAATAAACCCGGAGACAAATTGAATCAGTTATGGAGAAAATCAACAGAACCGACCTTTACATAAAGCATTTTTATCAGTTACTTATGAAAAACTTTCTTATTGCAGGACTGCTCTTTGTTGCCGGATGCGCCGCATCCTCTGCACAGCAGTCGCCGAAAAGCGAAATCCTTAGCGTGGCGCACCGTGCCAACGATTATTTCATGGCCAAATATGCCGACCCGAATGAGATTTACCATGCCAACGGCAAGAGCTACGAAACTAACCTTTGGACACGGAGCGTGTATTACGAGGGTCTTATGGCGCTCTACGAGGTGGACCCGCAACAAAGATATGCCGACTATACCGACCTTTGGGGCAACCACCACAAATGGCTGCCGCGCAAGGGGAAAGAAAACATCAACGCCGACAACCAATGCTGCCAACAGGTGTATATCGACCGCTACCTGCAATGCGGCAACGCCGAATGCATTGCCAACATCAGGCATAACCTTGACTATCAGATGCAGACGGGCAGGAATGACTACTGGACGTGGATTGACGCCATTCAAATGGCGATGCCTGTCTATGCCAAGTATGCAAAACTCACCGGCGAAAGGAAATACCTGGACTATGCCATGCGGTCATACAAATGGACACGCGACACTCTCGCCGGTGGGCTTTTCAACAACAGCGACGGTCTGTGGTGGAGGGACAAGGACTACGTTCCGCCGTACAAGGAGAAAGACGGGAACAACTGCTACTGGAGCCGCGGCAACGGATGGGTGTACGCAGCACTGGTGAGGGTTATGCAGACATTGCCGCCAAACAGCAAGGAATACAAATACCTCAAAGAGGATTTCATCGCCATGAGCAAGGCACTGGTGAAATGCCAGCGAAGCGACGGTTTCTGGAACGTGAGTCTCGTATCGCCCTCCACCTACGGCGGTCCTGAGGTTACCGGCACGTCGCTATTCCTCTACGGCATGGCATGGGGCGTGAACAACGGCATACTCAAGGCGAAGGAATATGAAGTGCCGATGGGTATGGCGTGGAAGGCCATCGCCGGCAGCGTACACGACAACGGTTTCCTCGGCTACAACCAGGGCACGGGGAAAGACCCGTCGGCCGGACAGCCTGTAACATTCACTTCGGTGCCGGATTTCGAGGACTACGGCACGGGATGCGTGCTGCTCGCCGCAGCGGAATACTACAAACTTAAAGTCTGCCTTTAAAAATAATCCAAGCAAATGAAAGTCTTACTTTCAAAAATTATCCGAACAAATGAACAGAAGCATAATACTGGCACTGGCGCTGCTTGTCTCCGCCACCGCCCCGGCAAAACAGAACAATGACTTGTGGCCTGACGGCACGCCCATCGACAAATGGTTCAGCAATACTGCCAAAGCTGAATTGACCGGGCAGGGGAAGAGATACGTAGTGACCGACTACGGCGTGAACAACGACAGTACCGCCGTACAGACGCAAGCCCTGCAGAAAGTTATCGACACGGCTGCCGCCAACGGCGGAGGCACTGTGGTTATCCCGAAAGGCACGTTTCTCAGCGGTGCTCTTTTCTTCCGGCAGGGCACAAACCTCTACATCGAGAAAGGCGGAAAGCTGAAAGGCAGTGACCGCATACACGATTTCCCGATAAAGGAAACGAGAATAGAGGGACAAACCTGCAAATATTTCACCGCCCTGGTCAATGCTGACAGCATCAACGGCTTCACCATCGCCGGGAACGGCACTATCGACGGCAACGGAAAACACTACTGGAACGAGTTCTGGATACGACGCAAATGGGACCCGCAATGCACCAACAAGGAGGCGCAGCGCCCGCGGCTCGTGTACATATCCAACTGCAGCAACGTCACGGTGCAGGACGTGCATCTTGTCAACAGCCCATTCTGGACGAACCATATCTACAAGTCTGACCACGTGCGCTTCCTTGACTGCACCATCCTCGCGCCAACCGAAGGACTGAAGGCGCCGAGCAGCGACGCCATCGACATCGACGCCTGCCACGACGTGCTGGTCGACGGGGGCTACATGAGCGTGAACGACGATGCCATTGCAATAAAAGGGGGCAAGGGCACATGGGCGGACAAAGACTCGACGAACGGCCCGAACTACAACATCCTGATACAGAACTGCCGCTACGGGGTGGTACACGGGTGTCTCACGCTTGGCAGCGAGTGTGTTACAGGCAGAAACATCATCCTGCGCAACATCGAGGTAAACAAGGCAAACAGGGTGCTTTGGCTGAAGATGCGTCCCGACACACCGCAGCATTACGAATACGTGACCGTGGACAATATCTCCGGCACGACGGGCAGTTTCCTTGTCATAAAGCCGTGGACGCAATTCTTCAAGCCGGAGAAGCGCGACGACATGCCGAAGAGCAGATGCAACGACATCGTGATGAAGAACATCAGGATGGACTGCAAAAATTTCTTCGATGTGGGCACAAGCGACAAATACCGTCTCTGCGACTTCTCTTTCGAGAACATCACCGTCACCGACAAGGCCAGAGCCTTCAACAAGAACATCATTGAGAACACCACCGTGAAAAATGTTGTAATCAACGGGGAAAAGCAATAAGGCGGGTTCACTCGTCCGCCACACTGAGTGGCATTCCTTCCTTCGACAGATAGAACACGACTACTTCCACGGTCTCGTCGCCACGGTTCTCGCCATGGTGTACCGTGCCCACGGTCTCTACTACCGCCTCACCTTGGCGGACAGTCTTCTCCTTGCCGTCAGACTCGCGCACAAGGGTGAGCTGGCCTTTGTTCACCACACCGTACGACATGACATCGTGATGGTGTCTGGGCAGGGAACTATGGGGCGGTATCACCACCTTGAGAACACGCAGTTCCGGTTTGCCTTCAAGATAGTCGGGCAATTCCGCACCGTCCCAACTTTGTGATGTCCTGAGCAGTTCTACGCTCTCTACTTTGGCCGTCCCTTTGTCTGCTTCTGTGCAGAACGAGAACAAGCCCATCAACAGAATCAATATCGCAAAAGCGATGAGGTTGGTCTTCCTTGATTTCATATTTTATATATGTTTTGGTTGCCAAATGTCTTGGCGGAGTCAAGTATCAAGTGCAAATTTACTGAATTAGTTTGTAAAAACACTTGGAACGCATACATACGTTGAACATAAAAAGGCAAAAAAATCACAGGCAAAGCACCGCTTTGCTTACCGTACACCCCTTGGCATACGATTGTATGGCAAGGGGGATACGATTGTACGGCAAGGGGCATAAGGTCGTATGGCAAGGGGTGTAAGACCGGCAAAGCAATGCTTTGCGGCAGAGGATCGGGTGGGAAATACTTGAGAAAGCCGTGTCGCCCGGATACAATATTATTGCTTTTTTTTCGTTTATGCGTTAAATAAGGTGTAACTTTGCGCCTCAAACAGCGGTTTCCCAAGAAACAAAAAGAATGAAAAAAAGCATCACATCACTCTTGCTTGCAGCAACGGCAGCAATGGCGGGCCACGCACAGGAAAGCCAGACGGAATACAATTTCCTCCGTCTGCCGGTAAGTGCGCACGCAGCCGCATTGGGTGGGGAGAACATCACGATTATCGAGGACGACCCCACTCTGATGTTTGCCAACCCGGCACTGCTTGCTTCTGTTTCCGACAAGACGATCAACCTCAACTTCATGACATACATGGCGGGAAGCGCCACGGGGAGCGCATCGTTCAACCGCGTCATCAACGACAAGTCATCATGGGGTGTCATGGCACAGTATATCAACTACGGCTCCATGAAGGAAACCGACGAGAACAACAACCAGACGGGTGACTTCACGGCGCAGGAAATAGCGCTCGCCGGAGCTTACAGCTACACGCTGGCGAAGAACCTCGCGGGCGGCATCACGGCGCGCCTTGTCACATCGTATATCGGGTCGTACAGTTCAATGGCCGCCGCCATAGACTTGGGAATAAACTACTACAACCCCGACTCGGAATGGTCGGCGTCGATTGTGGCAAAAAACCTCGGTGGACAGATAAAGGCATACAATGACGAATTCGGCAGTATGCCCACTGACCTTCAAGTAGGCGTGAGCAAACGCTTCGGCAACATGCCCTTCCGCATATCACTCACGGCGGTAGACCTCATCCACTGGAACTACAGCGCGCTTAACCATCTCGTGGCTGGCGTAGACATTATGCTCGGCGACCAGTTCTATATCTCCGGCGGCTACAATTTCCGCCGCGCCAAGGAGATGAAGATTGCCCAAGGGACAGGCGACGATGCGTCGTCGGGAAGCCACGGCGCAGGACTGACGCTCGGTGCCGGCGTGCAGCTCGAGAGGTTCAAGCTGCAGGTGGCGTACGGCAAATACCACGTCTCGTCGAGTTCAATCACCGTGAACGTGTCCTACGGACTGTAACAGTCTACGAGTACTGACAATCTGCGGGCTGCAAAGTTCACGCCCACATCCAGACAAAGAATTATGAACAACAAGAAGATAATCATCGCCGTCGACGGTTTTTCGTCGTGCGGCAAGAGCACTATGGCAAAAGACCTTGCCAGGGAAATAGGATACATATACGTGGACACAGGAGCGATGTACCGTTCCGTAACGCTCTACGCCCTGCGCCACGGCATGTTCAGCAACGACAACACCATCGACAGCGAGGCCCTTGAAAAGGCAATGCCCGACATAAGGATTTCGTTCAGGCTCAATGCCACGACGGGCCGTCCCGACACGTATCTCAACGGGGAACTCGTGGAGAGCGACATCCGCGACATGGAGGTGTCGTCGCGCGTGAGCATTGTCGCCGCGCTTGGATTCGTGCGCAAAGCCCTCGTGGAGCAGCAGCAGGCGATGGGCAAAGAGAAGGGCATCGTGATGGACGGCAGGGATATCGGCACGGCGGTATTCCCCGACGCAGAACTGAAGATTTTTGTCACCGCATCAGCCGAAGTGCGCGCCAAGCGACGCTTCGACGAACTGAAGGCGAAAGGGGCGGACGCCAACTACGAAGAGATTCTCGCCAACGTGCAGAAGCGCGACTACATCGACTCCCACCGCGAAGTGTCTCCACTCAGGAAAGCTGGCGACGCCATAGAGCTTGACAACAGCGAAATGACAATCGCCGAACAGAAAGAGTGGCTGAAAAGGAAATTCGAGGAGAAAACAAAATAAGGCGGGGCATCCCCCGCCACAAGTCACATCATGGAAGCCAGTGCCTTGGAGCACTCTTCCATGAGCCATTTGGGAGTGCTCGTGGCTCCGCAGATGCCCACAGTTCTAACGCCCTCGAGCCACTCCCGGCATATCTCGCCCGGTCCCTCTATGAGGCGGCTGTTGGGGTTTACGCGCTGGCACTCGTTGAAGAGCACGCGTCCGTTGCTGCTCTTTCTTCCGCAGACAAACAGCACGAGGTCGTGGCGTGAGGCAAACGCACTGACGTTGGGCATACGGTTGGCCACCTGCCGGCAGATGGTATCATAGCTCCTGAACGTAGCGTCGGGGGAGATATGTTCCTGAATGTAGTTTATTATACGGTGGAACTCGTCGAGCGACTTAGTGGTCTGCGAATACAGATATATATCCTTTGCAAAGTCGAGCGTCTTCACGTCATCGAAATGATGTATCACACGGGCCTTTCCGCCAGTCTGCCCCACAAGTCCCAGCACCTCGGCATGACCGGGCTTGCCGAAAATCACTATCTGCGCGTCGGGACACTCGTCGAATTTCCTCTTTATCCTGCGCTGTAGCTGCAGCACCACGGGACAGGTGGCATCAATAATCTCAATGTTGTTCCTTTCGGCAAGGGCGTACGTCTCGGGCGGCTCGCCATGCGCCCGCAGCAACACCTTCACGTCGTGCAGCTGCGCCATCTCGTCGTGGTTGATGGTGAGCAGTCCCAGCCGTTTCAGCCGTTCACACTCCATGCCGTTATGTACGATGTCGCCAAGGCAATACAACACGTTGCCCTTGGCAAGTTCCTCCTCCGCCTTGCGGATGGCGGTGGTCACACCGAAGCAGAAGCCACTGCCGTTGTCTATCTCTATCTTGAATTGCATCAGTCGCGTTTTGTTAGTCACCGGTGGTTCCTGAAATTACAATATCCCTTTATTATTAAGCAACCGTCACTTAGTAACGGTAGGACTTTACAGTCCCGCCATTACCGGTTGTAGTATATGGACAAGAGGTCGTTGGCAGCGGCGAAACTTGTCTTCTCGCCGCGCAGCACGCGCTGCTCGAATTCCTTCATGTTCTGCTGCACGACGGCATTGTTGTAGAAATTGTTCCTCAGGTTCTCGTTTATCGTCTCATACATCCAATACTTGTTCTGCTCGTTCCTGCGATAGTCGAAGTAGCCGTTGTCCTTCACGAAATCGAAGTATTCGTAAATCATGTCCCACACCTCCTTTATACCTGTTGCGTAGAAACCGCTGTAACACATCACCTTGGGAAACCATCCGCTCTCGGGGGCTGGGAAGAAATGCAGGGCGTTGCGGAAATTCGTTGCCGCCATGTGGCACTTGTCCACATTGTTGCCGTCGCATTTGTTTATCACAATGCCGTCGGCAATCTCCATAATGCCCCGTTTGATGCCCTGCAGCTCGTCGCCGGTGCCGGCAAGCTGGATAAGGAGGAAGAAATCCACCATGGAATGACACGCCGTTTCGCTCTGCCCCACCCCCACTGTCTCCACGAAAATTTTGTCGTAACCGGCCGCCTCGCACAGAATGATGGTCTCGCGCGTCTTGCGCGCCACACCGCCGAGCGACCCTGCCGACGGACTGGGACGTATGAACGACTCGTCCCTCACGGCGAGCTTCTCCATACGCGTCTTGTCGCCAAGGATACTGCCCTTTGAACGCTCCGAACTGGGATCAATGGCGAGCACGGCGAGTTTTCCGCCGAAACGGTCGAGCACATGGACGCCGAATTCGTCAATCGACGTGCTCTTTCCTGCCCCCGGCACGCCGCTGATGCCGATACGCACCGACTTGCCGCTGTATGGCAGACATTTCTCTATCACCTCCTGCGCCTTGACCTGATGGTCGGGGTTCACGCTCTCCACAAGCGTCACCGCCTGACTGAGAACCGTCACGTTACCCTTCACGATGCCTTCCACCATCTCCGCCGCCGACATCTCGCGACGACGGAAACGGTTGCGCTTGAGGTACGGGTTGATGTTCGAGGGCTGCGCCACGCCTTGGTTTACCTGCAGTCCCGCATATTCCTTGTTATTCTCCGGATGTTCCATGATGAGTTGTTTTTATTGGATGTTTCACTTGACATAAACCACCACCTTCGGGCGTTGCGGATCGTTGGTAATCATCAGCACACGAGGTTTGCTGCGCGCGTTGCGCAGTTGCTTGCGGTTCACGGTAATCTTGAGCTTCGCCTGGTCGCCTGGCTTCAGTTTCGATTTGTTGAGCTTCACGCTCATGCCTGCGGTGAACATCTGCATCGAACGGATGTCGAGCTGCGACTGCCCCACGTTTTCTATTATTATCGTGCCGCTCTTGCTCTGCTTTCCGCCGAAGTCGCCAAGGTCGAGAGTCTCGCTCGAGAGCTTAATCGAAGGAGCGTTGGCAATCTGCGTTTCCGACATATTGTCGAAGTCGGGCAGCAGCACCGCCGACACTGATATTTCCTTGTCTGCGCTCACTTTCTCGCCGGGATTTCTGGCGAGGTACACCGATGTCTGAGTCAGTCCGAAATCGTGCAGTTTCCTTGAATTGAGTTTCAGCGACACCACGCCGGTCTTGCCCGGAGCCAGGTGCGTGGGCGATACCGTTGCCGAGAGATACGACGGCAGGTGCATGACAACCGGGCTCACCGTCTCGGGAGTAGCATTCTTCACGTGAATGAGCTGCACGGGATAGTCGCCGCGGTTCACGTCGTCGAACTCCACGTCGTTCCTGTCGGTGAGCAGTCCGTCAATCTTGTAGGTCAGACTGCCTGCGAAATCAGACGCATCTTCAACCACCACGCCCCTCATCTTCAAGTAGAATGGCTTTTCGCCCGAATTGCAGAAGAGAGCCACCTCCTTCTCGAAATGCCCCAGCTGGCGCGCGTCATACGTAGCCGTCACGGTGAAATTGTCCCCCCTATTTATCGTGCCGCGGGGATAGTCCACCGAGGTGCATCCGCAACTCGTCCTCACCTGCGTGATGTTAAGCTCATTCCCTTTGTTCACGAGTTCAAACTTTACGCTCACGGGCTGTTCGTAGAGCACGTTCCCGCAGTCAATGATTTCGTTTTTGGCTGAAATGCGCTGCGCCGAAGCTGTGGCAGCAGCCATGGCGAGCATCGTCAATATGATATATTTCCTTTTCATCTTTTTTGTCCGGCGCGTTGTAAGAAACACCGCGCATCATTAGTCCTTTGTCATTTGTTTCCGTCGCCGCCCACGCTGAGTGTCGCCGCCCCTGTCCTGCCGGAGAATTCCGGGGCGTATGCGCACTGCACGGAGCACGTTCCCATGGTGTAGACACCGCTGCGGTCCACATAGTATTGTGTTTCCACCACATGCCGTCCCTTTGACAGGCGGCTGAAATAATAGCAGGCGGCATTGTCCTTGGGCACTTGGTAATACCCCCATGCGTAGCCGCTCGTCTGGTCTACCGGCTCCATACACGCAGCGTGCTTGTCCACCAGCTGCACAAAGTCGTAGTCGCGGTCGGCAGTCACGGTGATGCGCACGGTGATGCGGTCGCCCACAGCCAGAGAATATGCCGCACCGTCAGCCGCCTTGTCCTTGCCGGCGGCATCGGTCACGAGAATCCGCCTTTCCACCTTGATGCCCGACTCACTGCCAGCCACCTCGCTCAAAGGCTGGGAGAACTGTGCGTATGCAGCGCCCCACGAAGTGCCGCCGGAGGTTTTCGTCACGGCGAGTTCCTTCTGCCTGTCAATGTCTACCGCCGTTTTTGTGTAGCCAATGCCGGCAGTAGCCTTCGGCATAGCAAGAGGCTTCTCGTCAATCGACATCTTGACACCGCCGGCATTCTCCGCGGAAAGAACCGTTTCGTTGCCGTCGAGGAAAGCGTAGACGGCGTTCACGCTGTTTATCGGCGTGTCCCATGCCTGGGTGCGCTTCGACTGCAGCAGCCACAGACGCATCTCGTTGAGAGTCGTCCCGTCTGCCGGCTCCACAGCCCTTATCGCCTCAATAGCGGCGGTCTGCGTGGGGATGCGATAGTCAAACCAAGAGTACCCAGCACGGTAGGTATCGAAATACCTTCCTGTTTCCGGTGTCGCCACGGAGTATTGCCTTATGCTCTCCACATACTCCCTGGCCTCCTGACTTTTGCCGTCGCGCTGGAGAACCACAGCCATAAGAGCCTTTGAATAAATGTCGCGCCGGCAGTCCTTGCGCAGATATTCCATGAGGTGGTCTTTCACCCGCGTCTCATCCGCCGGGAGCTGTCGCCCGAGCAGGGCGTTTATATAGAGATACTGTATGGCGTGGGAATCGCAAACGGACACGGGCTGTCCGCCCTTTTCCATTTCCCGCATACGCTTGTATTCCTTCACTACTACATCGCCAAGATACGACATTCCGCGTTCCGTCATCGCCGCCGTCTCACTGTCCTCCCCGGTCATCACCTTCAGGCGAGCAAGAGTCTGCAACACCTGTGCCGTCATTGCCGGCGAACCGTCCATGCCCTGCCACCAGCTCCACGAGCCGTCGCTGTTCTGCAGTTTCTTCAGGGCTTCGAGTTGCGATGTCGTGCGCTGGTTTATCGCCGACTCGTCGAAGAATGTGGCGAGAGCCTCCTTCTGTTCCGCCTCCCTGTCGGCATCCATCACCCAAGGTGTCTCTTCCAGAACGAGCGTCTTGAGTTCCTGATTCTTCTGCAGCGCACTCGCCAGACTGTTCTCCTTGCCTGTGCTTTCCTCTTTCCACAGGTTAACCACCTTGCGTATTGCAGGGGTCTTGTCCATAATATATTTCCCGAGGCTGTTGGCGTAATATGCGGCAACGAGGCTCATGGCGTTCTTCTCGTTGGTTTCCGACATATACGGCAAAGCCTGAACCATCAGCCATGCAGGGTTAGCAGTGTATTCCACTGTCAGTTTCTTGTCCGTCGCGCCCTCGGGGAACATCTTCTCAAGCGAAACAGTCTTTCCGCCTTTGCCCTGCAGTGTAAACGGCACGGTGTTCACCACCCTCTCCGTATTGGGCAGCACCGGCAGGTAATGCTGTTCGCCGTCGCTGTAGTCCTTGCCCTCGGCAGATATTCTGCAAACAAGAAGCGTATTGCCATCAACAGGCGAGAAATCGAAGACGACATTCGCAGTGGAGTTAGCCGACAAAGTCACCTTGCGGCTGGCGGAATACACCTCCTTGTCGGTCTCGGGGTCAATCAGGCGCATCAGCACCGTTGTCGCGATTTCTCCGGCGGTGGCATTCATCACGCGCGTCGCTATGGTCGCCTTGTCGCCCACACGGACGAAACGCGGCACATTGGGAGTCACCATCACCTGTTTGGAAGCTGTCGCCTCGCCCTGTATCTCGCCGGTATTCATGTTTTTGTCGTGGGCGAAACCGCGGAATGTCCATGTCGTGACGCTCTCGGGCAGGGTGAACGATATATTCACGTTGCCCTTTGAGTCGGTGTGCAGGTCCGGATAGAAGAACGCCGTTTCCTGCAAGTTCTCCCTTATCTGCAATGCTTGGTTGGATGCGGTGTCCTGCTTCATCGCACTGTCATCCTCCGCGCCACCGATATTTTCCCTCACTTCCGAGTGGTGCGTGATTGTCACTTTGTTTTCAGCAACCGGCATGTCCCCTATTCTCACGCCATCGTTTGCCGCAGCCTCTTTTGCCATGAGATTAGCGCCATAAGCCACGATACGATTGGGATTCAGCGATGTCGTAACATAGGATTTGCCTATGCGACCGTCAGTCAACGCAGCAAAGAACAGGTCGTTCAAATCGTAGTTGAACTTGTTGAAGCTGTAAGCCTTATTGGGTGTCAGGTTCAGCGGTTGCGAAGCCGACAGCGATATGCCGTAGCTGTGGCGCACGTTCCATTTCGTCGAAGGCTGGTTCTGCCATAGTTTGAGGCCGAAGGAACTGCTGTATTTTTCTATCTGGTCGAGCGACTTGTCATACATCAGTGCGAGGAGATGCGCCCCGCCGTTGTCCTTTTCCGCATTCTTGTTTATCGCGTCGTTGAGGTCAGGACGCGAAATGTTGAGCGTCCATGTTTCTTTCTGCCCCGGTGTGAGCTTGTCGCGGAAGGTTGTCCATTTCAGGTTCAGCGTCTTGTCCTCCAACGGGCGCGCCACGACATACTTGTGCGTGTATGCCACTCCGTCTTTCACCCACATGAAATTGAGGAGCAGTCCCTCGCCGTATTCCTCCTTATACATATAAGGTATAGTCTTTACAGCGTCGCTGAGATCGAACGATCCGCTCTCTATCTCTTTCTTGCCTGCGATGACGGAATACATCACATGGGTATTCTCACACGAAGACCCTATCTGCAGATACACCGGCTTGCCGTCGCGCGGGAATACCGTGGAACTGATATATGTCCAGTCCGGCGTGCTGTCGGCCGGTTTCGTGTCGGCAAGGGAGAACAGCACGAAGCTGCCGCGCACCGTGTCTGCGGCGCAAACCGCCGTGAGGGTGTGCCTGCCGGAGAGAACCTCCGGGATTTTGCTCCAGTCGATTGCCACTTTCTCATTTGCCTTGGCCGTGTATTTTGTCACGCCGTTGTCAAACCAGTATGTCACGCTGCCTTCAATCTCCTTTCCCGAAGCGTTGTAGCGGCGGAACAAAACCGTTGCCACGCTGTCGCGCAACACCCTGTCAGCAATGTCGGCGGTGAGAGCCGTGGGGCGGTCGCCCAACCTGAGAACAGTTTCGGCGGAATGGCTCTCGCCGGCATTGTCGGTCACCTGTGCCGAGGCGGTGAACGTGTAATATCTTGGCATGACGTAGCCGCGCTGTGATGCTTCGTCTCCGTTTGCCTCCTTATACCCTTCCGGCATTACCACGGGCACACGCAGCGTGAACCTGCCGTCGGCATCGGTCGTCACCGTGTCTGCCGCCATCATCTCCGTTTCGTTGTCAGCGTCGTAATACCTCCACAAAAGGCGAGAAGCCCTGCGCGTCACGGTATATGCCACACGCGCGTTCTGCACCGGGAAGCCGGCGTAGGTAGTCGCCTTGCCCGTCACCGACACGGTGTCGCCGTTGTGGTATTCGGCAGTGACATCGTCCAACGCCACCTCGTAAGTCGGACGCTTGTATTCCTCCACGCGGAAATATTTGTATGCCGTAGTCACCCCGGTGCATCTCACCGAGAACCTGCCGTTGAGCGCATTGCCCTTGGGGAGGCTGAAGTCCACGGACGCGATGCCGTAGCCGTCGGTTGTCTGCCGTTTTTCCGCCACCACCTTTCTGTTGGCGTCAAGCAGCGTGAAGGTGAGTTCCTTACCGCTCGCCACGCTGGCGGAGTGCAATCCGTCCACGCCGTATGCCACCGCCGACACATGCACCGTCTGTCCCGGGCGGTATATGGCGCGGTCGGTAAAGAGCGACGTGTGGCTGGTCTTGCGGTCGTTGCCGTAGTCGGTAAAGATGCCGTATGCCGACAAGTTCTGCATATAGTTGTCGCCGTCGGTATAGGCTCTCACTATGTCGTAGTTGCCCGCAGGGCATTTCACCTCCACGAGACCTGCCCCGTCGGCGGTGTACGTCTCCCCTTTCTTCTCGCTGCGGTTCTTCCACAACTCGAGCTTCGCCCCTGCCAGCGGCTGACCGCTTGTAGCACTCACCACGGCGAAGCGCGCCTTGCCGTCGGGCAGATATATCCTGCCCACGAAGACGTCGCTGACTGCCACTATCTTCCGTTTCACCTCAACGGCCTTGTTGTCGGAGGATATTTCCACGAGGAACAGTCCGCTCTGCAACTTTGGCAGAGCCACTTGGAACGTCTCCGTGTCGTATTCATGCTTCATGCCGAGGGGAATGTTCACCTCCACGGCGGTATTCGGGAGCATTAGCGGCTTTATCTTTTTCCAGTCGTCGGCGTTGTCGGGGTTGAGACTGTTGTTTCCCTCCATCTTCAGCCGGGTCACGACAATCTTCAGATTCTTCAGGTTTCTTGCCGTCACCTCCACGCTGTCCGTCCTCATCGGCAGTATATTGCTGGACAAAGAAACCTCGAAAAGCGGTTGGGTGAGACTCTTGTATTCGTTTTCAAACTGCGAGACATTCCGCCACGCTGCCCATCTTTTCATCGACGAAGTGAGCATCTCAGCCCTCCGTCCCTCCGTGAAGTTGTCGCTGCCGTTGAGATACAGGTATTTCTCCATAGCCGCCTCGCCGCACTCCGCCAAGTCGCCGTAAACGGCAATCAGCGAATCGAGTCGCTGTGCATAACTGTCGGTTGCAGTTGGCCGAGAATAAGTATAGCGTTCCGCCTTTTTGTAGTCGTTCTCCACCATTTCAAGGGCGGTAAGGAGTGCCGCACGGCGGTTTCCTGCCTTGTCATAGTATTTGTTGAGCAGTTCGTATGCGCCGGCCTTGTAGCCTATCACGCTGAGCAGGTCGTTGTTGAAGATTCCGCTGTCTGCGCCTTTAGTGACAAACGGCACATACCCCAAAGCACTGGTACGGGCGAGAAGTCCGGGATTGGCGAGCGACTTGGCGTAGCACTCGCGGCTCTTGGCTTCAGAGCCCTCAAAGTCACCGCCCTTCACCGTGGCGTAGACATCGCCCAGCACACAGTTGTAGATTGCCGCCAATACTTTGTCGGCAGTTTCGGCGGCAGCAGCCCGTTCCTCCATCCTTGCCACGGCGGGCTTCAGCGAGTCGGCACTGACACGCGCGGTGACTGTCATGCGCTCCACCTCGGCACGCAGCAGGTTGCCGTAGCTCTTCTCCGCCTCGGCGCGTACTGCGATTTTGTCGAGCACCTCTATCTGCCGGCGCGGCAAATCCTTGCGCTGCGCCTGACTGTACAGCTTCCACAACTGGTCGAACGTATCGGCAAAAAGAGCCATAGGCGTCATTGCCGCGATAATAGCTACGATGGTCTTTTTCATACCCGTATTATTGTTTTGGTCGTAAAGTTACGACATGTTTTCGAATGCCACAAATATTGCATGCCTTTTTGTGAACTGCCGTTGGGGCGAGCGTTCACCATTTCAGATAGCCGTATTTCTCCTTGCACCAAAGCTGCCATGAATTAACAAGATTCTGCCACAGCACGTAGGCACCCGGTGCCACCGCCGCCACGGGATTGAGGAAAGTTACGGTGAGCCAGATGCCCACCACCGTATTCTTCTGTCCCAAGGCCTGTCCGGCACTCACGCGGTCACCATAGAAACCGCCCACCCATTTGCCGATGGCAAACTGCACTATGGTAACGGCCAACGGCAGGACGAGGAGCAGGAAAAGCGCCCATCCGTCAACCGCAGCATTGGCTATGTTGTGGGCCGTCATGCCCGTCACTATGGAGAGATTTGCACACCATATATAGAAGGCGAGGTTCTTGCGGTGCTTTATCCAGTCTGCCGCACGGGGCAGGAAATGCCGCGTGAACAGCGCAAGGCACAGCGGCAAGAGGAGCACCTTGACCACGCGGTCCAGTATCAGCGTGAAGGCGTAGAGAAAAGTGATGTCGCTGCTCTTCTCCACCATCGGGAAGAACAGGGGAACGATGATAATCGTGACTATGTTTGCTATCAGCGTGAAAACAGTGAGCGAGGCGATGCTGCCGCCAAGCTTTTCAGTGACTACCGCCGCCGATGCCGCCGTGGGGCAGATGAAGCACACGAAGCAACCTTCAAGCACGAGCTTCACCTCCGGGTCGGTATTGCCGAACAGAAGTACAAGCATGACAAAGAAGCCCGACAGCGACGTGCGTATCAGCTGAAGCCAGAAATGCCATGCCCGGGGGCGCATATTGTCCATGTCAATCTTGCAGAACGTGAGATAGAGCAGAAGGAAAATCAGATAAGGCACCGCCCTGACGCACCATCCCCCGCCTACGATGCCCGCAGACCGCAACGACGGCACCCAGGTAAACAGGAAATACACAGTCAAGCCGAACGCTATGGCGCAAAGGAGCGTCCATTTCTTAATGAATTCTATTACTTTCATCGCCGATGGTATGTTTTTACTCTGCAAAAGTAATAAATAAAAGCCTACCGCAAACCGCAGAACGGCGGCAAAAGGGTTATTAAAACATAAAAATACGGTGGCAGAGCCATGTTTTACCGGGTGTGCATCGTACGATAAGAGACCGTACATCGTACGATAAGAGACCTCGTACCGTACGATACACGACCGTGCATCGTACGGTGTACGGCCGGAAAACGGCAATTCCCCCGCCGCATGACATCAAGTCAGGCGGACGGGGGGATACTTTATCATACATAAATCAAAAGTGGGTGTTTTCCATGGCGACTATCAGGCTTGCAATACAACGCAACGTTTTTTCTAATCAATAATCTCAGTAATTACAAATCTGCATGGTAACAATATATTCGGTTTTCCGTTTTTTTCCGAGGCAAAGTTACTCACTTAATTTCAAACCCGGAATAGCGCAAAACCAAGGGAAATGCCTTTTTGCGGAACAAGCATATTTTTCTGCACCGCGAGCAAACGGGAATTTTTACACGGTTTGCGTTTTATAAAATGCAAACGCCGGTTTTGTAAATTCACAAATCCATTTTACACGACAAACAAAGCGTTTTTCACGTATTGTCAAGACAGGAATTCCCTTTGCCGCTACGCCAACGCCCCTTCCATAACAAGTACAAATGACGACAAAAGCCACCATACGAAGGACGGGCATACTGATAAGGGGGAGAATGTTGTCCATTCTCCCCCTACCCGTCTTATTTATGATTGCCTTCCGTATAGATGTACGGCAAGCCGAAACAAAAAATCAGCGTTTCAGCTTGAAAGAATTCTCTATGCTTGTCACTTCCTCAAGGAAGAGCTTGTCCGCCTGCAGACGCTTCTCCACCTGCGAGCAGCTGTGTATCACCGTGGCGTGGTCCCTGCCGCCCATCAGCTTGCCGATGCGCGAGGCGGTCATCTTGGTGTATTTCTGCGCAAGATACATCGAGAGCTGGCGCGGCACCACGAACTCGCGCTTGCGGCTGCGCCCCGACACCGAAGCGGCGGTGACGCTATAGTGCTGGCACACGGTATCGAGGATGTCGTCGAGCGTGAGCGGGTTGTCGTCTATCTTCACGGCTCGCTTTATCACCCGCTCGGCAAGGCGCATGTCAATGTCGCTGTTGTAGACGATGGAGTATGCGAGGAGCGACGTGACGACACCCTCCAGGTCTCTCACGCTGCTGTTTGCCGTTTCGGCGATGAAGCGTATCACGTTGTCGGGAATCGACAGTCCGTCGCGCTTTATCTTGCTGCGGATGATGTCCATACAGAGTTCCACGTTGGGTTTCTCCAGCTCGGCTATCACTCCGCAGCTGAAACGGGTGAGCAGGCGGTCGCTCATGCCCTGAAGGTCTACCGGCGGACGGTCGGAAGCGAGGATTATCCTCTTGCCGTTCATGAACAGGTGGTTGAAGATATGGAAGAACGTTTCCTGTGTCTTCGTGGCAGACGCCCACTCCTGTATGTCATCGACGATGAGCATGTCTATCGTCTGGTAGAAGCTGATGAAATCGTTCACCTTGTTGCTCACCACGGCCTGCGTGTACTGCACCTGAAACAGGCGCGCGCTGATATACAGCACCCTCTTCATGGGATAGAGCTGCTTGGCGCGCACTCCGATGGCGTTGATGAGGTGTGTCTTGCCGCAGCCCGACGGCCCGTAGACAAACATCGGGTTGAACTGCGTAGTGTTGGGATGCTCGGCAATGGACTGCCCCACGGAACGCGGCAGCTTGTTGCTCACGCCCTCGATATAGTTGGCGAAAGTGTGGTGCAGGTTCAGCTGCGAGTTGAGCTGCTGCTGGCGGGCTGCATCGACCGCCGTCGGAGGCTCGTTGTTTCCCGTGGGCTTGGGCTTGCGCCCGGCGATGTTTGCCGGAGGGTCAGAGGGAACGACCTGCGAGATATTGTTCTGCTTGTCGGTAAGCACCCTGTAGTTGAGCCTTATCCCCTGGCCGAAGTTGCGCTTCAGCACCGTGGCGAGCAAGTCGATGAAGTTCTCCTCCAGATACTCTGCATAGAAGGGGCTGGGCACCTGGACGACCAACACCTTCGTGTCGGCATTGTACGACTCGAAGGCTATGGGATTGAACCATGTATTGAATTGCTGCTCGGTCACATTCTGCTTTATGTGCAAAAGTGTTCTGTCCCAGAGCGCATTGGGATTGTCGGCCATATCTGTTCGTATAAAGGGTTCTGTCTTGCGACGTTCCGTAGTATCCGTCTTGCGACTATATCTAAATCTATTCGGTTTTTCAGCTTTTCCGGCGTGTGTTTACTTGGGGTTTACCGGAAAAGTGATGCAAATTTCGCAAAAAAAATCGGGATAGGCAAATGCGGAACGGATAAAAATAAAACCAATTTTGTAATGTGCTTTTATAACGCACTTTACAAAATTGGCTTGTCCATGAAGCGATGTTCGGCCCGAAACGGCTTACTTGTCCTTCCTGCCGAAGACGGAGAAATGCACGTAGCGCTTGGGATGTGCCTTGAGGTCTATCATGAGCGAGTCGGCGTGTTTCACCGTTGAATTCAGGTTGTAGTACAGATCGGGGTCGCGCATGAGCAGACCGAGACTGCCGTTGTTGCTGTTAAGTTTTTCGGTGAAAGCCTGCACATTGTCGATGGCGGCATTCACCTTGTGCATTGTTGCCGCCACATCCACCTTGTTCAGGTTGGCGGTGAGCGTCTCGGCGTTTGCCATCGTCTTTCCGGCATTGTCCATAATTCCGGGCAGCTTGCCGTTGAGCGAGACGAGGAGCTGGTTCAGCTCGCGCGAGGATTTGTTGAGGTCGCTTGTCAGAGCCTCCACATTCTGCAGCGAATGGGCGAGAGCCGGGTCGGAAAGCAGGGCGTTCACACTGACGAGGATGGAGTCTATCTTGGGCAGCATGCCCATCACCACCGGCACTATGTCTTTCACCTTGCCCATGGCGCCGTTGTCCACGCCGCCCGGAATGGTTCCGCCGGGACTTACCGTCTCGCTGATATCCTTCGTCATGGCGAGGTTCACCTTCACGTTGCCCATGAGGTCGGAAACGATTTCCGCCGTCGTTCCCTTCGGGATACGCAGGTTGTCGTCAATCTCCGCCTGCACCACGATGTCCTTGGCCTGTGTGTAGTCGTAGTTTATCTTCCTCACGCGCCCCACCTTGAATCCGTTGGCGTATATCGAACTTGACGTCGAGAGGCCGCTGATATTGTCGAACGTTATGTAATAGGTGGTGCCCGACGAGAAGATGTCGAGCCCCTTGAGGAACTTAAGACCAAGGAACAGGACTACCAGCCCCACTATCGCCACGAGGGCTATCTTGATCTCGTTGGTTACGTATTTCATATTTTCTTCGGTTTATTGTTTCTTCTTGAATTCTCTAATCGCCTCGTTCACGTTCATCTTCTCCCCTCCCTTGAAGGCTACGACAAAGCATCCGGGGAAATCGGCGGCAAGGCTTTGGCGGAGGCGGTTTATCTCGTTGTAGTCGGAAGAGGCGCCCAGGGTATATTTCACCATCCCCCCCTCCTTGTAAGAGTCCACGCCGGAATGTCCCTTGAAGCGCGAGCTCTTGACCGGAAGCGCGGAATTGCTGGCGAGTATCTGCACCTTGAAGACGGGACCGGCTGTCTTCTCTTCTGCGGGCTTAACCTTAACCGTGTCCGCAGGGGCGGTTTTGCCTGTGGGCGGCGTTACAACGGGTTCCGCCTTCTTGTTCGCCTTCGGCGCGGAGTTTTCGGTCTTGTACTCCGGCGGCACTATCGAGGGTATCTTGGGCTGGGTGCTGTTGGTCGCCTCATACGGCACGGTGAAGCCCGTGGAGTTGTCGTTCTTGTATTTGGCGAAAGCGTTGTATATGCCGCGGGCGATGTTGTCCACGCTCGCCTCGTCGTTGAGAAGCCGTTCCTCGTCGGGCGTAGTTATGAAGCCCAATTCTATAAGGCACGCCGGCATTGAAGTCTCGCGGAGCACAAGGAACACGTCCTGCTTAACGCCCTTGTCGGGCCGCGACGCCGTGGCGCATACATTCTTCTGCACCAGTTGTGCGAGCTCCACGCTCTTTGCCATGTTCTTGTCGTGGATAAACTCAAACATGATGGCGCTTTCCGGCGAGTTGGGGTCGTAGCCCTCGTAGTGCTGCTTGTAGTCGCTCTCGTAGGTGATTACGGCGTTCTCGCGCTGCGCCGCGTCGAGTTTCTCGTCGGAGCGGCGCATACCCATGGTGTAGGTTTCCAGTCCGCGCACCACCCTTCCTGCCGGCAGGGCGTTGGTGTGGATGGATATGAACACGTCGGCCTTGTTCTTGTTGGCTATGTCGGCGCGCTTGTGAAGCGGCACGAAGACATCGGTCTTGCGGGTATATATGACCTTCACGTCGGGACAGTTCTTCTCGACGTAACGCCCGAAAGCGAGGGCGGTGCGCAGGTTTATGTCCTTCTCGTTGGAGAAGCTGCCCCTTGCCCCGGCATCGTGGCCGCCGTGGCCGGCGTCAATGACGAGCGTGAAAGAACTGGCGGCGACTGCCGTCACCGTCATCACCGCCAACATGAGCGCAAAGGCCGCACGTTTCGCCATTATGCCTAATTTCCTTATCACTGCTGCAAAATTAAGTATAAGTTTCCTTTTGACATAATAAAACGGGACATTTGTTGTATTATTTACGCCATTTTAGCCGTTTTTCCAGCGCAGTTCCACTCCTGCCCCGTCGCAGTCCGCCCCCATCGGAGGATTGTTTTTCACCACTTTCACCGTAAGGTCTTCTATCCCCGGCAACTCATGCAGTAGACTTGCACCTATGCGTCCAGCCACGTGTTCGAGCAGCGCGGAAGGCTGCGCCATCTCCCTTTTCACTATCCCGTACACCTCTGCGTAGTTGAGCGTGGCAGCCACGTCGTCGCTCTCCACCGCCCCTGCCAGCGGGTACAGGGCGCTGACGCTCACGAGGAAGTCGCCGCCGGTGACCTTCTCCTGCGGCAGCACGCCGTGACAGGCATGGAAGCGCATGTTGTCGATAAAGATTTTTCCGCTTGTCAGTTTCATGTCATTCCAAATATACCAATCAAAAAAAAAAGGCGGACGGACATAAGTTTCCGCATCCCTTGCAGCAACGCTTACATCCGTCCGTCGTATCACTCACATCCTATCCGCAGCGCGAGGCCCCGCAGTTTTTGCAGATAAGGCAGCCCTCCTGGTAGACAAGCGATTCCTGTCCGCAGACCGGGCATTTCTGTCCTTTCGCCTCAGTGCCGTCGGCTATGTATTTCTTCAGAGCCCTTTCCACTCCTATCTTCCACGTGTTGATGCTCTGGCTGTTCATCTGCAGCGACCCCACGAGCTTTATGACGTTGGCCAAAGGCATTCGGTAGCGCAAGACGCCGGAGATAAGCTTGGCGTAGTTCCAGTATTCGGGGTTGAATTTCTCCGACAGTCCCTCAACGGTGGTCTTGTAGCCACGCTTGTTCTCAAACTGGAAGTCGTAGCGTTTCTTCCCGTGTTCGTCCACGCTCTTTATTATCTTGCCCTTGGTGATGGTCTTCGGCAGGGATATTCCCTCTTCGTCGTCCTGCAGTCCGGTGAATATCTCGTAGGGATAGCCCTCGAAGAGTCCGACGAACGCCACCCATTTCTCCTTGTTGTTCTGGAAGCGCACCACGTCGCACTCCAGCTCCTTGGGGCGCACCTCGGTAACACGCGGCGGTGCGCAAACGGGAACGGCTTCCTGCGCCTTCGCCTTTTTGTCTTTCTTCTCCACGGCAATCATGACGCCGGAACGTGAACCGTCGCGATAGACGGTGCATCCCTTGCAGCCCGACTTCCACGCCTCCACATAAAGGCGGTTGACCAATTGCTCGTCCACGCTGTTCGGCAGGTTTATCGTCACGCTGATGCTGTGGTCCACCCATTTCTGTATCGCTCCCTGCATACGCACCTTCATGAGCCAGTCCACGTCGTTGGCAGTGGCCTTGCAGTATGGCGATTTCTCCACAAGCTCGTCCACCTCTTCCTTGGTGTAGCGCTTGGAGGTGTCGTAGCCGTTCACCTTCATCCATGTGAGGAACTTGTGGTGATAAACGATGAATTCCTCGAAACTGTCGCCCGACTCGTCGACGAAGTCCACATGCACGTCGGCATCGTTGGGATTTACCTTGCGGCGGCGCGTGTAGACGGGCATGAACACTGGTTCTATGCCGCTCGTGGTCTGTGTCATCAAGCTCGTCGTGCCTGTCGGGGCAATTGTCAGACAGGCGATGTTGCGCCTGCCGTATTTCACCATGTCGTCGTAGAGCTGTGCGTCCGCCTCCCTGATGCGGTTGATGAAGGGGTTGTCCTTTTCCCTCTCGGCACTGAAAACGGCGAAGGCTCCGCGCTCCCTTGCCATCTCCACCGACGAGCGGTAGGCGGCGAGCGCCAGAGACTTATGCACAAGCACGGAAAAGTCCGTTGCCTCCTGCGTGCCGTACCGCAGGTTCATGGCGGCTATCATGTCGCCCTCGGCGGTGATGCCCACTCCCGTGCGGCGGCCGAGGCTGCTCTTGTGCTTTATCTTTTCCCAGAGGCGCAATTCAGTTTGTTTCACGTCGTCCGCCTGCGGGTCGCTCTTCACCTTCTCGATAATCTTGTCTATCTTCTCAAGCTCCATGTCCACGATGTCGTCCATCACGCGCTGCGCTATCCTCACGTGGCTCTTGAAGAGTTCGAAATCGAAATATGCCTCCGGCGTAAAGGGGTTTACCACGTATGAATAGAGGTTTACCGAAAGCAGGCGACAGGAGTCGTAGGGACAAAGCGGTATCTCGCCGCAGGGATTGGTGGACACCGTGCGGAAGCCGAGGTCGGCATAGCAGTCGGGGATGCTCTCGCGCAGTATCGTGTCCCAGAAGAGGACTCCCGGCTCGGCGCTCTTCCACGCATTGTGTACTATCTTTTCCCACAGGCGTTTGGCATCGACCTTTTTCTCCACCATAGGACTGTCGCTGTCGATGGGGAACTGCTGCGTGTATTCCCCTCCTTCGGAGGCGCAGCGCATGAAGTCGTCGTCGAGTTTCACCGACACGTTGGCTCCGGTAATCTTGCCCTCCTGCATCTTGGCATCGATAAACGCCTCGCTGTCGGGATGCTTCACGCTTATCGAGAGCATCAGCGCGCCGCGCCTTCCGTCTTGCGCCACCTCGCGCGTGGAATTGCTGTAGCGTTCCATAAACGGGACGACTCCCGTGGAGGTGAGTGCGGAATTGTTCACCGGCGAACCCTTGGGGCGCAGTTGAGAGAGGTCGTGCCCCACTCCACCGCGGCGTTTCATCAGCTGCACCTGCTCCTCGTCCATCATCATCACGGCGCCGTAGGAGTCGGCGTCGCCGTCGAGACCTATAACGAAGCAGTTTGAAAGCGAGGCTACCTGAAAATCGTTTCCTATTCCTGTCATCGGACTGCCCGCCGGAACGATATAGCGGAAATGGTCGAGCAAGCCGAACACTTCTTCTTCGGAGAGGGGGTTGGGATAATTGCGCTCTATCCTTGCCACCTCCCCGGCTATGCGACGGTGCATATCTGCCGGGGTCTTTTCGTAGATATTCCCGAAGCTATCCTTCAGGGCGTATTTGTTCGCCCACACCCTTGCGGCAAGCTCATCACCGTCAAAATATTCCTTCGAGGCATGGAACGCCTCATCCAACGTGTATGTATTTTTTTGTTCCATTTATATATAGGTTAAGGTGAGTTCACCAAAAAGTCAGATGCCTGCAAAGGTAATGCAATTCATCCGAGAGGCAAAACAAAACAATTTATTTTTCAGCACCAGTCCAAGTCATCCGGTGACGATGAAAACAAACGCGGCAAGAACAAAATGCAGACGGTCTTGCATCAGTTCAAGACACGCTTCCATTTAATGTGAAAGCGTGCTTTGCCTACCTTATGCCTCTTGCCATAAGGTCGTACGCCCCTTGCCATAAGGTCGTATGCCAAGGGGTGTACGGTTGGCAAAACGGCGGTTTGCTTCACGCCGAATGCAATTATTGCCAAAGAAACAGAAGAACCCTCTCCAAACATTGAGAGGCAATCGCAAAGAAAACGGGCAACACTGTCAAAAAAAAAAAAAAACAGAGAAAAGTACACTAACTATTACGTGTAAATAATATTTATCCCTACCTTTGCAATATATAAAGCAAATAGGCTAAAGAACATAGGAAGAAATAACGCAAGAAACAGACCGAAGCTAATTACTCTAAAGGAAATGGATTCATCAAAAGAAAACACACAGGGTATGGGGCAGGAACCGTCTAACCGCCAGCACCATCACCGCCACACGCATCATCGCCACAGCGAAAAACATATCGACGAATCGGAACGCTTCAAGAGGAGTTCCCTTTCGGCGCAGAAGAAGCGCAGAATCATTTCAAACTTGCTTTTCGTTGTTTTGTCAATACTCGCGATAGGCATCGTTGCCGCGTGCGTATTGATAAATTACATGTAGACAGTCATGCACACACAGTCTATAAACATAGTGACGATTAAAAATTAATGCCGCAACCTGACTGACAGGTGCGGCATTAATTTTTTGTATCATTCCACGATAGTTTAGTCTATCACGATAGGCTTGTACTTGGGAACAAGTGCCTTCATCACAACCCATCCTATAAGGTAAGCCACGGCACACACACAGAAGATAATCATGTAGCCGGCAGGCTTGCCCTCGAAACCGAGGAACTGGAAGGCTGCTCCCTGCTCTTCGGCGTAGGTGAACAGGTTTCCCGAACATTTGTTGATGAGGAACGAGCCGATACCTCCTGCCATCGCACCGATACCGGTAATGGTTGCCACGGCCGACTTGGGGAACATGTCGCTCACCGTTGAATAGATGTTAGCCGACCATGCCTGGTGTCCTGCTCCCACGATACCGATGATGATTGCGGGCAACCAAGGTCCGTAAGCGTCGCCAAGCGGCTGGGCGAAGAGCGCGAGCAAGGGGAAGAATGCAAAGATAAGCATCGCCAGCATACGGCCCTGATAAGGGTTCATGCCCTTCTTCTCGACAAACAGCTTGGGCAGATAACCGCCGAAGATTGACAACACGGTAACAATGAAATAGAGGGTGAAGATGAGGAGCATTCCCATTGACGAAGACGACTTGTAGCCGTACTGGTCAGAGAAATACGCCGGTGTCCAGAAGAGGAGGAACCACCAAACGCCGTCGGTCATAAACTTACCGAAAGCGAACGACCATGTCTGCGGGTGCTTGAATGCCTCGATATAGCTCATCTGAGGCTCTTTGTCCTCTGCGGCTGCCTGCTGTTCCTTTGTCTGGGTCTCGGTATCCTCGTCCTGGTTCACATAGAGCAGCTCCGTCTCATTGACGAAGCGCGACTTTGCAGGTTTGTCATAAAGGAAAATCCATACGCCAGCCCATACAAAACCTATGACACCGATGATGATGAAAGCCATCTCCCATCCCCAGAGCTGGGCGAGTACAGGTATTGTTACAGGAGCTGCCAAGGCACCTACCGATGCACCGCTGTTGAAGATTGAAGTGGCGAAAGCGCGGTCTTTCTTGGGGAAATACTCGGCAGTAACCTTTACGGCTGCTGGGAAGTTTCCTGCCTCGCCGATAGCCAGCACGCAACGGCAAACGAGGAAGGCATACATACTGGTAGTGGCAACGACAACTGCCGTATCGCCTGTCAGCCTTGCAAGAGAAGCAGCCACATTGCCCGTCGAAGCGTCGCCGCCAACCCAAATCTCAGTGAAGATACCGCAGCCGGCGTGCATCACCGCTCCCAAAGACCATACCACGATAGCCCAGAAATAACCCTTTTTGGTGCCCATGAAATCAACAAACTTTCCGGCGAAGAGGTTTGCTATTGCATAGAAGATGGAGAACACGGCGGTGATATTGCCATAAATCTCGTCGTTCCAGTGGAACTCCGGCGAGATAAAGTCTTTCCATGTGAGCGACAGAACCTGTCGGTCCATGTAGTTAATTGTCGTGGCGAAGAACAACATCGCACACATCACCCAACGGAAGTTGGACATCTTAGTAGTTTGTATTGAAACCATTTTCTGTTATTGTTATTATTTATGTTTTCTATCCTGCAAAGATAATATTTTTTTTTGTATGCCAAGCACCCGAGTTGTATTTTTTGCGGATTAAGTGGTCATTGCTTCCAATCCGGCTCTCCGTCCGGCACATCCGCCATCCGGCATCAACATAGGGTTTAGTCCTGGTAATACACTCTCTTCACGCGGTCGCTGATACCCGTGAGCACCTCGTACGGTATGGTGTCGAGCGTATCCGAAAGCACAGTCACCGGCAGGTTGTCGCCGAATATCTCCACCGTGTCGCCTTCGCTGCACGGGATGCCGGTCACGTCGATCATCGCCACGTCCATGCAGATATTGCCCACGTAGGGTGCTTTCTGTCCGTTTACAAGACAATAGCAGTTGCCTCTGCCGAGATGACGGTTCAGTCCGTCGGCATATCCTATCGGGATGGCGGCGATACGGCTGTCGCGCGTAAGGTGTCCCTTGCGGCTGTAGCCCACGGTTTCCTCCCTAGGCACGTCGCGGAGCTGGAGTATTGTGGTTTTCAGCGTGCTGACATTATTTATTATGTGATTGTCGCGGCTGTCTATACCGTAAAGCCCCAGTCCCAGCCGGCACATGTCGAGCTGCCGCCCGGGAAAATGCTCTATTCCGGCGGAGTTGTCGATATGCCTCAGGATTTTGTGCTGGAAAGCGTCCTGCAGCTTGCGGCTCGCCTCGTCGAACAGTTCGAACTGCATTTTGGAGAAATTGTCGAAGTCGTCGCTGTCGGACCCCACGAAATGCGAGAACACCGACCGGGGAATAATGGCGTTCTGGCTTTTCAGTTCGCCGATGAGCCTCTCCATATCGGTCTTAGGATTGAAGCCAAGACGGTGCATGCCGGTATCGAGCTTCACGTGTACGGGATAGTTGGTGATGCCTTCGCGCTGCGCTGCCTTGACGAGAGCTTCGAGAATACGGAAACTGTAGACTTCGGGTTCGAGGTCGTAGTCGAACATCGTCTTGAAGGCGGTCATCTCCGGATTCATTATCATTATGTTGGAGGTGATGCCGTTTTTCCTGAGCACCACGCCTTCGTCGGCCACAGCCACCGCCAGATAACTCACGCGGTGGTCCTGCAGTGTCTTTGCCACTTCCACTGCACCCGCACCGTAAGCATTCGCCTTAACCATCGCCACAAGTTTCGTCTCCGGCTTCATGAACGAACGGTAGTAGTTGAGGTTGTCCACGATAGCGTGGAGGTTCACCTCGAGTATCGTCTCGTGTACCTTCTGCTCAAGCAGTTCGGTGATATGGTCAAAACCGAACGCCCTCGCCCCCTTGACGAGAATCACCTCGTCGTGAAGTGCGGCAAACACGTCGCTCTCTACGAGCGAGGCGGTGTCGGGGAAGAAATATTTCTCGTCCACCGCTATGTCGGCGGCTTCCGACATCAAGTCAGGGCCCACGCCTATGAATTTCTCCACCCCGCGCTTGACGCAGAGGTCGGAAACCGCCTTATACAGCTGCGACTTCTTCTGTCCGCTCTGAAGAATATCGCTAAGAATGACGGTGCGGCGGCGCCCGTTGTGGTCGGGACGGCGGTTCATGAAGTCGAGGGCAATGTCCAGCGAGTTGATGTCTGAATTGTAGGAATCGTTTATCAGGGTGCATCCTCTTTGCCCCTGTTTCACCTCCAGCCGCATCGCAACAGGTTCGAGAGCCGCCATCCTTGTCTTTATCTCCTCTGGGGTCAGTCCCAGCGAAAGGCACACGGCAAGACAGGTGACGGAGTTTTCCACCGATGCCTCGTCGATGAACGGCAGGACATAGCTTTGTTCTCCACCATTATTATATATGTATGTTATTTCGGTGCTGTCGGCTGCCTTGCTGACTTCCTTGATATACAGCGCAGCGTTCCTGTCAATCCTCGACCATGCCAGGCGCTTGCCCTTAAAGGCATTGTCCGCCACACATCGGGAGATTGCTTCGTTGTCCGCCGGATAGACAATTGTCTCCGCATCGTGGAACAGGATTAGTTTCTCCCTCACCTTTTCCGCAACATCCTTGAAATTCTCCTGATGTGCGGCACCGATGTTCGTTATCACGCCCACCGTGGGCTGAATGATGTCGCGCAGGGCGAGCATCTCGCCGGGCTGGCTGATACCTGCCTCAAAGACTCCCACCTGCGACCGCTCGTCGAGAAGCCACACTGAGAGCGGCACTCCTATCTGCGAGTTGTAGCTGCGCGGACTGCGCGTGACGGCATACGAGGGCGAAAGCAACTGGAAGAGCCACTCCTTGACGATAGTCTTGCCATTGCTGCCAGTTATGCCGACAATGGGGATATTGAACTCGTCGCGGTGGCGCTCGGCAAGCCGCTGCAGAGCCTCAAGCGGACTGAGCACCTTTAGAAAATTGGCGTCGGGATATGCTTGCTGCCAGTCTGCGGGCACCGTCCCGACGACAAAGTTCCTCACACCCCTGCGGTAGAGGTCGGGGATGAAGCCGTGGCCGTCGTTGCGCCCGGACTTCAGTGCAAAAAAAAGCGTTTCCTCGGGAAAGCAGAGGGACCGGCTGTCGGTAAGAAGAAAACCTATCGTGGACGGCTGCGCACCGTAGCGGTGCGCCCCTATCAATGTTGTTACTTTTTCAATTGAATAAGTCATTGCCTTTCATAATTAAGGTAGGGCTGCAAACCAAACAACCCGTTATCTGAATATTTTTTACGGCGGGACTTTTTCAGTACCCGCCTTAAATGCTGCAAATATACATGATATTTTTCAGAATAGACTTATTTGACTGACTTAAATTTCCTTTCTGCGGAAAATACGGCGGCGAAACACTTTTTGTCCTTGCCGGGGTGCTTCACTATTGGCATAAATTCGTATCTTCGCATCGTAATTTTGCGCAGCCCTACCCTGCCTCCGGCCGGGGGAAGGGTGCGCCGCAATAAAATCTGCACCATGGAAATACTGCTTCATTACACTTGGAAACACAGGATATATCCGCTGCACAAGCTCACCACGACCGACGGCGAGACGGTTGAGGTGATTGACCCCGGACTGCACAACAGCAACGCCGGACCGGACTTCTTCAACGCTAAGGTGAAGGTGGACGGAGTGTTGTGGGCGGGCAACGTGGAGATTCACGAAAAAGCATCCGACTGGTTTCTCCACAGGCACGACAAGGACGCGGCATACGACAACGTGGTCCTGCACGTGGTAGGCACGGACGACATGCCCGTGGTGACAAGCCGCGGGGAGAGGGTGAAGCAGATGGTGATGGACGTGCCCGACTATGTGGAGCGCAGCTACAGGCAGCTGCTCACGGAAGACAGATTTCCGCCGTGCCACAGCATAGTGCCGAAGCTGTCGCGCCTGACGCTGCACAGCTGGATGAGCGCGCTTCAGGCCGAGCGTCTGGAAATGAAGACTGCGGCGATAATGAAACTGGTGAAAGACCGCAACGGGTCGTGGGAAGACGCTTTCTTCTGCACCCTCGCACGCAATTTCGGCTTTGGCGTGAACGGTGAGGCTTTCGGGGAATGGGCGGCGGTACTGTCGCTGAACAGCGTGGCGCACCACCGCGACGACATTTTCCAGGTGGAGGCGATGTTCCTCGGCCAGGCCGGACTGCTCAACCTTGAGACCATGACGGAGCGAAAGCGGCAGGAAGCCGAAGGCGACGGGTATTTCCAAAAGCTAAGCAAGGAATATGCGTATCTGTCGCACAAGTTCGGACTCGCTGCCATGTACGGCGGATTGTGGAAATTCCTAAGACTGCGCCCGCAGAATTTCCCTTACATAAGGATTTCACAACTTGCCAACCTCTACTGCAACCGCCGCGCGGGACTCAGCCAGATAGCCGACTGCGAAAGCGTAAAGGAACTACAGGACTTGTTCTTCACGCGCGTCACCCCATACTGGGAGACGCACTACACCTTCGGCTGCGAGAGCAAAAGGTCGGAGAAACGCCTGTCAAAACAGTCGATAAACATCGTAATACTCAACACCGTCATTCCCGTACTCTTTGCCTACGGCAGATACAAGAACGACGAGTCGCTTTGCGAGAGGGCGTTCCGCCTGCTCGAAGACCTCAAGGCGGAAGACAACAGCGTGACACGCCTGTGGCAGGAGTGCGGACTGGAAATAAAGACAGCTGCCGACAGCCAGGCCGTCGTGCAGCTGAAAAAGATGTATTGCGACCACAGGGACTGCCTGCGCTGCCGCATCGGTTATGAATTCATAAAGGACAGCGGATGGTTCGTGAAGGAGGAATGCCGCTAAAACAATTCCAGTGCCTGCTTCACTATATCGCTCGTCTCGTTGATAATCTGGAAATACTCGTCCATATCCCAAATGTCTCTTGCGACAAGAGCCTTGAGCTGGTTCTTGAGATACGGCAGTGTCCTCTCGCGCTCCTCCTCGTCCTTCGGCTTCACGTCCTTTTTCTCCGCCGCCCGGCGGATGTCGTCGAGCATCTGCTGCGGCACTTCAAATTTTTTCCTGTAGACCTCAAACTTGGGGAACTGCTTCTTCAGCGTCTTGCGGTTGTTGTCGATATACCTCAGCACCGTCTCGTTCACGATGCCCTTCGCCACAAGCTGGCGGTGGTATTTGGTATATGTCGTCGTGTCGAGCGGCACGAAATAGTCGGGCATGATACCGCCGCCGCCGTAAACTGCGCGGTGCTTGCGCAAGGTGTAGAACTTCAGCGAGTCAGCGAAATGTATGCTGTCGGCACTCATCAGCTCGCCGTGCTTCATGCGGTTTTCAAAGTCCTTGTAGTAGTCCTTCGCATCCCCCTTCTTATAGGGCTTCTGTATGCAACGCCCGGACGGAGTGTAGTAATGCGCAATGGTCAGCCTTATCATTGAGCCGTCGGGCATGTCGAACGGCCGCTGCACCAGACCTTTGCCGAACGTGCGCCGTCCCACGACCTCGCCACGGTCGTTGTCCTGCAATGCCCCGGACAATATCTCCGCCGCCGAGGCGGTGAACTCATTGACGAGCGCCACCACCTTGCCGTCGAGCAGGCTTCCGGTCCCGTCAGCCTTGTAGTCAATCCTCGGCGACCGCAGTCCGCCGGCATACACTATCAGTTCGTCCTTCGGCAAGAATTCGTTGGCTATCCTCACGGCAGCCTGAAGGTATCCGCCGCCGTTCTCCTGAAGGTCGATCATGAGGTTTTTCATCCCCTGCCTCTTCAGTTCGTCCACGGCTGCCATAAACTCGGCGTAGGTGGTAGCCCCGAAGCTGCCAATCCTTATGTATCCCACACCGGGGCGTATCATATACGATGCGTCAAGGCTCTTCACCGGTATCTTGTCGCGCTTCACGTTGAAGACGAGGGTGTCTTTCACCTCCCGCCTCACCACGGAGAGCTTCACCATAGTGCCCTTCGGCCCGCGGAGTCTCATCATTATCTTGTCGCGCGGCATCTTCACCCCGGCGATGGCGGTGTCGTTGACCGCCACGATGCGGTCTCCGGCCACGATGCCCACCTTTTCCGAAGGTCCCTTGGCTATGGGCTGTATCACGACAAGCGTGTCTTCCACCATGTTGAACTGCACGCCAATGCCGTCGAAATTGCCCTGCAGCGACTCGTTCATGCTTTTCGTTTCCTTGGCGTTGGTGTAGGAGGAGTGCGGGTCGAGCTTGTCGAGCATGCCCCTAATGGCATCTTCTACAAGCTTGCTCTCGTCCACGGAGTCCACATAGAAGTTGTTCACCAGCATTTCAGCGAGCTGCAGCTTGCGCAGCGGACTGTCCTTTCCCATATTGACCTGCATCTGCGCCGACGCGGCCACCGTCCAGACGAAGGCAACCGCAAGCAATGCCAACCGCGCCAAGCGGAATACGGCCGGCCGTAATATTGTATTCTTGTTGATATTAACCATTATGCCGTTGTTATAAGAGTTCCTGTTCTCTCTACCTTTTAATTCACTTTTCACCAAACTGACAAATTCCCCTTCAAAAACTGAAGTCCTTCGCATCAAAAGACCTCATCCTCTTCCGGCCTGTCCTCCACTATCACGAGGTTGTTGATGATGAAGTTCTGTCGCTCCGGGGTATTCTTGCCCATGTAATATTCCAGAAGTTTCTGCACCTGATCTGTCTTGTGGAGCGTAACCTGTTCCAGACGCATATCCGGTCCGATAAAGTTCTTGAACTCGTCGGGACTTATCTCGCCAAGACCTTTGAAGCGCGTTATCTCCGGGTCGGGACCGAGCTGTTCTATCGCCGCCACACGCTCTTCCTCGGTGTAGCAGTAGCGTGTAATGAAATCGCCCTTGCCCGAAGCACCGGCTTTCGCCTCCTTCGACTTGATCTTCGTCTTCTTGTTCCTCACGCGGAAGAGCGGTGTCTGCAACACGTACACATGACCCTTCTTTATAAGGTCAGGGAAGAACTGCAGGAAGAACGTTATGATGAGCAGGCGGATGTGCATACCGTCGACATCGGCATCGGTAGCCACTATCACCTTGTTGTAGCGCAGCGTGTCGAGCCCGTCCTCTATGTCGAGCGCAGCCTGCAGAAGGTTGAACTCCTCGTTTTCGTAGACCACCTTCTTCGTCAGCCCGAACGAGTTGAGCGGTTTTCCGCGCAGCGAGAACACCGCCTGCGTGTTCACGTCACGGCTCTTGGTGATGCTTCCGCTTGCGGAGTCGCCCTCGGTGATGAAGATGGCGCTCTCCTCCTTGCGTTCGTGCTTCACGTCGCTGTAGTGTATGCGGCAGTCGCGCAGCTTCCTGTTGTGCAGGTTGGCTTTCTTCGCCCTTTCGCGGGCAATCTTCGCCACGCCGGACATTGCCTTTCTCTCCCGCTCGCTGGTCTGTATCTTCTGGAGCATCACCTCCGACACTTCGCCTTCGCGGTGCAGGTAGTTGTCCACCTCTGTCTTCACGAAATCGCCCACATACTTGTTCACGCTGACGCCGTCGGGACTCATCGTGAGCGACCCGAGCTTTATCTTCGTCTGGCTCTCGAACATGGGTTCTTCCACGTTGATGGCTATGGCTCCCACGAGACCGTTGCGTATGTCGGTGTATTCGAAGTTCTTTCCGTAGAATTCCTTTATCGTCTTGGCCAGGTGCTCCTTGAACGCGCTCTGGTGCGTACCGCCCTGCGTGGTGTGCTGTCCGTTCACGAACGAATGGTATTCCTCGCCATACTGGTTGGTGTGCGTGAAGGCAATCTCTATGTCCTCCCCCTTGAGGTGTATTATGGGATAGAGGGGGTCTGTCGTCATGGTGTCCTTGAGCAGGTCGGCAAGTCCGTTGCGGCTGAGTATGCGCCTGCCGTTATACATTATGGCAAGCCCCGTGTTGAGGTAGGTGTAGTTGCGCAGCATCTCCTCCACTATGTCGTCGTGGAAAGAATAGTTCTTGAAGAGCTTCTCGTCGGGCACGAAATGTATGAACGTGCCGTTCTCGTCCTGCGTGTCCTCGGTGGTGTCGGTCTTTAGCTCACCGCGCTCAAAGGTGAGCGACCTCACCTTGCCGTCGCGGTATGACTTCACCTCGAAATACAGGCTGAGCGCATTCACCGCCTTGATACCCACACCGTTCAGTCCCACGCTCTTCTTAAACGCCTTGGAGTCGTATTTTCCTCCTGTGTTCAGCACGCTCACCGCCTCGACGAGCTTTCCCTGCGGTATGCCGCGCCCGTAGTCGCGCACGCTTACCTTCAGGTGTTCCTCAACATCTATCTCAATGCGCTTTCCCTGGTTCATGCGGAACTCGTCGATGGAGTTGTCCACCACTTCCTTGAGCAGCACGTAGATGCCGTCTTCGGGAATGGAGCCGTCGCCGAGCCTGCCGATATACATACCGGGGCGCGTGCGTATGTGTTCCATGTCCGACAGGTGGCGGATACTGTCGTCGGTGTATTGCACTTGCTGTTCTTCCAGCGCGTTTTCAGAATTGTTGTCGCTCATAAGTGTCATTGGGATTTATGTTGAGGGGGAACGTCAGCGGCACGCCGCGTCATTTAATTTCCTTCAGGTAGCAGCGCCTGCGCTTGTGTATCTCGCTGTCGAGATACTGCCACTGGCTCTGCACCTTGTGGTTTGTCTCCATTTCCACGTGGGCCTCTCCCCATTCAAAACCGCGTTCCACATACCGGGGTATGAGGTCGGCAAAGAGCAGTGAGTTGGCGCCCTTGGTGCGGTATTCCGGGAGGACTCCGATAAGGAGCAGGTCCACCACCTTTGTATGGTGGAACTTCAGCGCGCGCAGCAAGTGCCACCAGCCGAAGGGGAAAAGCCTGCCGCGGCGGCATTTCTGCAGCGCGCGGGTGAGCGACGGTATCGTAATGCCCACGCCCACGGGCTTGCGGTCCTCGTTCCAGTCTTCGATCACGGTGATTAGATCGAGGTCGGCGAGGGGGAAATACATGTTCACGTATTGCTCCATCTGCTTGTCCGTCAGCTCCGAATAGCCATAGAGCTGCGAAAAGGTCTGGTTAATGATGCCGAAAATCTTGCGTCCGTAGCCTCCTTGGAATATCTCCTTCTTCGTAAGCTTCTTCACGTGGAGGTTGTAGCGTTTCTCTATTATGCTTGCCACCTTGGCGTATTTCTCGGGCACCGTCTCGGGCACGTAGAGCTTATACTCCACATAGTCGTTGTCCTTGACAAACCCTCCGAGCCGCTCCATATGTTCGGGGTAGTATGCGTAGTTGTAAATTGTCGCCATCGTGCCGAGCTGGTCGAACCCCTTGATGAGCATTCCCTCCGGGTCCATGTCGGTAAAGCCGAGCGGCCCCACGACGTGGGTCATGCCCTTGCTCTTGCCGTATTCTTCCACGGCATCGAAAAGAGCCCTCGACACGTTGATGTCATCGACGAAGTCTATCCACCCGAAGCGCACGTCCTCCCTGCCCCATATCTTGTTGGCCTTGTGGTTTATTATCGCCGCCACGCGGCCCACCATCTTGCCGGTTTCCTTGTCGAACGCCATGAAATATTCCGCCTCACAGAATTCAAAGGCGGCGTTCTTGTCTGCGCTGAGCGTGTTCATGTCGTCGCTGAACAGGTTTGGCGCGTCGTATTCGCACCCTTCGTAGAGGTCGTATCGGAAGTCAATGAACTGCTCCAGGTCTTTCTTGGTCTGTACCTTTCTTATTTCTATTAATGACATAGTTGTTCTTTGCTTTGGCGGAACACTGTTCCGCTGACAAGCCGACACACCTCTGCGGCACGCTCCAACAAAGGCGTTCCGCAGGTTCGTATCGAACATGCAAATAATCTTTCCTGTTTTAAAACGCAGCAAAATTACTATTTAAATAACTAACCGCCAAATTTCCGTTTTGATTTTATGGGTGTGTTCCCGTAAAATCCACCGATGGGAATTTTGGAACACGCCTATGCCTGTTTCGCCGCACGCGGCTTTGCGCCTGCCTCCAGCTGCGCCACTCTCTTGTTGAAGAAATAGTAGTAGAGCAGCGCCGCGATGGTGAGGCTCACGGGGAACGCCGTCCAGATGCCCGTCATGCCATACCCCATGTGTATGCCGAGCAGAAAGCTCAGCGGCAGGGAGACAACAAAGTAAGACACGAAGGCGATATACATCATCGGCTTCACGTTTGCCGTGCCTCGCAACGCCCCGGCGTAGGTCATCTGCATGCCGTCGCCGAACTGGTACAACACCATTATATATATAATGCCGGCACAGAGCCGTGCCACCTCATCGCTGTCGGTGAACAGGTAGCCGATGTTGTTGCGCAGAAGGAACACGGGCACGGAAATGCAGCACGCTATGAGCAGCACTATATGGAAGCCTGCCGCAGTGACCTGCCGCAGTCTGCCGAAATCACCCTGCCCCACATAGAAGCTCACTCGCACCGACACGGCAGAGGTGATGCCATAGTAGACCATAAAGAAAATCTGCGACACGGTCACCAGTATCTGGTGCGTGGCGAGCACCGTGGCGCCGAGCCATCCCGCCATCACTCCCGTCAGGGCGAACGCCGACGACTCAATGCCCATCTGCAGTGCCACGGGCCAGCTCTGCCTGTTGATGGTCGCGAACATCCGCCGCGACACCTTGGCGCGGAGCATGGCCTGCGAGAAAGCCCTGCTGCGCCTTTCCATGAAGAACATCGCCCCCATGCCGGCGCACATCAGCATGCGGCTCGCCATTGTGGAGAGGCCCGCCCCGAGGAGTCCCATCTCTGGCGTGAAGGGCGTGCCGTAGATGAGGACGTAGTTGCCCAGAATATTCGCCACGTTGCCTGCGAGGATGACATACATCGGTGCCTTGGTGTCGCCCACCGCCTCGAAGAATTGCTTGAAGGTGTTGAACCAGCACACGAAGGGCATCGACACCATGTTCACTATCATATACGGCCGCATGAGCGGCAGCAGTTCCACGGGCTGCCCCATCCGGTCGATGTTGATATACACGGCAAAGAGTGCGGCGAGAATCAGCAACGCCGTCGTCGTGGCGGCGAGGAGCCCGTTCTTGACCACTCCGCCGATACTCTCCGTGTCGCCCTTTCCGTAGAGCTGCCCCACCATGGGCGTCAGCCCATAGCTGAAGCCGAGGGCGAACACGAGGACTATCGCCATAATGGTGTTCACGAAACTCGCCGCAGCAAGTTCTTCCACACTGTGACGGCCCACCATCAGGGTGTCGGCGAAACCGAGCACAATGGTGCCCACCTGCCCCACGATGAGCGGCGTGCCAAGCTGCAGCAGCGTCTTGTAGTGGTAGCTGTATTTATCGAAACTGTATTGCATCGCGTTTATTACATATTCCTGTATTCCGCCGGAATCCGGCTCTTGCAGTAGAAAAAGGTTAGCCTTGCAAAGGTACAACGTTTCTAGCTTATGCACAATTTTTGCATCATCAAAAAAAAACAGTGCAACACTTGTTGTATGTCCTTTTGCAATGTTTGAAAAGTGTTCCAAATGTCGCATTTTGCCGATGTGGGACTTGCCC
>CAVGJZ010000018.1:0-51619 GCA_963629785.1 Oscillibacter sp. MSJ-31 | reverse complement strand
GGAGGGAAACGGACGGCTTATGCGAGAAGGACGGGCAGTTTAAGGAACGAGAACGGGTGCTTTGCCAAGCTTATGCTTCTTGCCATAAGGTCGTATGCCCCTTGCCATACAATCGTATGCCCCTTGGCACAAGGTCGTATGGCAAGGGGCTTACGGTAGGTAAACGGGCGGTTTGAGGGATGGGAGCGGGTAATATGCAAACAGCAAAAGGGTATTTCTTTTTTAGTGTCGATAAGTTTGCCGTTCCCCGATAAATTGATAAATTTGCAGTTAGAAAACAAAATGCGGGAAATGAGAGTTCTGATAGTCAATACAAGCGAAATGACGGGCGGCGCCGCGGTTGCCGCCAACCGTCTGACGGAGGCGCTGAACAACAACGGCGTGAAGGCCAAGATGCTCGTGCGCGACAAGCAGACCGACGACATCACCGTGGCGGAAATACCGCAGACATGGCGCCTGAGGTGGAATTTCCTGTGGGAACGTCTCGTGATATTCAGCCGTCTGCATTTCAGGCGCGACAACCTGTTCCAGATTGACATCGCCAATGCCGGTACGGACATAACGAAGACGCGCGAGTTCAAGGAGGCCGACGTGATACACCTGAGCTGGATAAACCAGGGGATGCTCTCGCTGAAGGGAATACGCAAGATACTCGAGAGCAACAAGCCCGTGGTGTGGACGATGCACGACCTGTGGCCGGCATCGTCGATATGCCACTATCCCAGGAGCTGCCACGGTTTTGAACAACATTGCGGCAACTGCCCCCTGCTGCCCGGCGGAGGTTCGAGGGGCGACATCTCCGCTGCCGTATGGCGGAAAAAGAAGGAGATGCTCAACCGCCACAGCGTGCTCTTCGTGGCGTGCAGCAAATGGCTCGCAAAAAAGGCGTCGCACAGCGGACTGCTCGCCGGACAGAAGATAGTGAGTGTGCCTAACCCCATCGACACCAGGACTTTCGCCCCGGAGGACAAGGAGAAAGCACGCCTCTACGCCGGTCTGCCGGCAGACCGGCGCATCATCCTCTTCGTGTCGCAGCGCGTGACCGACGCGCGCAAGGGCATGGACTATTTCGTTGCCGCCCTCAACAAGATGGTGGAGCAGTATCCCGAAATGAAGGAGACGACAGGCGTGGCGGTGCTCGGCGGACAGGCTGCCGACATAGTGCCGCTGCTGCCGCTGCCGGCATACCCCCTGGGCTATGTGAGCGAGGCGAAACGCATCGCCAGCATCTACAATTCCGCCGACGTTTTCGTATTGCCGTCGCTGGAAGACAACCTGCCCAACACCATCATGGAAGCGATGGCGTGCGGTGTGCCCTGCGTGGGGTTCAACACCGGCGGCATACCCGAAATGATAGACCATCTGCACAACGGCTACGTGGCGGAATACAAAAGTTCAGACGACCTTGCCCGCGGCATCAGGTGGACGCTGTGCGACGCCGACCGCAACACGCTCTCGGCCAACGCCCTGAAGAAAGTGAACGCTAACTATTCCCAACATGCTGTCGCCATGAAATACATTGAGGCATACAACGAGGCGACGGCTCTAAAACGCTACAAGCTATGATAAAGATTACATTGGTCACAGTGACATACAACGCCGCACAGGTGCTGGGCAGAACACTCGACTCGGTGTTCCGCCAGCAATACAACAATGTGGAGCACATAATCATCGACGGAGCGTCGTCGGACGGCACCGCCGCCTTGGCACAGGACTACCTGGAGCGGTCGATAGCCTCGGACGGCGGCCATGAAGTGAGGCTCCTCGTGGAACCCGACAACGGTATCTATGACGCCATGAACAAGGGCCTCTCCCTTGCCACGGGCGACTACGTGTGCTTCCTCAACGCGGGCGATGCGTTGCCCGCCGACGACACCCTCGCCCTTCTTGCGGAACGCATTGCCGCCGACACCGCCGACGGGGAAAATCTTCCGGCCGTGGTGTACGGCAATACCGACATAGTGGATATAGACGGCCGCTTTCTGCTCCACCGCCGCCTGTCGCCGCCAGCCGTCCTCACGTGGCGATCGTTCCGGAACGGTATGCTAGTCTGCCACCAGGCCTTCTACGCCCGGACAGACTTGGCGCGCGACATACGCTACAATCTCTCCTACCGCTATTCCGCCGATTTCGACTGGTGTGTACGGGTCATGAGAAAGGCGGAAGAAAAGGGTCTGCGGATAATCGACAGCGGCCTCATCCTCGCTCACTACCTGAACGAGGGCACCACGACGCGCAACCACAAGGCGTCGCTGCGCGAGCGTTTCCGCATCATGGCGGAATACTACGGCACACTGCCCACCGCCCTGCGCCACGTATGGTTCGCCCTGCGGTCCGTATGCGGATGACGGGATTGAGTGACGGATTTAAGAATGGCGACATCCATCCAAGCGACGATTATCTTTAGATATATTACACCGCCGTTATACTTTAATAACACAAAAACGTTTTGCCGAAAAGTTTAAAGGCGTAACTTTGCGGCGATTTACAAGGTGCGGCGTCCAAGCCGCGCCATAACTTAAAAACAAAGAAAGGAAACTACAAAATGAAGAAGTCTATTGTAATGGCAATCGTAATGGCTGCCGTATGTTTCTCTGCAAACGCAAATGCCCAGACAACCGTTCAGAAGACCTGCACCGCCAAGGAAGTGTGCGACAAGGCGAAGAGCAACTGCAAGAATGCTGCCAAGAGCTGCAAGGCAAAGGCCGACGCCGCTACCGCCGCCACGGCTAACGCTGCAAAGTCTACCGCCGACTGCTGCAAGAAGAAGGCGAAGGCAAAGGCCGACTCTACAAAGAAGAAGGTCAAGGCTACAGCCGACTGCTGCAAGAAGAACGCCAAGGCTGCAAAGACTGCCTGCACGAACGTGGTGAAGGCTGTGGAAAGCAAATAAGGCATAAGGTGGAATTCTTTTAGAACCCGCCTTAAATTAAGGAGTTAGTTACAAGAAGGGCTGCATGATTCGTTTCATGCAGCCCTTTCTTTTGTTTCCGCCCGTAGCGGAGACTATAGCTATGGTTAAGAGTGTGCCTGTTGCCGTGGCGGCCGGGGTTACGAGTATCTGAGAATCTGCCCCGGCTTCACGCGCTGCGATTTCGACAAGTGGTTGAGCTTGCAGATTTGGTCCACCGTGGTGCCGCGCTTGCGCGCGATGCTCGTGAGAGTCTCGCCCTTCGCCACCTTGTGGTAGCGCACGTCTCCGCTCTCGATGTTGTCGCCGACATTTGCCTGCTCGCCGCTCTGGACAGAAGCCAAGTCGTCGTTCTTGCCGCGGGTGCGGGTAGCTGCGAGCGACTCCCGGTCGTAGGTGTCGCGGCGGAACATATAGTTGTCGCCCGTCACGTCCTGGTTCCTGAAGTCGAACATCAGTGCCGGATTGAGAGCCACGCCGCAGAGACGCGTTTCGAAATGGAGGTGCGAACCGGTGCTTCGCCCGGTGTTTCCGCCCAGACCGATGGGGTCTCCGGCACGCACTGTCTCATCCTCCGCCACGAGGTGTTTCGACATGTGCCCGTAGATTGTCTCCAGTCCGTTGTGGTGGCGTATCACGACATAGTTGCCGTAGCCGCCGGCCTCGTATTTCACTATGCGCACCTTGCCGTCGAAGGCGGCGCGGATGGTGTCGCCTATATAAACCTTTATGTCAAGTCCCTTGTGCGAGCGTCCCCAGCGGCTGCCGAAATTCGACGTCACGATACGGCTGGTGGTAGGCATGCAGAAATGCCTCAGGTTGATGTTGAAAGAATCGGGGAGTTCCGTGGCACGGTGTGCGTAGCGGTTGTTCCATTCCTTGTATAACTGTGCCGACGGCGAGGCGTCCTGTTCCCTCTGCACGATATTTCTCAGGGCGAGAGTGTCAACGGCCTTCATTTTCTTGTCTACCGGGGCTTGCCTCGCGAGGATGTCCTGCGCCTGTGCGGGTATGGCCGCGAGTGCCATTATTGTCGATATTGCCAATGTCTTTAACGTCTTTCTGATTTGCATAAATTGCTTTTTAAGTTCAGCGCACGGTCAGAAGTACACCTGTTGCGCATCGTATGATTAAGGTTAATCGTGATGAAGAATACGCGGAAAATTGTATCGTATTCTTCATTGCGATTATGAATTCGTTGCAAATATAGTAAAAATAATTGAAAGACCCGTCTTCTTAACAGTTTTTAGTGTAGGTTTAACATATCGCACGGCTCACGATATAGCCGCCCAGTTTACATTGCTCTTGCGCAGGGCCGCCAGCCGTTGCCAGAGCAGAGCGTTCTCGGCCTTGTCGCACGCGGGGTCTCCGTCGACCACCCGTTGCGCCTCCTCGCGTGCCATCTGCACTATTTGTCCGTCGCGTGCTATGTCGGCGATTTTCAGGTCAAACGCCATTCCGCTTTGCTGCGTACCCTCCAGGTCGCCCGGCCCGCGCAGTTTCAGGTCAGCCTCGGCGATGCGGAAGCCGTCGTTGGTGTCGCACATTATCTCGATGCGCTTCTTTGTTTCGCCGCTGAGCTGCGGCTTGGTGACGAGGATGCAGTAAGACTGGCTCGCACCGCGTCCCACCCTGCCCCTCAGCTGGTGGAGCTGCGAGAGGCCGAAGCGCTCGGCGTTGAGGATTACCATCACCGAGGCGTTGGGCACGTTCACCCCCACCTCTATCACTGTCGTCGCCACGAGAATCTGCGTTTCGCGGTTGATGAACTTGCGCATTTCCTCCTCCTTCTCGGCAGGCTTCATCTTGCCGTGGACTTTACTCAGGCTGAATTCGGGGAACACCTCCCTGAGTGTGGCGAAGCCCTCTTCGAGGTTCTGCAGGTCGAGCTTCTCGCTCTCCTTGATGAGCGGGAACACGACATACACCTGTCTCCCCTCGCGTATCTGCTGGCGAATGCCGTTGTAAAGGCTCGTCGTCTGGTTGTTGTACTTGTGTATCGTCGCCACCGGCTTGCGCCCGGGCGGCAGCTGGTCTATCACGCTAACGTCGAGGTCGCCGTAGATTGTCATGGCGAGTGTGCGCGGTATCGGTGTGGCGGTCATCACGAGCACGTGGGGCGGGTTCTGGCTCTTGCCCCACAGCTTGGCGCGCTGCGCCACGCCGAAGCGGTGCTGCTCATCGACGATAACGAGTCCGAGGCGGCAGAACTGCACCGTGTCTTCGATAACGGCGTGTGTGCCGACGAGAATTTCCACACTGCCGTCGGCGAGCCCCTCGAGCACTGCGCGGCGCCGCTTCCCCTTCACCGTCCCCGTGAGCATCTCCACCCTCACGGGCATGTCGCCAAGGAACTCCCTTATGGTGGCGAGATGCTGTTCGGCGAGAATCTCCGTAGGCGCCATGATGCACGCCTGATACCCGTTGTCGAGTGCAATGAGCATCGTCATCAGCGCCACGAGCGTCTTGCCGCTGCCCACGTCGCCCTGCAGCAGACGGTTCATCTGCGCCCCGCTGCACAGGTCGCGCCGTATCTCCTTCATCACCCTTTTCTGGGCATCGGTGAGGGGGAACGGCAGATGTTCCTTGTAAAAAGAGTTGAAGACGTCGCCTATGCGGCGGAACACGTATCCGCGGAATTTCCGCTTCTGGTCGGAGGCGTAGCGCAAGATATTCAGCTGTATGTAGAAGAGTTCCTCGAACTTGAGGCGGAGTCTCGCATTTGCCAAGTCCCTGTCGTTCTTGGGATAATGCACGTTGCGCACGGCGGTATCCCTCGACACGAGCCTCAGCCTGTTGGCAATAAACGGCGGCAGAGTCTCGGCAAGGGGCTGCGTCATTCTCTCCAGCGTACTCTTGGTGATTTTCTCCAGGGAGCGCGAGGTAAGCCCCGCCTTCTTCATCTTCTCCGTAGTGTTGTAATAGGGCTGCATGCCCATCTGCGACAGCTGCAGTTCGTCAGCCCGGTCGATATCGGGATGGGCGAACTGGTATCTGCCGCCATAGACGGAAGGTTTGCCGAACACGACATATTCCACCCCCACCTTGTACTGCTCCGTGGCATATTTCACGCCGGAGAACCACACGAGGTCCGCCACTCCCGTGCCGTCGAATAAATGCGCCACGAGACGTTTCTTCCTCGCCCCGTTGGAAAATTCCTCGAAGCTCAGTATGCGCCCCTTAATCTGGATGAAAGGCATGTCGCCGTGCAGATCGTCGATGGTGTATATCTTGCTGCGGTCGATGTATTTGTAGGGGTAATACTCTAGCAGGTCGGATACCGTGGCGATACCCAGCTCCTTGGCGAGCAGGTCCTTTTTCTTTGGCCCCACCCCCGGCAGATACTGTATGTCCTGACTCAGTATGTCGAGCATTTGAATGGCGTGTTCTAAAAATCCCGCGTGCCTTTGACAATAGCCTCCGCCACGTCGAGGTCGAAGGGCGTGGTTATCTTGATGTTTTCGCGGTTGCCCTCCACGAGGGCGATTCTGTGTCCGGCGGCTTCCGCCACCGACGCGTCGTCGGTAAAGAACGGAGTGTATTCCTGGCGGTAGACATCCTTCAGCACCTGTATGCCGAAAGCCTGCGGCGTCTGCACGATGCGGTATTCGCCGCGCGCCACGGTGACGGACGTCTCTTCTTCGCCGCCGGCGGCGGCGGAGACACGGCGCAGCGTATCAACTACCGGCACCACCGGCACTGCCGCCCCCGTGCGGCGCGCCTCTCTGAACACGCGGTCTATTGTCGCCGCCGAAGGGAACGGTCGCACGCCGTCGTGTACCGCCACTTCCCCCTCCGCTCCGTCGGGTATCACCGCCAGGGCGTTTCTCACGGAGTGGAAGCGTGTCTCGCCGCCGTCCACCACCGTACAGGTCTCCCCGAAAGAGTATTTGCGGCATAGTTCCTGCCAGTAGTCCTGTTGCCGGCGCGGCAGTACGAGGACTATCCCTATGCCGGGACTGTACCGGCGGAAGGCTTTCACGGTGCGCATCAGCACCGGTTCGCCGCCCACGGGAAGGAACTGCTTGGGTATTTCGCCGCCCATGCGCAGTCCCTTGCCGCCTGCCACGATTACCGCATATTGTTTCCTTTCCGCCATATTCCTATTTCTGCATCAGATGAAGATACATCATCCCCTCTGCCACCGACTGCGCAGTCTGCTCGCTTGTGAGCATTGCGAGCAGGGTGTAGGCGTAGGGCAGTGTTGCGGCAGGCCCTTCGCCTGTTACCACGTTGCCGTCTACGGTACACAGTTCGCGGGTGTATTCCGCCCCGTCGAGATATTTCTCGAAGCCGGGGTAGCACGTGGCGCGCTTTCCCTTCACGATGCCGAGGCTGCCGAGCACCATCGGCGCGGCGCAGATGGCAGCCACGAGTTTTCCGCTCTCATACTGTCGCAGCAGGGCCTGACGCACGCCCTCGTGGGCGTTGAGGTTGGTAGCCCCAGGCAGTCCGCCGGGCAGCATCAGGAGGTCGGCGTCGCTCAGGTCGGCATCCTCGAACTTGAGATCGGCCTTGATTGTCACGCCGTGGGATGCCGTGATGTATTCCGAACCGTTAATGCTCACCGTTTTCACTTCCACTCCGCCGCGGCGGAACACATCGACAGGTATCAGGGACTCTATCTCCTCCGACCCGTCGGCAAGGAACATATATACTTTTGCCATGATGTTTTGTTGTTTTATCGTTTCGTTGATGTTATGTTTTTCTTTCCGTATGTATCGCTGGAACACGTCGGGCGGAACGGTCCTCTCGTCCTTGTCCTGTTCCTCGCGCCGCATTTTGTACAGTCGTGCCATAGTTTTGTCTTTTTGTCTGGCGGAGCGGCAGCCCCGCGCGTTGTTGTTATCAGAAGCCGGGCTCCTATTTCAGGCAGGCGAGATATTTCTCTATCGCGTTTTTCAGTCCGATATACATGGCATCGCAAATCAGAGCATGGCCGATGCTCACCTCGTCGGTCCAGGGAATCATCTTGTGGTAGTAAGCCAGGTTCTGCAGGCTCAGGTCATGGCCGGCGTTGAGCCCCAGTCCCAGTTCGCGCGCCGCCACGGCAGCATCAACAAACGGCCTTATAGCCTCCCCGCGACAGCTTTCGTAGCCGGAAGCGTAAGGTTCGGTGTAGAGTTCCACACGGTCAGCCCCACATTCCTTGGCGCCCCTCACCATCTCCGGCGACGGGTCCACGAAGACACTGGTGCGGATGCCAGCCTCACGGAAACGCCCCACCACGTCGGTGAGGAACGTACGGTTCGCCACGGTGTCCCAACCGTGGTTGCTCGTCAGCTGGTCGTCGCTGTCGGGCACGAGCGTCACCTGCGTGGGTTTCACCTCCAGAACGAGTTCTATGTATTTTTCTATCGGGTTGCCCTCGATGTTGAGTTCGGTAGTTATCAGCGGCTTTATATCCCTCACGTCCTGATAGCGGATATGCCGCTCGTCGGGCCTGGGATGCACAGTTATGCCCTCCGCCCCGAAGAGCTGGCAGTCCTGCGCCACCCTCTCCACGTCGGGATTGTTGCCGCCCCGTGAATTGCGCAAGGTAGCCACCTTGTTAATGTTTACGCTTAATTTTGTCATGTCAAAGTAATTTGTTAATAACGCGCCGTCTGCAGTTACCGGAAAAAGTTGTATATTTGCAGGCGCATTGCGAGCGCAAAGTTACAAAAACATTTGCAAAGGCATAATGAATACGTTGCATAAAGACAAAAAAGATTGGAATATGTCGTTGCGGAAACTCAGATTCGCCATATTCGGCAACATTTACCAAGCTGACAAATCAAGAGGAATACAACAGTTGCTCATGTCGCTGGAGAACCACGGCGCACTGGTGAGCATGGAGCGCGCCTTCCGCGACTCGCTCGCCGCTTGCGGCGGAGAAATGCCCGGCAACGTGGAGGTGTTCGACGGACAATGCGCCGATGCAGACTACGTGGTGTCGGTGGGCGGCGACGGAACGCTGTTGCGCACTGTCTACAGCGTGGGCGAACGCCGGACACCCGTGATAGGCGTGAACATGGGTCGCCTCGGCTTCCTTGCCGCCGTGGGAGTGGAAAGCTTCGGCGAAGTGCTCGACAGCATCTACGGCGGGCATTGCCAGACGGACGACCTCGCCATGGTGCAGGTGGAAGCGGCCGGGGCTGACGGAACGGTGACTCGCGAATGTGCGCTCAACGAAATCGCAGTGCTCAAGCGCGACAATGCGGCGATGATATCCATACACACGGCGATAAACGGCGAATACACGGTGACATACCATGCCGACGGACTCGTGATAGCCACACCGACAGGCTCTACCGCCTACTCGCTGTCGAACGGCGGTCCGGTAATGGTGCCGCACACCGGGGTGCTCAGTCTCACGCCCGTGGCCCCGCACAGTCTCACGGCACGCCCCATCGTGGTGCCCGACGATGCTGTGATAACACTGCGCGTGGAAAGCCGCAGCCACAGTTTCCTCGTGGCCGCCGACGGCAGGTCGGAGAAACACGACGAGACACAGACACTCACCATCAGGCGCGCCCCCTACCCGGCACGCATCGTGAAGCCCGAAGGAACGACATATTTCTCCACCCTCAGAAAGAAGATGATGTGGGGAGCGGACACAAGATAGGCGGTTTCACGAAAACCGGCATTGAAGCACGAAAAGCAAAGCGAAGCCACAAAGCATGAAGATAAAAAACATCCTCAACATACCGGAAAGCCGCTACTCCGCCGGCCAGATACTGCGCTGGCTGTGGCAGGCATGGCGCGGCAACAGGCGGCAGGCGGCCATCAACGCCGGCCTGGGCATCGCCGACGTGACGGTAAGCCTCATGTCGGTGTGGGCGGTGAAGCGCGCCATCGACGTGGCATCCCACGCCGCCGAAGGGTCGGTGTACTCCGCCGTGGCGGTAATGGCGGCACTCATCCTCGCAAGCTTCGCCATAAACATATCCGCCGTGTGGGTGAGGAACATCCTCGGCGTGAAGGCGCAGAACCACATGCAGCAGAAAATGCTCGACCGCATACTGCGCTCCGAATGGCACGGCAAGGAGACACGCCATAGCGGCGACGTGCTCAACAGGCTGGAGTTCGACGTGAGGAATGTGGTCACGTTCCTCACCGAGACAATACCCAGCACACTGTCCGTCATAGTCCTCTTCACCGGCTCGTTCTGCTATCTCTTCTCGATGGATGCGGTACTCGCCGTGACGATAGTGGCGATGCTGCCCCTCTTCATCCTCACGAGCAAAATCTACATGGGGCACATGAGACGGCTCACCAGAGAGGTGCGCAACAGCGACAGCCGCGTGCAGAGCGTGCTGCAGGAAACGATACAGCACCGCATGCTGATAAAGACAATGGAGAAGGACACCGAAATGGTGGACCGCCTCGAGAACACGCACAGCCAGCTGCGGCGCAACGTGGTGGAGCGTACCAAATTCTCGCTCTTCTCCAACCTCGTACTCAATGCCGGCTTCTCGTTGGGATACCTCACGGCCTTCCTGTGGAGCGCGCTGCGCATGGCGGCAGGCACACTGTCCTTCGGCGGAATGACGGCATTCCTGCAACTCGTGGCGAAGATACAGGGGCCGGCAAGAAACCTCACGAAACTCGTGCCGACCTTCGTCTCCGTGTTCACCGCCTCCGAACGCCTCATGGAACTGGAGGAGAACCCGCTCGAAGAACAGGGCGACCCCATCGCCGTGGGAACTACGGGCGGCGCAGGCATGAAGATACAGAACGCATGCTACGCCTACGACGACGGCAAGACAGACGTGATACACAACCTCACGTTTGACTTTCCGCCGAACACCTGCACCGCCATCCTCGGTGAGACGGGAGCCGGCAAGACCACACTCATACGCCTCTTCCTCGCACTGATGAAGCCGCAGAAAGGCCACGTGTATATCTACGACAGCGAAAGACAGTTCGACATGACGCCGCGGCTGCGCTGCAACATCGTGTATGTGCCGCAAGGCAACACTCTGCTCAGCGGAACGATACGCGACAACCTGCGCATGGGAAAAATCAACGCCACCGACGAGGAAATGCTCGACGCACTCGACAAGGCGTGCGCCAATTTCGTCAAGGGACTGCCCGAAGGGCTCGACACCAACTGCGCCGAAGCGGGAGGAGGCCTCAGCGAGGGTCAGGCGCAACGCATAGCCATAGCGCGGGCACTGCTGCGCGACGGACGGGTGATGATTTTCGACGAGGCAACAAGCGCACTCGACCCCGAAACGGAACGGCAACTGCTCACGAACCTGCTCTCCAAACGCCGCCACACCGTGATATTCATCACACACCGCCCAGCCGTGGTGGACTATTGCGACCAGACGCTGAGGATAGAGAAGAACATAAGAACGTCAATTCCCGACGCCAAGGCGGCGGACATGAATCCGGCAAACACATAGGAAACAAAAAAAGAACAAAGCAATATGAAAATCAGAAAACTTATATTCTCGGTTGCCGTGGCTCTCGCCGCAACGGCAACTGCCACCGCACAGACAGCGGAAACCAAAGAGGCTGACCCCGACTCGCTCTATTCGCAGAAACTGCTGAAGTCCGGAACGGAGGCACCCGATTTCACACTCCCAATGCCCAACGGATACCGTCTGCAGCTGGCGGAATACAAGGGAAAATACGTGCTGCTCGACTTCTGGGCATCGTGGTGCCCGGACTGCCGCAAAGACATTCCGGCAGTGAAGGCCATGCACGAGAAATACGGCAAGAACGTGGAATTCATCGGCGTGTCGTTCGACACCGACCGCGACAGGTGGGCAAAATGCGTCAGCGACAACAAGATGACATGGCGGCAGGTGAGCGAGCTCAAGAAAATGCGCGACGCCGAAATCGCCAAGACCTACGGAGTGCAGTGGATTCCCTCGATGACGCTCATCGGCCCCGACGGAAAGGTCATACTCTCCACCGTGGTGGTGGAAAGGATGGAAGAGGCTCTCGCCAAGATAAAATAAACGGTCCTGCATACCTATAAACAAAAGACAAGGAAGAAAAAAAATGCCAGAATCAAATTTCGTAGACTACGTTAAGATATACTGCCGGTCAGGAAAGGGAGGTAAAGGTTCCATGCACCTGCGGCACGTGAAATACCAGCCCAACGGAGGTCCAGACGGCGGCGACGGCGGCAAGGGGGGAAGCATCATCCTGAGAGGCAACCACAACTACTGGACACTGCTCCACCTGAAATACCAGCGGCACATAAAAGCCGAGCACGGCGGAAACGGCGGACGCGACAAATGCCACGGCACCGACGGAAAGGATGTCTATGTGGACGTGCCCTGCGGCACTGTGGTGTACGACGCGGAAACGGGAAAGTTCGTCTGCGACGTGATGCACGACGGACAGGAGGTCGTGCTGCTCAAAGGCGGCCGCGGCGGACTCGGCAACTACCAGTTCCGCACCGCCACCAACCAAGCCCCGCGCTACGCACAGCCCGGAGAGCCGATGCAGGAGATGACCATCATCATGGAGCTGAAGCTACTTGCCGACGTGGGTCTCGTGGGATTCCCCAATGCCGGCAAGAGCACACTGCTCTCCACCGTGTCCAGCGCACGCCCCAAAATAGCCAACTACCCGTTCACAACACTCGAACCGTCGCTCGGCATCGTGGAATACCACGACCGCAAGTCGTTCGTCATGGCAGACATCCCCGGCATCATAGAGGGAGCGAGCGAGGGAAAGGGACTCGGACTGCGCTTCCTGCGGCATATCGAGCGCAACTCCCTGTTGCTCTTCATGGTGCCGGGCGACACCGACGACATAAAGCGCGAATATGAGATACTGCTCAGGGAACTCACCAATTTCAATCCCGAAATGCTAGACAAGCACCGTGTGCTCGCAGTGACAAAGTGCGACCTACTCGACGACGAGCTCATAGAGATGCTGCGCGAGACGCTGCCCGACGACCTGCCCGTGGTGTTCATCTCGTCCGTGACGGGACAGGGCATCGCCGAACTGAAAGACGTGCTGTGGAAGGAACTCAACAGCGAAAGCAACAAAATAGCCGGGGTAATGGCGGAGGACACGCTCGTACACCGCGACAAAGACCTCAACGCCCTGCCCGACGAACTGCGTTCGGAGGGCGAGGACGAAATAGAGTTCGTTGACGGGGAAATAGAGGACATTGACGACCTCGACGACTTCGAATACGAAATGGAGGACGAGGAATGACGCACAAGCCCCAGCTCCACCGCTACGACATCGCGCCGGGCGTGACGGCTTTCAGCACCACACGCCATGGCGGATGCAGCGAAGGCAACTACGGAGAGTTCAACATCAACGCATACTGCGGCGATGACAAGACCGCCGTGACCGGGAACCTGCGCCTGCTCGCCGGCGAGCTGTCCGTCGATGCCGACCGCATCGTGATGCCCCACCAGACGCACAGCATCGAGACACGGCAAATCGCCGCCGACTTTCTCAGTCTGCCGCCAAGCGTGCGCGCCATGATTCTCGAGGGTGTGGATGCCGTGATGACAAACGTGGAAGGCGTGTGCATCGGAGTGTCCACCGCCGACTGTATTCCCGTATTGCTCCACGACACGGGGCACAACGCCGTCTGCGCCATTCATGCAGGCTGGCGCGGCACTGCGGCGCGCATCGTCCAGAAAGCCGTCACCGACATGAGGCTCGCATACGGCACCGTCCCGGAGCAGCTGAAAGCCGTTATCGGTCCCGGCATTTCATTAGCCGCCTTCGAGGTGGGCGACGAGGTCTACGAACAGTTCGCCAACGCCCATTTCCCAATGGAAGACATAAGCAGACAAATGAAAGTGGCAGGAACAGAATATGAATACAAATGGCATATCAACCTGCCGGAGTGCAACCGTCTGCAACTTGTGCAGGCCGGGGTGCATGAGGAAAGCATACAGATGAGCGGCATCTGCACATACAGTAATGCCGACGACTATTTCTCCGCACGGCGACTGGGCAAGGATTCCGGACGGATTTTCACGGGAATAATGCTAAATGCCGATTAAAAAACAACTTGGTACGATTTGGGAACAAGCCGCAAATCATACCAAGTTATTTTTTTAGCGTCACCAAGCCTATAGCAGTTCCGGCAACTGGAACAGCTTCATGCTGTTGCTGCCCTTGATAAGGATGTATTGTCCTTGCGGCTTGTTCCGGGCTATCTCCCCTTTCACCTCGTCCACGCTATGGAACTTGCGGAACGGGCAGTCCGTCCTTGCGAAATTGTCGCCCACCAGCCACACGTTGTCGAGACCGGCTCCAGCAAGGAAATCCACCACCTTCTGGTGTTCCTCGCCGCTCACCGCCCCCAGTTCGCCCATATCGCCGAGTATCGCCATCTTCGGTTCCACCGCCATGTCGCGGAAATTCTCCAGAGCGGCGCGCATACTCGTGGGATTGGCATTATACGTGTCCACTATAAGCCGGTTGCTCGCAGTCACCTCCAGCTGCGAACGGTTGTTCGTCGGCACATAGCCGCGCAGAGCCTCGCTCACCAAATCCTCATTCACGCCAAAATGCACGCCGACACAGGCTGCGGCAAGCATATTATACACGTTATAGCTACCAATCAGATGCGTCTGCACCTCATGGAAAGCACCCTGCCGGCAGTTCCAGCGGAATCTCAGGTAAGGCGCACAGTCTATCACCTCTCCGCTCACCTCAAGCGAAGGGTCGTCGGCCGCCGCACCGTATTTCACAAGTTCCAGTCCGCTGGCAATGCTCTGCAGGTATTTGTTCTCGTTATGGATGAACACAAATCCGCCGTTGTCGCGTATGTAGTCGTAGAGTTCGCCCTTAGTCTTTATAACCCCTTCGAAAGAGCCGAAGCCCTGGAGGTGCGCCCGACCCACGTTGGTTATCAGTCCGCAGTCAGGCTCCACGATATCCACCAGCGTCTTGATGTCGCCGGGATGGCTCGCGCCCATCTCCACCACGGCTATTTCGTGTTCCGGCTTGAGGCGCAGCAATGTTTTCGGCACGCCGATGTCGTTGTTGAAATTCCCCTGCGTGTACAGCACCTTGTATTTCTTCTCCAGCACGGCAGCCACCAGTTCCTTGGTGGTAGTCTTGCCGTTGGTGCCCGTTATGCCTAATATCTTTGTCCCGAGATGACGGCGGTGGTAGTTGGCGAGCTGCTGCAGCGTGTGGAGGCAGTCCTCGCAGAGAATATACCTCGCGTCGCCTTCCGCCACGGCATCCTTTTCGTCCACCACGGCATAGGCGCAGCCTTTCTCGAGAGCCATGGCAGCGAAGGCGTTGCCGTTGAACGAAGCTCCTTTAAGGGCGAAAAATATAGATCCTTCGGGGCAGTCCCGGCTGTCTGTCGTCACCACAGGATGCTGCTCGAAGATACTGTACAGTTGTGAGATTTCCATAATGAATCCTGGTATTGTGTTTCGTATATGCAAAAGTAGAAAAAAATCGGCACACGGTGAAGGTTTCGCCGACAATAATTCTCGCCGCCTTCGCTACTTTTGCATGGGCGGAAGAGGCTGGCGACAGGTTTATTTTCAGTTATTGATATATTTTAACGGGGCGCGATGCAATGAAAGGTAAAAATGGTTGTTATTATGGTGAAAAGGATAAAGCCCGATATTATGATTGTGCGTATCTTTGCACCGTAGATTTTTTCATAGCTCACTGCAATATAGCGATATATGCAGCACGAAAGATTTTTTATACGTTCCTTTTATAAATATGTCTATTAATTGTTTGTGTCCGGCGTAGTTGTGAAACTATGCCGGATTTTTTCTAGTTTGAAAAGTGTTCCAAATGTCGTATTTTGCCGATGTGGAACTTGCCTGGATTTTAACAGGATTGTACTATTCTTTTAGGGTAAATGCAAAATATTGATAATCAATACAATAGACATACTCTAAAAACCGATGCCCCAAAACCTCGGAGAAAACGATAGCTTTTCGGGGAGCAAAGCTATCGTTTCCTCCGGGCAAAGCTATCGTTTCCTCCCCGAAAAGCACTGCTCCTTAAAATCAGACCCCAAAACAAAGTGTTCCAAATGTCTTATTTGTAAAACATTTTGCAAGTATACTCCAAACGCCTATGCCTATTTTCTATTGTCCCCGTCAGGGACGCATTTGCATTTCCGTCAGGGACGTATTTGCCCGTCTCCCTCCACAATCCACTTGTACGTGGTTATCTCCTCAAGCGCCATGGGGCCGCGCGGACCGAGTTTCTGCGTACTTATGCCGATTTCCGCACCAAGCCCGAACTGCGCCCCGTCGGTAAAACTTGTGGGTGCGTTCCAGTACACGCACGCCGCGTCCACCTCCTGCTGGAAGCGGCGGGCAACGGCTTCGTTTTCGGTGATGATACACTCGCTGTGCCCGGAACCATAGCGGGCTATATGAGAAATGGCTTCGGAAACAGACTCCACACTGCGCACGGCAAGTTTATAGTCCATAAACTCCGTGCCGAAATCGTCGTCAGAGGCATGGGAAAGCAGGCCGTTGCGGTATTTGCCGTCAAGTGAAGCGTAAGCGTCGGCATCGGCGTAGACTTTTACGTTTTTCTCTTCCATCGGCTTAACCAAGTCATGCAGGTCGGCGAGACGGGATTTGTGTACGAGCAGGCAGTCGAGGGCATTGCACACGCTCACCCGCCTCGTCTTGGCATTGCATACAATCCTTGTTCCCTTCGCCGTATCGCCGTCCTTGTCGAAATAAGCGTTCACCACGCCGGCGCCGGTTTCCACGACAGGCACGCGCGCAGTGTTCCTCACGAAATCAATAAGCTTTCTGCCGCCGCGCGGTATGCAGAGGTCCACATATCCCACGGCATCGAGAAGTTCCGCCGTAGCCTCATGGGTGGCAGGCAGCAGTGCGACGGCATTCACATCAATGCCCTCCTCCCCCAACACCTCGCGGATGAGTGCAACGGCCTCGCGGTTAGAGTTGTCGGCATCCTTCCCACCCTTGAGTATGCAGGCGTTGCCGCTCTTCATGCAAAGGGAGAACACGTCGAAGGTAACGTTGGGCCGCGCCTCATAAATCATCCCTATCACTCCGAACGGCACGCTCAGGCGGTGCAGACGCAGACCATTGGGCAGTGTCGCGGCCTTTGTAACCTTTCCGAGAGGCGACGGCAGACCTGCCACGTTGCGCATGTCGGCGGCGATACCCTGCAGGCGTTCATCGTTGAGCAGCAACCTGTCGTAGAGCGGATTTCCACTGTCCATTGCCTCAAGGTCCTTGCGGTTGGCATCCAGGAGACGCGGCGTTTGGGCAATGATGGCTTCTGCCACCTTATATAATATACGGCTTCTCCTCTCGTCAGGGAGGAGCGCAATTTTACGGCTTGCGTCTTTCACCGCCTTGAATATTGCATCCATGCTTGCTTCGTTTTTGTGGATTTGTGTTTGAGAATAAGACATTTGTTTTTGAGAATAAGACCATAGACCTACAGGCCGGCTTGAGGGTTCACCACCATGTAGTCGTAATGCACGATGGGCTTCACGCCGTGCCTTCCGACGAGCGTTTTTGCCGTGGCAGTGTCATACGCAGTTCTTCCCATGCCTATTTCCCTGCCGTCGCCGTCGGCTATGGCCACGAGGTCGCCTTCCTCGAAATCCCCTTCCACGGCGGTCACCCCCACCATAAGCAGGCTCACGGCCTGGCCGCCCCTTAGCTTTTCGGCAGCCCGGGCGTTTACCGTCACCGTCCCCTTGGCGAAACTGGTGCTGTGGGCAATCCATTTCTTTATCGCCCCTGCCGGCTGCGGATTGGGCAGAAACTCCGTGTGCGGCGTGCATTGTGTGTTGTCGTTAAGGTCGATGAGGATATTCTGCCTCTTGCCGTTGGCTATGACGACCCTTATGCCCTCGTCGGCCACACGGCGCGCGATGCTGCATTTGCTTGTCATGCCGCCCCTGCCCATCGAACTCTTCTCGGCACTGATGTATTCCTCCAGACTCCTGCCCGGCGCCACGGTTCTTATCACCTCGGTTTCCGGGTCATTGGGATTGCCGTTGTAGATGCCGTCCACATTGCTGAGGATTATCAGTTCGCCGGCATCCATCATCGAGGCTATAAGTCCGGAAAGCTCGTCGTTGTCGGTAAACATCAGTTCGGTCACGCTCACGGTGTCGTTTTCATTGACAACCGGTATCACGCCGTTTTCTATCATCACCTCCATGCACGCCCTCTGGTTGAGATATTCCCTGCGCGTGGCGAAGCTCTCCTTCATGGTCAGAACCTGTCCTATACGGATGCCGTGTTCCCTGAAGAGGTCGTAGTAGAGGTTTACGAGTTTCACCTGTCCGATGGCGGAGAAGAGTTGCCGCTGCTGCACGTCGTCGAGTTTGCGCGACACCTGCATCTCGCCGCGTCCTCCCGCCACGGAGCCGGAGGAGACGAGAATCACCTCGTGCCCTCGCCGCCGCAGTTCCGCCACCTGGTCCACCAGCGAGGACATCCTCGTCACATCGAGCTTGCCGTCGTTTCTCGTCAGCACATTGCTGCCTACTTTTATCACTATGCGCATAATGAATCAGCGTTGTTTTTCCGTTCAGGGAATGTCAGTCAATAAGTTCGTTGGTGAGAATGCTTTCGAGCAGTTCGCCCGAGAGCCTCAGCCGGAACTCGCCCTTTATCGCCACTGAAATGCCTCCCGTCTCCTCAGAAACCACAATCGCCACGGCATCGCTGTCCTGCGATATGCCCAAGGCGGCGCGGTGGCGCAGTCCGAGTTCCTTCGGAATGTCAATGCTGTGGCTCACGGGCAGGATACACCCGGCGGCAAGAATCCGCCGTTTCGCCACCACCATCGCCCCGTCGTGGAGCGGTGAGTTCTTGAAGAAGATATTCTCGATAAGCCGCTGGTTGATATTGGCGTCGATGCGGTCGCCGGTCTCCACTATATCGTCGAGCGACACCATCCTCTCTATCACGATGAGAGCGCCCACCTTGCCTCGGCTCATATTGATACACGCCATCACGATAGGCATGATGGCGGTCTTGTCCATACCCTCTTTGTTCTTGCTGCCCGAGGAGAAGAGCTTCATGAAGCCCCTCATGCGCTGGTGCGCCCCGAGCGAGTAGAGGAATTTGCGTATCTCCTCCTGGAAGATGATGATAAGGGCAATGACTCCCACGCTGACGAGCTTGTCCATGATGCTGCCCAGCAGCCTCATCTCGAGCACCTGGCTTACGAAGAGCCATACGATGACGAACACTATTATACCGATGAACACGTTGAGCGAGCGCGACTCCTTCATCAGGCGGTAAAGGTAGTAGAGCATCAGTGCTACGCACAGTATGTCTATAATGTCTTTTATTCCGAATTCAAACATTGTTTTCAGTTTGTGGCGCGGGGGCAGCCCCGGCGCATTGTTGTTTTTCCGTTGCCGTGCGACGGTAAGTGTCAGTCTTTAGGCTGACGGAGACACCCCCCTGCGATCTTCACCGTCTCCACACATTCCTTCACGTCGTGAACCCTGAGTATCGACGCACCCTTCATCAGCGATATGGCGTTGATGGCGGTTGTGCCGTTGAGGGCTTCGGCAGGAGTGGAACCGAGCAGCTTGAATATCATTGACTTTCTCGACACGCCCACGAGCAGCGGCAGTTGGAAGACCTGCAGCCGTTCCATGTTGTTGAGCAGCCGGTAGTTCTGGTCCAGTGTCTTGCCGAAGCCGAACCCGGGGTCGAGGATTATGTCTTTTGCCCCGAGGTCGCGGAGCTGCTGTATCTCACGGGCGAAATTCATCATGATGTCGCCCATCTCCCCATGGGTGGACATCAGGATGTACGGCACGCCGAGCCTTGCCGCCATGCGGAAGATTGCCGGACAGCGCGCGTCGTCGGGTTCTTCCTCCCCGTTGGGGTTGGTGGCGTCGGCGCCTCCGAAAGCACCGTTGATGTTGCCCTCCGACACGTCGTTGATTATCGCCGCGCCGTATTCCTCCACCGCCATCTGCGCCACCTCCGGGCGGAAGGTGTCGATGCTCAGCAAGGCATCCGGCTGCTGCGCCCTCACTATGGCGAGGGCACGCCTCATGCGGTCCATCTCCTCCCGTGCCGTGACCTGCGCGGCCCCGGGGCGGGTGGAGAAAGCCCCGATATCAATAAACGTTGCCCCCTCGCCGATTATCTGGTTGGCGCGGTCGGCGATTTCCTTTTCCGTCTGCTTGCGGCTTCCTGCATAGAAGGAGTCTGGCGTTACATTGAGGATACCCATTACCCGCGGCGAAGACAGGTCGATGAGTTTTCCGTTGGCTGAAATTGTATTCATTGTTCTGTTCCTATTGTGAAGGTTTTTGTCTGAGTTCCCGTGTAGGTATTCACGGTGATTTCCATTTTGTCGCCGCTTGTCGTATTGAACGGCAGGCGGTACATAGGTATGCTGACGTAGGTTTCCACGGTGTAGTATTCCGGCGCACTGTTCTGGTCGTGCAGCAGCGTCAGCCTGTGGACTTTCGTCCCGTCGCTGCCTGCCGATGTGCCGGTATAGAGGATGCCGACGGACTGCGTTTCCACCTTTCCGTCCTTTTTCCCGGTCTTTATACCGATGTCGAGGTTGAGGTACCTGCCGTTTTTGCTCATCCATGCGGAACTGAGCGACACGGGGTCGGTGGGGTAAAGCAATGCGGACTGCGCATTGCCCTTCGTGACGGATGGCACCAATACGCGGCTTGCCGTCACCGGTTCCACAGTGGCACTGCCGTTTGCCGCGGCGTTGCTTTTGTAGTAGACCAGCGCGCGGTACACGGAGTCTTTCGCCGTCATCCAGCTTTCCTTCACCGCAGGCGACAGGTAAAGCGTAGCTCCGTCGTCGGTCGTGGCTTGCGAGGCTTCGCCGCCGCTGCCGGTAAGCAGGTCGGCGAAGTCGGCCCTCAGATACGAAAGACTGCCGTCGCCAGTGTCGTAGCTGTCGCGGCTGCAGGCGGTGAGACCTGCCGTCAGAATTGTCGCGACGGCAATGGCGGCGGCAGATATTGCCTTACGTCTTGTTTTCATCAGCATCAATCTTGTTTCCTTGTCAGACTGTCGCCGCGAGACTGTTTCTCGCAGGATTGGCATACATGGTGAGCATACATTCGGTGAGGTATTTCTCGTCCTTGCCGGGCACGTCAATCTTCGCCAGCTGTCCGGCGATGTATTTCTCAAAGGCGGCCTTGTCCTGCGCCGTGTATTCGCCGGCGTATCTGTCGCTGCCCTCCAGCATGTCGAGCGCGATGTAGTTGTTGGGGTACAGGCGGTAGTTGCGGAAAATCTCGTTGTCGATGTGCTCGGCAATGATGTCGAAGACCTTCGTCTTTGGCGTGTCGGCGGGCAGGTTCAGGATGAAGTCGTCGATACAGGGCGCACAGTGGTAGTGTACCCTTCCCTTGTAGCCCAATATTCCCGTGCGCATGCTTTCCACGTCGTCAGCGGCGGACTTCTTCCATCCGGGCGTGTCGCGCCGGAGCTGGAACTCGGCGGCCTTGAGATAGTCGCAGGGGTCGTATTCGTATGAAATGGCGAGCGGAACGATATGCAGCTGCACCAGTCTTTCGAGCGGCGATCCTTCCCCTCCCATTGCCATCATCTTGAGGATTGACGGCTGCGTGCGGTCGTTGGAGTCCTTGGCGCGCCCCTCGCGCTGGGCTATCCACACGTTGTCGTTCTTCTCCTTTATCACGAAGTGCATGTATTCCGCCATTTTTCTGCTTGCCATGAGCATTTCGCGCGGCGGGAGGGACCGCTGCACGATGAACGACTTGTTCAGTCTGACGAGGTCCTTCACCCACGGCAGCGACAGGAGGTTGTCGCCTATCGCTATCTCGCACGTGGTATTGAAGCCCGCGTCGTAGAGCAGTTTGTCGAGCAGTGCGGAATCGAGCACTATGTCGCGGTGGTTGCTCACGAAGGTGTACCGCTTCGTCACATCAACCGCAGTAGCGTCCATGTCGAGTCCGCCGCTTGCCTTCGCCATGAGTTTCTCGAGAAAATTGTAGCAGAAGGCGAGCTGGAACTCTAGACTGGACTTGCACTTCTGCATCTCCGCCTTTATCGTCTCCACCGGCACTCCGGGATAGAGGAACGAGAGGACTTGCCGGAACTGCGGGTCGGCAGTGAGCCGTTCGTAGACTGCGGGCAGCTCTTCCGGCTCGAAGGGGCGGATATCGTCGTAGATGGATGGAATTGTCATAATCCCTGTATGTTTTTATCTGAACTGGTTTTCCACAATCTCCGTGAGCACGTCGGTGATGTTGAGTCCGGCGGCCCTTACCTGCTGCGGTATGAAACTCGTCTCGGTCATTCCCGGCGTGGTGTTCACCTCTATCATGTTCACCTTGTCCACGGGTTCGCCGTTGCTTCCCGTGCCGCGGCTTATGATATAGTCGATGCGGATGAGACCGTTGCAGTGGAGAATGTCGTAGATGGCGCTTGTTATCTCCCTCACCCTCGCCGTGGTCTCCTCGCTGAGCCTTGCGGGCGTTATCTCCGTCACCTTGCCGTTGTATTTGGCGTCGTAGTCGAAGAATTCGTTCTGCGTCACCACCTCCGTTGCCGGGAGCACCACGCTCTTCTCCCTCGTCTTGTAGCATCCGACGGAGATTTCCGTTCCCTCCACGTATTTCTCCACCATGATGTCGTCGCTCTCCATGATGGCCTTGCGGATGGCAGGGGCGAGCTGGTCCTTGTTCTTCACCTTCGACACGCCGAAGCTGCTGCCGTCGGCGGCCGGCTTGACGAAGCAGGGCATGCCGATTTTCTCCTCTATCTCGTCGTCGCTGACGAGTTTCTCGTAGCCCTTGCGTATGAGCAGGCTGTCGGCCACGCTCACTCCGTAGCCGCGCAGGTACTGGTTGAGCACGAACTTGTTGAACGTCATGGCCTCGACGAGCACGCCGCTTGTGGAGTAAGGCAGGTGTATCAGTTCGAAATACCCCTGCAGGATTCCGTTCTCGCCCGGTGTGCCGTGTATGGTGATGTATGCGTATTCGAAGAACACGAGCTTGCCGTTCTCCTTGAACGAGAAGTCGTTGCGGTCGATGGGGGCCGTTGTCCCGTCGTGGAGCTCCACATGCCAGTCAAGCCCCTTCATGTCCACGATATACACGTTGTAGCGTTCCTTGTCGAAGAACGAGTAGAGTCCCTGTGCCGAGCGCAGCGACACGTCGTGTTCTGATGAGTCGCCACCGCAAACGATGGCTATTGTTCTTTTCAGCTGTTTCATAATGGTATGTTGTTGTTCTTTTGTTTCCTATTGCAGTTCCCCGTCGCCGGTCTGCCTCCTTCTCCATTTGTCGAGCAGGGTTTCCATATCGCCGGGCAGGCCGGAGGTGAAGTCCATCTGCTTGCCCGTCGCGGGGTGTACGAATCCGAGCGTACGGGCGTGGAGGGCCTGTCTGGGGCAGACATTGAAGCAGTTGTGTATGAACTGCTTGTAGCTGCCGCACCGCTCGCCCCTGAGAATCTCGTTGCCGCCGTACCTCTCGTCGCTGAATAGCGGATGGCCGATATGCTTCATGTGGGCGCGTATCTGATGTGTGCGCCCTGTCTCGAGGATACATTCCACAAGGGTGGTGTAGCCGAAGCGTTCCAGCACGCGGTAGTGTGTCACCGCCGTCTTGCCCACGCCCGAGTCCGGCGGAAACACCGCCATGCGCAGCCTGTCTTTCGGGTCGCGCCCGATGTTCCCCTCTATGCGCCCCTCGTCTTCGGCGAAGTTGCCCCACACGAGGGCGTTGTAGCTGCGGTGTGTGGTCTTGTTGAAGAACTGCAGTCCGAGCCTTGTCTTCGCCAGGGGAGTCTTCGCCACGACGAGCAGTCCGCTGGTGTCCTTGTCGATACGGTGTACCAGCCCCACCTCCGGGTCGTTGGGGTCGTAGCCCGGCACATCCCTCAGATGCCACGCCACGGCGTTCACCAGCGTGCCGTGGTAGTTGCCGCATCCCGGGTGTACCACCATGCCGGCGGGCTTGTTGATGACCATCAGTTCCTGGTCTTCGTAGACCACGTCGATGGGAATGTCCTCCGGCTCTATGCTGCTGTCGTGTTGCGGACGGTCGAGCATGAGCGTTATCACGTCGAGCGGCCTCACCTTGTAGTTGCTCTTCACGGGTTTGTCGTTCACGTGTACGAAGCCCTGGTCGGCAGCTTTCTGTATGCGGTTGCGGCTGGAGTGCTGCAGCCTCTCGGTCATGAACTTGTCTATGCGCAACGGCACCTGCCCCTTGTCCACCACGATGCGCAGGTGTTCGTAGAGCTGGTCGTTTTCGTCGTCGGCGAGCTCGTCGTCGGGCCGGGGCTGTCCGGGAAGTTCGGGAAGTTCGGGTATATGGTCTGTCATTGTCTGTTTCCTTATTCTATGTGTTTCGCAAACGGCGGTTCTGCCGGGGTGTCTCCTATTCCGGTCCGGTCACCACCTCAAACTCGTCCTTGTCCGCTTCTTCCCGGGCAGGCCGTGAATGTTCGTGGAGCGAGTCGGACGGGGAGTATTCCGGGTCGGTGTAGACGATGTCCTCGTCTAGCCCCATGCCGCCGTCGCCCACCTGTATCGTGAGCATCTCGTCTACCGACACCTTTTCTCCGTTGTGAAGGTTCCTGCCGCGGCACGTCACTCCGTACACCCAGTCTCTCTCGCCTGCCACATACTGCGGCGGCCCCACCTTGAAGCCCATCGCCACGAGGTTTGCCCTGGCTTCGCGGTAGGAATTGTTGTCTATGATGTCGGGCAGGGTTATCATCGGCGAGTGGCCGGAGTTCACGATTACGTAAATCACCCTGCCCCGCTTCACCTTTGTCCCCGGCTCTGTCACCTGCTCCAGTATGCAGTCGGGCGGCAGCGTGCGCACGTAGCCCGTGTCTGTCACCTGAATTGCCAGCCCGCGGTTCGACAGCAGCTGCTCGGCGTCGCTGAAGAGCTTGTGCCTCACGTCGGGCACCTCGATTTCCTCACCGTGATGGGTGTAGAGGTCTAGCCCGAATTTCGTTCCGAAACACAACGCCGCCACGACTGCCGCCATGGCCGCTATGTTTGCCCAGAACTTTCCGCTCATCAGTTTCTTGAAGAATTCGCTTGCTGTCATTTGATGCTTCGTGCTTTGGTGGGGTATGAGAATTTGTCTGCGGCGGGAATTTCATGGCCCGCCCTATTATTAAAGTACAAAGATAATACAAATCGGGGAGTGCGAAAAAGAAACGGGGTAAAAATATGCGCGTGCGAACGGAAATGCCGCAAGACAGGCAACTGCAAAGCACACTTTTGCCGACCTTACATCGTACGATGCACGATCTCTTATCGTACGATGTACGACCTCTTATCGTACGATGCACGATCTCTTATCGTACGATGTACGGTTGGCAAAGCACACGCCGGCAACAACCGGGCTTCATGCTTGCCTTGCCAAATGCCGGGCCTGCGGATTGCAAAAACGGGACTGTAGAGTGTCTCCCTGCAGTCCCGTTTCACGGACATACGCCTGCGCTGCCGCGAAAAGTTCAGAAGTCGCGCTTCTTGGCGAGTTCCTTCTTTGTCTCCTGAGCCAAAACCTCGAAGAAGTTGTAGTGGAGAATCACCGACAGCTTCTCTAAATCCCTTGTGTTCACGTATTCCTTGTTGAATATCTTATACAAGTTTGTGCGGCTGCAGTCCATCTGGGCTGCGAGCCACACGCAGGTGTGAGCCCTTTCCTTTAACTTAGCTTTTACAAGCTTACCAACATGTAACATAACGGTCTTATTAATTAGTTATTGAGTGTGTCTTTTGTGTCGTCGCGGTATCAAGTGTGCAAACCCCGGGGGTTCAAACTCCGTTGCCGGCATCTGTCCGCTTGCGCAAAATTACGAATTTTGCAATATTTTCGTTACCCTTTCCCCTGCCAAACCTATTAAAAAAACTGAAAAAAAGGGGATAAGGACAAATTGTGTTCCCGTTTGTTTTACCATTTGCCGCACAGCGGACGGAAAAAACCGCGGACGGGACGGGGAAATACAACATAATTGTGTATTTTTGCATTGACATAGCGGCACCGTGCCGCACCGCCGCGGACTGGCAGGAACGCCGCACTGCGGCGCAGACGGAAAAAGCAAAATAACCTAAACAAGAAAGAAATGAAAACATTCCTCAATGTAGACGACATCGGCAATCTGCAGCAAGCGCTGGCAGAGGCCAGGGAGATAAAGGAAAACCGCTACGGATACCAGCAGCTGGGAAAGAACAAGACGCTGCTCATGATATTCTTCAACAACAGCCTCCGCACAAGGCTCAGCACACAGAAGGCCGCCATGAACCTCGGCATGAACGTGATAGTGCTCGACGTGAACGCCGGGGCATGGAAACTCGAGACGGAGCGCGGGGTGATAATGGACGGCGACAAGAGCGAACACCTGCTCGAGGCGATACCCGTGATGGCAAGCTATTGCGACATGATCGGAGTGCGCAGCTTCGCCGGACTTGCCGACCGCGACTACGACTACGCCGAAACAGTGTTCAACCAGTTCGTGAAATACAGCGGCAAGCCCGTTTTCGCCATGGAGACCGCCACGGTGCATCCGCTACAGGCTTTCGCCGACCTCATCACCATCGAGGAACACAAGACGAAGGTGCGCCCGAAAGTGGTGCTCACGTGGGCGCCGCATTGCCGCGCGCTGCCGCAGGCTGTGCCCAACTCCTTCGCGCAGTGGATGGTGAAAGCCGACGTGGATTTCGTCATCACGCATCCCCGCGGCTACGAACTCGACCCGGCCTTCACCGCCGGGGCGCAGATAGAGTACGACCAGATGAAGGCTCTCGAAGGGGCGGACTTCGTATATGCCAAGAACTGGAGCTGCCCGGGCGTGACGAACCCTGCAGACTACGGCAAAATCCTCTCGAAGGACATGTCGTGGACCATCGACGACGCACACATGGCAGTGACCGACAACGGCAAGTTCATGCACTGCCTGCCCGTGCGCCGCGGCCTCATCGTCACCGACAGCGTGATAGAAAGCCCCAACTCCCTCGTCATCCCGGAGGCGGCGAACAGGGAAATCTCCGCACAGGTGGTGATAAAACGGATGCTCGAAAACGCATAGGCAAAAAAACCCGACAGAAACACTTTGCCCTAAGAAATAAAATTCTTAATTTTGCAAGGTAACAGCGATGCACACAGTCTACACCGCCAAAACGAAGCTTAAAAACATACTTATTAAAAATACACAGAATTCATGGATTTAGTACAATCAATCATCGAGCGCGCTAAAAGCAACAAGCAGCGCATCGTACTCCCGGAAGCAACAGAGGAGCGCACACTCAGAGCCGCCGACCAGGTGCTGGCTGACGACATCGCAAACCTTATCCTCATCGGCAACCCCGACGAGATACACTCCCTGGCGGAGAAATGGGGACTGAAGAACATTGACAAGGCTACTCTCATCGACCCCGAGAACAACCCCAAGAGCGAAGAATATGCCGCATTGCTCGCCGAACTCCGCAAGAAAAAGGGCATGACAATAGAGCAGGCACGCGAACTCGTGAAGGACCCTCTCTACCTCGGCTGCATGATTATCAAGACAGGCGACGCCGACGGACAGATTTCAGGCGCGCTCAGCACTACCGGCGACACTCTGCGCCCGGCACTGCAGATCATCAAGTGCGCCCCCGGCATCTCATGCGTCAGCGGCGCAATGCTCCTCATCACCAAGGAGCCGCAGTACGGCGAGAACGGTGTGCTCGTAGTGGGCGACGTGGCTGTAACGCCGATGCCCGACGCACAGCAGCTCGCACAGATTGCGGTCTGCACGGCGCAGACCGCAAAGTCGGTGGCCGGTTTCGCCGACCCGCGCGTGGCTATGCTCAGCTTCTCTACCAAGGGCAGCGCAAAGCACGAAGTTGTAGACAAGGTGGTTGAGGCAACAAAACTCGCCAAGGAACTCGCGCCGGAACTCAAGGTGGACGGCGAGCTGCAGGCCGACGCGGCTCTCGTGCCGTCGGTGGGCGAGAAGAAGGCCCCGGGCAGCGACATCGCAGGAAAGGCCAACGTTCTCGTGTTCCCGTGCCTCGAAGTGGGCAACATCGCATACAAGCTCGTGCAGCGCCTCGGCGACGCCGTGGCTCTCGGACCTATCCTCCAGGGTATCGCCCGTCCGGTGAACGACCTCAGCCGCGGATGCTCCGTGGACGACATATACAAAATGGTGGCCATCACAGCCTGCCAGGCAATGGACGCAAAGAAATAAACGAAGAGATATGAAAATATTGGTTCTTAACTGCGGCAGCTCTTCCATCAAGTACGCACTGTACGACATGGACAGCAAGACCGTAATGACCTCGGGCGGCGCTGAGCGCGTGGGCCTCGACGGCGCTTTCGTGAAGGTGAAACTCGCCAACGGCGACAAGAAGACTATCATGCACGACATCCCCGAGCACACCGAGGGAGTGAAGTTCATCTTCAGCCTGCTCACCGACCCCGAAATCGGAGTGATAAAAGACTTGAAGGAGATTGACGCCGTGGGCCACCGCATGGTACACGGAGGAGAGAAATTCAACAAGAGCGTGCTGCTCACCGACGAGGTGCTCAAGGCTTTCGAGGCCTGCACCGACCTCGCGCCGCTCCACAACCCAGCCAACCTCAAGGGCGTGCGTGCCGTGCAGGAGCTTATGCCCGGACTGCCGCAGGTGGGCGTGTTCGACACCGCCTTCCACCAGACAATGCCGAAGGAGGCATATATGTATGCCGTGCCCTACGAGCTGTACGAGAAATACGGCGTGCGCCGCTACGGTTTCCACGGAACGAGCCACCGCTACGTTTCGCAGCGCGTGTGCGAATACCTCGGCGTTGAAGCCGAAGGCAAGAAAATCATCACCTGCCACATCGGCAACGGCGGTTCCATAGCTGCCGTGAAAGACGGCAAGTGCGTGGACACCTCAATGGGTCTCACTCCGCTCGAAGGACTGATGATGGGCACACGCAGCGGCGACATCGACGGCGGTGCGGTGACTTTCATCGAGAAGAAACTCGGTCTCGACGCCGACGGCATGTCGAACCTCCTCAACAAGAAGAGCGGTCTGCTCGGAGTGTCGGGCATTTCTTCCGATATGCGCGAGATATTCTCCGCCAACGAGGCTGGCAACGAGCGTGCCAAGCTCGCCTTCGAGATGTACTGCTACCGCGTGCGCAAGTATGTGGGTTCCTACGCTGCCGCAATGAACGGCTGCGACATCATCGTGTTCACGGCCGGCGTGGGCGAGAACCAGGCTGATATGCGCCAGAGCGTGTGTCAGGGTCTCAGCTTCATGGGCGTGGAAATCGACGTGGAGAAGAACAAGGGCATACACGGCGAAGAGGCTGTTATCTCTACACCTGATTCAAAAATCAAGGTGGTTGTAATCCCTACCGACGAGGAGCTGATGATTGCTTCAGATACTATGGCGTTGCTGTAAAGAAACCCAACCATGACCTTCCCCCACAAGGGGAAATGGATTACCCCAATAAAAAAAGACTGCCGAACAAGCAGTCTTTTTTTATTGGGGTAACTTATGATGTGCGGTTACTATAGTGCTACCAACGTCACATTTTGCTTTCTCCCTCCACATACTCTTCAAGGAAGAGGTGCTCCCCGTCGAACACCACGTAGGAGAACTGCCATATCCAGTCGCCGAGGATTATCATCTTCACTTTCTTCGAGAGATTAAGGTCCAGTTCTATGTGGCGGTGGCCGTAGATGTAGTAGTCAATGTCGGGATGGGAACGCATATACTCCTTGGTGTAGCGCACAAGACACTCCTTCTCCTCCCCCATGTACGGCGGTTCCTTGCCGTCGGCGCGCTTCATGCGGCTGCGCCTCGCCCACTCCAGCCCGAACCACATTCCCCAACGGGGGTGTATCATGCTGAACAACCGCTGGCACACCCCGCTATGGAACATGCCGCGCAGGAAGCGGAACCTCCTGTCGTTGTCGCCAAGCCCGTCGCCGTGGGCGAGATAGAACACCTTGCCGTAGATGTCCACCGTCTCCGCTTTCTTGTGCAGGGTCACGCCACATTCCTCTTCAAGGTAGCCGTACATCCAGATGTCGTGGTTGCCCGTGAAATAATGCACCTCCACTCCCATGTCGGTCAGCTCCGAGAGCTTGCCGAGAAACCGCGTGTAGCCCTTCGGCACCACGTATTTGTATTCATACCAGAAATCGAACATGTCGCCGAGCAGATACACGGCTGCCGCCTTGTGCTTTATGTCGTCGAGAAAGCGCACCAGCCGCCGCTCGTGCATCCTGCCGTGGTCAATGGCAAGCGACCCGAGATGCGCGTCGGACAGGATATAAACATTTTTCATAACACCCTCCTTGTTATATATTTTCCGGTTTAGTCAAGCCCCATTTCCAGACGTGCCTCCTCGCTGAGCATGCTCTGGTCCCATGCCGGCTCGAACACAAGGTTCACGTTGGCTGATTTCACACCCTCCAGCGCATCCACCTTCTGGCGCACGTCCTCGAGGATGAAGTCGGCAGCCGGGCACGACGGGGCGGTGAACGTCATGTCGATATCCACGTTGCCCTCATCATTTACCTCCACCTTATATATAAGTCCAAGGTCATAGATGTTCACCGGGATTTCCGGGTCGTAGACTGTCTTCAGCACGTCCACGATTCTCTCCTCTATATTAGTCTTTTCTTCCTGTGTCATGTCATGTGAGTTTTTACTCATACAAAGGTAGTGAATTAAAAGGACAAACGAAAGCGGAGGAAGAACATTTTGGCATTTCGCCAAGAAGACGCCTAAAGCCTTCCCTGCTCCATATAGCTGTAAAAAGCCCCGTCGGTCACGATGAGATGGTCGAGCAGATGGATGCGCATCGTGTCGCACGCCTTCTGCAGTTTCAGCGTTATGCGGTCATCGTCGCCGCTCGGTTTCGCATTGTTGCTCGGGTGGTTGTGGCAGAGGGCTACCACGGTGGCGTTGCAGAGCAGTGCCTCCCTCAGTATCACCCTCACGTCCACCGCGGTTTCGGTAATCCCGCCGTTTGACACCTGCACCGCCTTGATAAGCTTCAGGTTCTGGTTCATCAGCAACGCCCACGCCTGTTCGTTGGGCAGGTCCTGCATCCTCGGGTGCATATATTCATAGATGGCGGCGGCGGAATCCAGACGCTGCCGTTCGGCGGCTTTCTCCGCCTGCCGCCTCTTGCCCAGTTCGCAGGCGGCGAGTATCGTCACCGCCTTGGCAGGCCCGAGACCTTTGTAGCACGGAGCCGTGAGCTGCGCTATCGTCATCTTCCCAAGGGAGTTGAGATTGTTGCCGCAGTCGTTCATCACACGTTTCATCAGCCCCACGGCGGTTTCGTCGGTAGACCCGCTGCCGATGAGGATGGCGAGGAGCTCGGCGTTTGACAGGGCTGCCGCCCCCAGAGCCATCAGTTTCTCCCGCGGCTTGTCTTCGTCCGCCCAGTCGGTTATATTCAGTTTCTCCATTTTCTCCATTTCGGGTGACGGACTGGCGTTATTTGTAGAATGTCTTTTCGAATGCGCTGAACTCGTCCTTGCCCCTCACGCAGCGTTTCCACCACGCCTCGAGAAATCCGCAGCCGTATCCCATGAGCTGCACGAAGGCGGCGGCGACGCTCAACGCACCAATCCCGGCACTGCGGTTCTGCCGCGCCGAATCCGCGAATATCAACAGGCAGTAGGCGAGGATGGGCAGCCAGGGCCCGGCACACATCCAGTACCAGCGGTGTATGTCGTCGTAGTGCATCAGCACGCGGCCCACCGCCGACAGCAGCACGAGCAGCACCACGCCCACCGTGAACACCATGGGCAGAAGATGCACCAGCTTGAGCGACTCCGGGTATTTCTTGTAGAGGTTGATGCGGGCTATGCCGCTGTTGTAGACCTGGCGGAAGAACTTGCGGAAGTCGGTGCGCCTTTTGTGCCACACCCACGAGTCGGGGAACAGCCTGCATTTGCAGCCAGCCTTGAAGATACGTATGCTGAAATCAATGTCCTCGCCGAAGCGCATCTTGGAAAAGCCGCCGAGCCTGAGATACACGTCGCGCCTTACCCCCATGTTGAACGACCGCGGGTAGAACTTGTCGAGTTTCTTTTTCTTGCCGCCACGGATGCCCCCTGTGGTGAAGAAGCTCGTCATGGAATAGCTTATCGCCTTCTGCGTGTCGGTAAACGAGGAGTGTGCCCTGTCGGGTCCCCCGAAGGCATCGGCGGGTTCGCGTTCCAGTTCGTCGCTCACGCTCTCGATGTAGCCCGGCGGCAGCACCACGTCAGAGTCGAGTATCAGCACGTATTCCCCTTTCGCCCGTTCCACGCCGTAGTTGCGGCTCTGTCCCGGTCCGCTGTTCTGCTTCGCGCAGTAATGCAGGTCGAGCCTGTCGGCGTATCGTTGGCAAACGTCCTTGCAGTCCACGCTGCTGCCGTCCTCCACTATCACCACTTCAAAATCCTTCTCCGTCTGTTCCGTCAGACTGCCCAGCAGTTCTTCCACTTCGTCCGGGCGGTTGTAGACCGGCACAATTATTGAGTATTTCATGTCACAAGGCGTAATATGCCGCATTCCGCATCCGGAACGCGCAAATATGAAAAAAGTGGAGCTACCTGCGGCAATTCCTCCTGCAAGGAACGCCGTCCGGGGTTCTCCACTTCCGTTTATCTTGACTAAAATTTCTCTTATTCCTTCACGCGGCTCAGATAGCTGCCGTCGCGGGTGTCAACCTGGATAAGGTCGCCCTCGTTGATGAAAAGGGGCACGCGCACCTCGGCACCGCTCTCCAGTGTGGCAGGCTTCGTGGCGTTGGTAGCCGTGTCGCCCTTGATGCCCGGCTCGCTGTGAACCACGCGCAGGTTTGTCTTCACGGGCATCTCGGCATAGAGCACGGTCTCGGTGTCAGCGTCTGACACAACCTCCACGATGTCCGACTCTTTCATGAACTCCACGCCAGTCACCAAGTCTGCCGGGATGGGAGTCTGGTCGTAGGTCTCCTGGTTCATGAATATATAGTCCTCGCCCTCCTTGTAGAGATACTGGTAGGGGCGGCGCGTGATGGAAACGTCCTCAAGCTTCTCGCCGATGTTGTAGCGGCGTTCGAGCACGCGGCCGTCGGTCACGTTCTTCAGCTTGATGTTCATGATAGTGTTTCCCTTGCCCGGCTTGCGGTGCTGGAAATCGATGCAAACCCAGATGCCGCCGTCCATGCGTACCGCAACACCTTTCTTGATGTCCTGTGAATTAATCATTTTGTTTTATCGCTTATAAATTATTTCCTTGACTGCACAGCTTCCGCCGACACCCTTGCGCCTTGGTGCGGAAGCAGTGAAAATACGGGCATCAAGCCCGTTTTCGGTTGCAAAGTTACAACAAATTCAGAAAAAACCATAAAACGAGTGCGTAAAAATGGGTTTACCTTTGGTTAAATCAAAAGAAATGAGTAATTTTGCAGCCCAAAGCGTATAAACAACAAAATAAATAAAATAAAAAAAACGATGAAAAGAACATTTCAGCCACACAACAGAAGGCGTGTGAACAAGCACGGTTTCCGCGAGAGAATGGCAACAAAGAACGGTCGCCGCGTGCTCGCTTCACGCCGCGCCAAGGGTCGCAAGAAGCTTACTGTTTCTGACGAGAACCACGGCAAGTAATCCTTGCGCACACCACTTTTAAGCTTAAAAGTATTAAAGGCAGAGGGGAATATGAATCGGTCATATTCCCCTCTGCCCTTATTGTTATTGTTATCCTTTCGGGAGAAATCAGACTTTCCCGGCCTTCAGCCCTCTTATCACCGCACTGGTGAACCCGGCGTGTTCCATCTCGTTGAGCCCGCGGATGGTGATGCCGCCGGGGGTGGTAACCTTGTCGATTGCCGCCTCGGGGTGCTCACCCGTCGCCTGCAGCAATTCCACCGCACCCTTCACGGTCTGGAGCACAATCTTCTGCGCCGCCTTCGCCTTGAAGCCTATCTCCACGGCACCCTCCACGCTGGCCCGCACGTAGCGCATGGCATAGCCGATGCCGCACGACATGGCGGTGGCTGCCGGAAAGAGGCTCTCGTCCATCAGCAGCGTCTCGCCAAGTTCGTTGAAAATATCGACCACGGCGTTTGTCTCGCCCTGCGTAGCTCCTGAGGCTGCGATGAACGTCATGGAAGCCCTTTCGGCTATGGCGATGTTGGGCATCACGAGGAAGAGCTTAGGTTTCTCGCCGTCCTTGTCCATCCATCCGTTGATCTGCTCCGACGACACTCCGGCCGCCACCACCACAAGGATTTTCCTCTTGTAGTCGAGCGCATCCTTTATCCCCGTCAGCGTTTTCTCCACGCACCACGGCTTTACCACCACCATCACCACGTCACCCTCGGCAGCCGCCACGCGGTTGTCGGATGTCACGCTGGCACCCATGGCGGCAAAGCGTTCCATGGTGGACTGGCTATGGTCGCAAACCGTGAGATTACCAGCTTTCGCCCCGTCACATTTGAGCAGGCCTTCCGCGATGGCGCCTCCCATCGCCCCCGCTCCTATTATGGATATCTTCATGTCGGGATACGTTTAGATTTCGTTAAGCACGTTTTCCAGACGGATAAGGAACTCGTCGGCTTCGCTCTTCGAGAGGCACAGCGGCGGCAGTATGCGGAGGATGTTCGTCCCGGCACACCCCGTGAAACAGTGCTTCTCGTATATAAGCTTGGAGCGCACCTCCTTATGGGGCACATCAAGCACCACGCCAATCATCAGTCCGCGACCTCTCACCTCCTGTATATGACGGTTGCGCTGCTGCATTTCCCTGAGTTCCTTTATCATGTATTCGCCCACGAGGTGTGCGTTTTCCACAAGACCCTCGTTCTCGAACACGTCGAGCACGGCTATCGCCGCGGCACAGGCGAGGTGATTGCCGCCGAAGGTGGTGCCCAGCTGTCCGTAGACGGGCTTCAGTTCCGGCGCGATAATCACTGCCCCCATAGGGAAGCCGTTGGCAATGCCCTTGGCGCAGGTTATGATGTCGGGACGTATGCCGAGCCACTGGTGGGCGAAGAATTTTCCGCTCCTGCCGTAGCCGCACTGTATCTCGTCGCAGATGAGCAGCGTGCCGTACTTCTTGCACACCGCAGAAAGCCCTTGGGCGAACTCCGGCGTCACCATATTCACGCCGCCCACGCCCTGTATGCACTCCAGGATGCAGGCACACACGTCGCCCTTGGCGATTTCCTCCTCCCACGCCCCGAGGTCGTTTATCGGGAGATAAGTCACGTGGCCGTTGTCGTTTATCGGGGCTATTATCTTGGGGTTGTCGGTGGCTTCCACTGCAAGCGACGTCCTGCCGTGGAACGCCTTTTGTACAGACAGTATCCTCTTCCTCCCGTTGGTGAACGAGGCGAGCTTCATGGCGTTCTCGTTGGCCTCAGCCCCACTGTTTATCAGGAAAAGCTGGTAGTCGTCGTAGCCGCACGCCTTGCCGAGCCTCGCGGCGAATTCCGCCTGCAGGCGGTTTATCACAGAGTTGCTGTAGAAGCCGAGTTTGCCGAGCTGATCCGCAAGAGCTTCCACGTAGTGACGGTGCGAGTGGCCTATGCTTATCACGGCGTGTCCGCCATAGAGGTCGAGATATTCCTGTCCGTTCTCGTCCCACACCTTACATCCTTTTCCCCTGACGATATTGATGTCGTAGAGGGGATAAACGTCGAATAGTTTCATTCCTGTTCTTCTTTTGATTGCCGGCGATTGTCTAAAAAGCTCCCGCCTTGAGTTTCAGTCCTGTTGTCTCTTCCAGTCCGAACATTATATTCATGTTCTGCACGGCTTGTCCCACGGCGCCCTTCAGCAAGTTGTCTATGCAGGAGGTGACGAGCAGCTTGTCGCCGTACTTGTCGCAATGCACGAGGCATTTGTTGGTGTTCACAACCTGCTTCAGGTCTATCGCCTTGTCAGCGTAGTGTGTGAACGCCGCATCCTTGTAGAACTCCTTGTATCCCTCCACGATTTTCTCTATCGGCTCGTCCGTCTTCACCACTTCGGTGGCGAAGATGCCTCTCGCGAAGTCGCCGCGGTAGGGAATGAAGTCTATGGAGGCATCCAGACAGCCCTGCGCCTTTGCGAGGCTTTGTCTTATCTCCGGCACGTGCTGGTGGGAGAATGCCTTGTATATGCTCATGTTGTTGCTGCGCCACGAGAAGTGTGTCGTTGCCCCGGGCTTCTGCCCCGCCCCGGTGCTGCCCGTGATGGCGTTCACGCTCACGTCGCTGCCGATGAGCCTCATCTTCGCCGCCGGCAGCAGTCCGAGCTGTATGCAGGTGGCAAAGCATCCGGGATTGGCCACATGACGGGCTGCGGCTATCTCCTTGCGGTTAAGCTCCGGCAGTCCGTACACAAAGTCGTGCTCCTGCGGGGTGGGATGCTGCGTGGGGGTGTATCTCTCCGGCGCGAGACGGAAGTCCTGCGCCAGGTCTATTATCTTCATGCCCCCGGGTATCTCGTGTTCCTTCAGGAACGCCTCGCTCTTGCCGTGGCCGAAGCAGAAGAACACCACATCGACTGCATCGAACGGCATTCCGGCGGTGAACCTCATGTCGGTGTCTCCGTAAAGTCCCTCGTGTACGTCTGCCACGGGGTTTCCGGCATTGCTTTCGCTGTTGGCGAACACTATTTCCGCCCCGGGATGGTTGAGCAGAAGCCTTATGAGTTCGCCTCCCGTATAGCCTGCCGCTCCGAGTATTCCTACTTTTATCATCTTTCCTTTTTAGGTGGGTTCTACAATATGCGCGGTTTACCTTTTCTCGTCGGGGTGTATTCCGTAATACACCCTGAGCGGCGTACTGAGCACCTTGATGAAGCCCTTTGCCTCCTCCGATGTCCATCCGTGCTGCATCTCGCCATATTCGCCGAGTTTCGACTTCTGCAGGTCGTCGGCAGAGTCCACGCCCACCGTTTCAAAGCCGTAGGGGCGCAACTTGAGTATCGCCGTACCGTTCACGTTGCGCTGCGACGACGCGAGCATGGCCTCGATGTCGGGCATTACCGGCTCCAGATACTGGCTCTCGTGGAGGAACATGCCATACCAGTTTGCCACCTGGTCCTTCCAGTACTGCTGCCATTTGCCCAGCGTGCTCTTCTCCAGCAGGCGGTGTGCCTCGATGATGAGTTTGGGGGCTGCGGCCTCAAAGCCCACGCGCCCCTTTATACCTATTATAGTATCGCCCACGTTGCAGTCGCGCCCGATGGCGTAGGCTGCGCCAATCTCCTCTATCTTCTGTATGGCAAGCACCTTGTCGGTGAATGTCTCGCCGTTCACGGCTGCTATCTCTCCCTTCTCGAACGTAATCTTCAGCTCTGCCTCCGGCTCCTTGGCGGTGACGTGCTTCAGATACGCCTCCTCGGGCAGTCCCTGCGCCGGGTCGAGCAGTTCGCCGCCGCAGATGCTGGTGCCCCAGATACCCACATTATACGAATACTTGAGTTTCGTGAAGTCTGCCGAGAAACCGTTCTCGTTGAGATAGTCCACCTCTTCCTGGCGGCTCAGCGCATGGTCGCGCGTGAGCGTTATGATTTCAACGCCCGGCGCCATCACGAGGAATGTCATGTCGAAACGTATCTGGTCGTTGCCGGCTCCCGTGGAACCGTGGGCGATGGCGTCAGCCCCTATCTCGCGGGCATACCTTGCGATGGCGATGGCCTGGAAGATGCGCTCCGACGACACGGAGATGGGATAGCAGTTGTTGCGCATCACGTTTCCGAATATCATGTATTTCAGCGATTTCTCGTAGTATTCCTGCGTCACGTCGAGTGTCACGTATGCCTTCGCGCCGAGCTTGAAGGCGTTTTCCTCGTTCTTCGCCAACTGCTCCCGGCTGAAGCCTCCCGTATTGGCGCATGCCGCATATACCTCGTAGCCGTCCTTGGCGAGTTTCATCACCGTGTACGATGTGTCGAGTCCGCCGCTGAAGGCGACTACCACTTTTTTCTTTTCCATATCTTTCCGTTTTTGTGGCGGGACAACGAAGCCCGCCTTATTTCATTTTGCTTATTCTTTCCAAAACGTCCTCCGGCAGCTTTACCGGCAGGTGCTCTTCCGGGTCGTAGAGCATTCCCGTGCAGATGCAGTATTTGCGCCCCGTGCGCTTCAGCACATCCACGTTGCAGCATCCCTCGCAACCGTGCCAGAAGGCTTCGTCGTCGGTGAGTTCGGCGAACGTCACCGGCTTGTAGCCCAGCTGCGTGTTCATGCGCATCACCGCCGCGCCGCTCGTCAGACTGAATATCTTGGCCTTGGGCCAGCGCGTGCGGGCCAGCGTGAACGTCATGTCCTTTATCCGCTTGGCGAGTCCGCAGCCCCTGAAGTCGGGATGCACGATGAGTCCCGACGTGGTGACGTATTCCTTGTTGCCCCATGTCTCGATGTAGCTGAAGCCGGCCAGCCTGTCGCCGGAGAGGGCTATCACCGCCTTCGCCTCTTTCATCTTCGTGGCGAGATACTCGTGGGTTCGCTTCGCTATTCCGGTGCCGCGCACCTTGGCGGCATCCTCGATTGTCTTCAGTATGGTGTCCACGTATTTCTCATGCTGTGTGTCGGCCACCAAAACCTCTATTTCTTCCATTTCCTTCTTTTGTCGTTCCAGTTTTCCTTGTAGTATCTTTGTTTTTCAGACAGGTAAAAAAAACACCTTATATAATACTGTCTGCTGCCTGCAGCGTTTTTCTGTCCGCCGTCAATATTCTATTTCCGGCAGCACGTGCCGCAGTCCTTCTATCACCTCCTCGTTGCTCACGCCCACTTTCTTCACCATGAATATCGTGTCGTCGCCGGCTATAGTGCCGAGGATTTGCGGTATGTCGCTGTTGTCGATATTGTAGGCTATGCTGCTTGCGTATCCCGGGCGCGTCTTTATCACGCACATATTGCCCGAAAAGTTTATTGACTGGAATCCCGGACTGCGCAGCATATCCCTCACCGACCCGGGGTTCGGCACGCGCTTATACATCGTCTCGTTGGGCAGCACATACACGTATTTGCCGTTCATGCTTGCCGCCTTCGCCACTTTCAGCTGCTTCAGGTCGCGGCTCAGCGTGGCCTGCGTTATGTTATAGCCTTCCTGGCTCAATGCCTTGAGCAATTCCTCCTGACTGCCCATCTCCTTGCTCGAGATAAGCATCTTCAATAGTTCTATCCTATGGTTCTTCGCCCTCATGGTGGGTATATTTATGCCGATTATGTTGCAAATGTATGCAATATTGCGTATATACACAACTTTCCATTAAATGTTATTACAAAAAAAATGCATAAACCCTATTGCGAGGCAAGGTTTATGCATAAATATAAAGTTGTTTTTAACATTCGCCGTTCAAAAGGCGTCATTTGCCTGTCAGTTCCTGTTGTTGCCGAAGATGCGCAGCAGCATGAGGAACAGGTTTATGAAGTCAAGGTAGAGCGTCAGCGAACCGAGCAGCGCCACCTTCTGCATGCTCTCGTCGGCATCGTCGGCATCGTAGAGCATGTTCTTTATCTTCTGCGAGTCGTAGGCGGTAAGCCCGGTGAAGACCACCACGCCAACGTAGCTCACAATCATGGTGAGCATGGAGCTGCCCACAAAGATATTCACCACCGTGGCAAGCACGATGCCTATCACCGCCATCATGAGTATCTTGCCCATCGACGTGAGGTCTGTCTTCGTGGTGTAGCCGATGAAGGCCATTACCGCGAACAGTCCCGCAGTGATGAAGAACACGCTTGCTATCGACGTGAGCGTGTAGGCAAGGAATATGACCGATAGCGTTGCGCCGTTCACTATGGAGTACAACACGAAAAGCAGCGTGGCAGTGGTTGCCGACAGCCTGTTTATCGCTCCGCTGATGGCTATCACCAGACCGAACTCGGCTATGATAAGTCCCCAGAACAACAACTTGTTTGTCACTATAGCATATGCCAATCCCGGATTTGTGGCGACGCCGAATGCCGTAAAGCCTGTTATCACCAGCGCAAGCGCCATCCACAAGTACACCTTTCTCATCAATGACGGGAATGCGCGGGCAACAGTGCCCTCCTTCTCGTCAATCATCCTGTAAAGTCTCTCTTCGTTCATAATGATTATTTTGTTATTGTCTTTGTTTTTCGCCGCCAGTTTACCGACTGACGGTTTTTCAGTGCAAACATACGATTTTTTATTGACACCGCACATACTATTAATAAAAAACGTTTTTAATTAACATACATTGCAGGTGGGGTCTCTATGTACCCTTTGTGCAACGTTTGAAAAGTGTTCCAAATGTCGCATTTTCCCAGTCCCGGACCTGCTGAGATTTTAACCGAATTTCGCCTTTCTTTTAAGGTAAATACAAAATGCTGATAATCAACACGATAGACACACCTTAAAAAACAGACACCCCAAAACCTTGGAGGAAAGCACTGCTTTTCGGGGAGCAAAGCTATCGTTTCCTCCGGGCAAAGCTATCGTTTCCTCCCCGAAAAGCACTGCTCCTTAAAAACAGGAGCAAAAACAAAGTGTTCCAAATGTCTTATTTGTAAAACATTTTACAAGTACAATTTAAACGCATATGCCCACAAAAATCCCGCCAGCAGTTTCGTCTCGAGACCGGCTGGCGGGTTCACCCCTTCTCTCAGGGGAAATGTTATGTTACATTTGGTTATTCATTCATCAGCGGAAGTTACTCCGGAAACCTGTCCGGAATGTATATCACAGCTCGTGCAAAATTACCATTTACTCCCCGTCCGTGCAACCGCCGTATTGCCGCAGACGGTTCAAACGCATCCCACGGCGGATTAACATGAATAAATTAAGGTTTAAACGCAGAAAAAAACATGGCGATATGCTATCCCGGTCTTGAAAAACGCTGACACGGACCCGAGCAACATTTAATTTATATCAAAATTCACAATATCGCAACACTAAAAACGCCGATAAACTTTTGTCCGCACAAAAGAAAACACTAACTTTGCCGATACATACAAACGACGGGAACGCTTGTGCGCCCGAACATAATCATATAGCAATGGCAGGGATTCAGGTCCCCTCCACACACAGAACAATTGAACTAATAACAAAATACTATGGTAAGTTACAAAGAATTGGGCTTGGTGAACACCAAAGAGATGTTCAAGAGAGCCATCGACGGCGGTTACGCCATTCCGGCATTCAATTTCAACAACATGGAGCAGCTGCAGGCTATCGTGAAAGCCTCCTCGGAGCTAAAGTCGCCTGTCATCCTCCAGGTTTCAAAGGGAGCGCGCAACTACGCCAACCCCACCCTGCTGCGCTACATGGCACAGGGCGCCGTGGCATACGCCAAGGAGCTGGGATGCAACCATCCTGAGATTGTGCTCCACCTCGACCACGGCGACAGCTTCGAGCTGTGCAAGAGCTGCGTGGACCTCGGCTTCTCGTCGGTGATGATCGACGGTTCGTCGCTTCCCTACGACGAGAACGTGGCGCTCACCAAGAAAGTGGTGGAATACGCCCACCAGCACGACGTGACCGTAGAGGGCGAGCTCGGTGTGCTGGCAGGTGTCGAAGACGAAGTTGCGTCTGAGGTGTCCCACTACACCAAGCCGGAGGAAGTGATTGACTTTACCACCAAGACCGGCGTGGACTCTCTGGCCATCTCCATCGGCACAAGCCACGGAGCATACAAGTTCAAGCCGGAGCAGTGTACGCGCGACCCGAAGACGGGCCGTCTCGTTCCGCCGCCATTGGCATTCGACGTGCTCGACGAGATTATGAAGAAGCTCCCCGGCTTCCCCATCGTGCTCCACGGTTCGTCTTCAGTGCCGCAGGAGTATGTGGACATCATCAATGCCAACGGCGGAAAATTGCCCGACGCCGTAGGAATACCCGAAGAGCAGCTCCGCAAGGCATCGAAGAGCGCAGTGTGCAAGATCAACATCGACTCCGACTCACGCCTCGCCTTCACGGCGGCAGTGCGCAAGACCCTGGCCGAGAAACCTGCCGAATTCGACCCGCGCAAATACTGCGGACCGGCACGCGACCTCATGGAGGAAATGTACAAGCACAAGATTATCGACGTGCTCGGCAGCGACAACAAGCTCGGACAGCTCGACTGATATATATAATAAGGTGAGTGCAGCACACCTCACCTGAAGGCAAATCGCACATAAGAAGCGCAGGGGACGGAAGCCAAAGGAAAGGCTTTCGCCCCCTGTTTGCGTTTAAGACGCAAGGAAAAACCGGACCGCACGATGTAGACTTTCATGATACACAAGGCTTCCCGTAAAAATATCACTCGCAAATTTGGCACGTAACATTTTTTATATTACTTTTGCAAACAAATGATAGACAAAAAGGAAGTCCGCAAGATAAAATCGGCCAACGTACGGCGTATGAATTCCGCCCTATAACTGTAACATAATAATATAACTCCAAAAACAAATTTCATTATGAGAAGTATCAAATTATTCGCAAGCGCAGCCGTCCTCATCGGCGGTCTGTCATTTGCATCGTGCAGCAGTGATGACGGAGATGCCGTATCATCTGAAGGAAACCCAAGCGCCGGAACAGTAACAGACAGCAACGGAGCAAAATACCGCCTGACAAAGGCTGGCGGCATCAGCTACAGCTACGACAGCGAGGGGAAGCTCTCAAGCATTTATGTCAACGGCGAAACTTACAACGCATCCTACAATCCATTCAAGCTAACCAGTGGCGGGTCGTCCAACGAGAAAGATGTAATCGACAACATCAGACTCAACGCCAACGGATATATCACCGGATTGAGAGAGGTTTACGACTACACGTCATCAAGCGTTAGCGACCATGAAGAAGGCACCGCCAGCCTTTCTTATGACGGCAACGGACACCTGACAAGGATAACGGTTTCAAGTTCAAGCTATGAGATTTACAATGGAGAGAAAGAGTCTTACAGCGGCACAGCCACACTTACCCTGACATGGAACGACGGAAAACTTACAAAGGTCACTGAAGAATCCACGGGTGATGACGAGGAAAGCCGCACCTATGAATTCACCTATTCCAACGCCACGAGCAATCCTTTGTGCCAGTACACTCCAAACATCTTGGATTTCGACTTGGAGATACTTCAGGCATTGTCGTGCATAGGCTACTTGGGAAAGGGTCCCTCTGTGTTGCCGTCAAGCTGCAAGTTTGAAAATAACACCTATTATTACAGCTACGGGAAATTGTCGTCCGGCCTCATCGACTGGTATAGCAAGAGCAGCAGCTCTTCATCATACACAACGAAGAACTACATGTACTATTCCGGTCTGACGAGCTCTTCTTCAAAAATCATAAAGAGCCCGTTCGCTAAAACGGCGGCAAAGAAGACAAGACGAAGTCTGTTCGGCATAAGGCCGTCGAAGAACAACGCTGAATAACCGCCGGCGACAACTGGTTTATGGTGGCAATTCATACCACCTTATATAATTAGCGGCATAGAGCGCGCCCGTCACGAAAATAAAAGACGGGCGCGCTTTCGTTTCCATACCTGCCAACCGGGCAAGCCATGCGCCCAAGTAACAAAATCAGCCGTTTTTTGTGGAAAATCATTCGGAAAAAGGCACTGCGCTTTGAGGCCAAAAGAATTATGGGTAACTTTACACCCGTAAAATCTAACAACATATAATTCTGAATGAACAATCTGAAACTTTTTGCACTTGCCGCCATGGCAGCAGGCAGCACCTGCGCCGCGGCGCAGACCAACAACAGTTGCGGACTGGTGGGCTTCGCCAACTACCGCGACCTGGGAACAAACGGAACGACAGGAGGCGGACAAGGCGAGGTGACGCGCGTGACAACACGGCAGCAACTCGAGGAATACGCCAAGGGAAACACACCGAGGGTGATAATCGTTGAAAACGACATAACCGGCAACGGGAACATAGGCACCGGCGAGGCCGGCAAGAAGGATGTAATCTCCGTGGGCAGCAACAAGACCATCATCGGCGCCGGCAAGGGTGTGACACTGGAGAAGGTGGGCTTCGACCTCAACGGGCAGCAGAACGTCATCTTCCGCAACCTCAGGATAAAGGACTGCAACCCCGACGCTCTCGCCTTCCGCGACACGCACCACGTGTGGGTGGACCACTGCGAACTCGCCAGCTCCTCAGACGGACTGCTCGACTTCACCATCGGCTCCAGCTATCTGAGCGTGTCGTGGACAAAGTTCAGCGACCACGACAAGGCTTCAATCTGCAACTCCGGCACAAACCATTTCGAGGACCACGGCAAGGAACGCGCCACATACCACCACTGCTGGTTCGACAATACCGTGCAGCGCAACCCGCGATTCGGCTACGGACTGGGACACGTGTTCAACAACTACTACACCAACAACGACTCCTACTGCGTGGGCTACCACACAAGGGCAAAGGTGGTGGTGGAGAACTCATATTTCAAGAACACCAGCAATCCGCTTAACCAGATGTACACCTCCGACCCGCTGACGGCCAACTACGCCGACTGCCTGGCGCGCGGCAACAAATACGACAACGTGAGCGGCAACACCAAAGACACCGGCACGGGCTTCGACATAGCCAACTACTATGGATACGGCGACGCGATGCAGGACGCGGCCGACGTGGAGGAGGCTTGCACCACCGCTGCCGGACTTGCCGACGGACTGGAAAACGCCTTCATCCCCTTCCCCGGCAACTACGCCACCGACGTGCTGAAAAACTACAAACTACAGGTGGGCGCGATATACGGGGCGACAGCCTACAAATATTATATAGGTGAGGCGGGCGACGACCATGCCGCACTCGTGCCCTACGACCCGGCCACGACGACACTCGCCCCCTCCACGGAATATGTGTGGACGGCGCAGGCGAATGCAGGAGAGACAACACTCCACAGCGAGTCGTTCTGGTTTACCACCGCACCGGAGAAAGCCTCAAAGCCCACGCCGGAGAATATGGACCTTCATGCGAAACTGCGCGAGGCTCTGAAGGACAAGACTCCCACCACACCGGCGAAGCTGCGCTGGCGCGACGCCTTCGACGCCACGGCATACAGGGTGTATATCAGCCAGGGCAAGACGGTGGACGACAACGCCTTCCTCGGCGAGACGACGACAACAGAGATTGACCCGGGCGTGCTCGCCTACGGCACGCAGTACACATGGCGCGTGGACGCGGTGAAAGAGAACGGCGACGTGGTGAAGGGCGACGACTGGACGTTCACGTCCGACCTGAAAGCCGCCCATTACGGCAGGACGGAAATGGAGGAAGCCACCCTCAGCGGCATAGCCTACATAGAGACGACAGCCGGCACTCCCGCCTATTCCGCCGACAAAGCCGTGGTGGGCGAGGCAGGGCCCGGCTCAATGAGCGTGGTGTGGAGCGAGGACGACGGCGAGTGCGACATCACTACCACCTTCTTCGACTGGCAGAAGAAGAACGGCACGTACACCCTCTACGTGAACGAGGAGAAGCAGGACACATGGGTTGCCTCCGTGGACGGGAAGAACATGTTTACCCACACCTCGAAGAACGTCAAGCTAAGGCGAGGCGACGAAATCCGCATAAACTTCTGCACCGACGGCAACCAGCGTATGCGCACCGACTGCATCGACATCGCCCAATCGGCTTCTACAGGCATCGACGACATCAGTGCGCCTGCCAACACTCGCCGGCTGCGCATCTACACCATCGACGGCAGATACGCCGGCGACAAGGTGGAGGGTCTCGGCAAGGGCCTGTATATCATAAACGGAAAGAAAGTGGCGCTATAACTGCCACTTGACGCACCGGCACTATAAAAAATCTTCCGCAGCAGGGGACTATCCCCTGTGGCGGAAGATTTTTATGGAAAGACGGACTTACTGTTCGAGACTGTCCGCATTCATCAGAAAATCCAGCAGCCCGATTGTAAGGATGCCGTTCTCGTCACGCCAGGGCCTTATGTCGTCCTTCACAATGATTATTTTCTTGAACGAATCGTTAATCCGAAGCAGCGAACCCATTTCCTGCTTGCGCTTTTCTTCGTCGGGCAAAGCCAAAGCCGACTGGATATAATACCTTTGGCTACCTTCGTTCACCACAAAATCCACTTCAAGTTGCCTGCGCTGCCACTTGCCGTCTTCATCAACGAAACGCCGCTCCACCATGCCGACATCCACCCTGCATCCCCGACGGCGCAACTCGTTATACACAATATTTTCCATGATATGCGTTTCCTCCTGCTGGCGCAAGCCCAATATGGCGTTTCTCAATCCAAGGTCAGAGAAATAATACTTGGCGAGGCTGCCGATATATTTCTTGCCCTTGACATCATAGCGTTCCGCCTTTTCTATCAGGAACGCGTCTTGCATATAGCCAAGGTAACGGTTTATCGTCGCAGGGTCTATTTTCACTTTCGACACACTGTCGAAAGTGTTCGACAGTTTCGCCGGATTCGTAGGCGACCCTATTGCAGAAGCTATAATCTTGATGAGTTCCTCAAACTCCGCCTTGTTCTTTATACGCTGGCGCTCCAGGATGTCAATCAGATAGACGCTTTCAAACAGTTTGCTAAGGTAATCCAATTTCTTCTTCTCCGTTTCGAGCGACAACACGTGCGGCAGTCCGCCGAAAGTGTAGTAATCCTTCCATGCCTCAGCCGGCGACTGCCCCGTGCCCTCGCAATACTCTGAGAGGGAAAGCGGATAAAGACGTATCTCGTCTCCGCGGCCGCGGAATTCGGTAATGATGTCGCTCGACAGGAATTTGGAGTTGCTGCCCGTCACATAAACGTCGGCGTTGTCGATACGCAGCAAACTGTTCAGCACTTCCTCAAACCGCGGCACAAGCTGCACTTCATCCAACAATATGTAGTACAGGTCTTCGTCCGTCATCCTTGACTTGATATTTCTATACAGTGCGAGAGGTTCGCGCAAATCTGCACTTTCAACGTCGTCGAGTGCAATCTGTATTATATGGTCCGGATCCACTCCCTCCTTGAGCAAATACTGACGAAACAATTTGAAAAGGAGAAACGACTTGCCGCAGCGCCTGATGCCCGTCACAATCTTAATCAAACCGTTCTGCCTGCCATCTATAAGTTGCTGTAAATAGTATTCTCTTTTTATCTGCATAGCGTCTTCCTTTACGCGGTTTTTTTGGCAATATTGCCACTTTTTCCGCGCAAAGATAAGGCTTCCTCCCCATTTAACAACAATCTTACGCGGTTTTTTTGGCAATATTGCCACTTTTTCCGCGCAGAGAACCATTCCCTGCGGCGGAAGATTTCCGTTTTTTCGCTGTCCCTTTCTTCCTTATACCCGTTTTTATTCATAACTTTGTGGGCTGACTGCCGCAAACGGGCGCAAACGCCGGGCGGCATCCTCTTCAAACACCTATGAAACATAATTAAAACAGCAAGTATGTATAACGAAATCAAAATCCTGTGCGTTGCCGCATTGGCGCCCCTTGTGCCCATGCCGGCAAACGCCACGATTGAGGGAAGCCTCGACCCGCCGTCGGTGGTGGCGCAGTGGAGCAACACCTCAACCTACCCGAAAGTAATCGACATCAACTTCAGCGACGACACATGGCCCGACACATGGAAGGGCGAGACAGGCGTGGACTGCCCCGACTACTCTGCCGGAGGCTACGTGAACGCCGTGCTGAAAGTGGGGGCAAACGGCGGCGACGCCGTGAAATACCCGGTGCTGTTCCACAACTGCACCTTCGCCACGCGCAACTCCTACGGCGGATATGCCGGAGCCACGGCAGCGTTCTGCCGGCAGTTCTACCTGGGGCAGAACAAGACGGGCAACAGCACCGCCACATACAACGACTGGACGGTGACGGGACACACCGCGCATCTTGAGGACAACATCACATACGACACCTCCGGCAACCCCACCTACGGCGAGGCGGGCTTCGTGCAGATGTGCCGCGACGCTGCCGCCACCGACGAGGCGGGCAACAAGGTGTCGCGCCACGGATGGGTGGAGATTGACCACATCCCATACGTGGACCGCGTGCAGTGGTCGTGGTCGTCCACGTCATGGGGGCGCGGCATAAAGTGCGACTACAAGGTGGGCGACGGCGAATGGCAGCCCCTCGTGTGGATGGGGTCCGAGAAGCACAAGAACGGATGGACGGTATTCTCCGACCAGGGCTATTTCATGGAAAACGAAATCAACGCCTCCGACGTGTCGATACGCTGGAGGGTGTGGGACGGCGAGGACACGAATAACCCCGTGCAGGTGGGCGCCGACGGCAAATGCCCCTTCACCACCGCCATCAACCCCTACGGACAGATGCAGGCGCCGAGGCTGCACAAGATACAGGTCTTCGGCAATGAGATAACCGAAGCGCAGGCGCAGTATGCCGCCGACAACCCAGTGGGCGACGTGGGCGAGATTTCCGACCTCGACGGCGGCGGCAAGGGCGGCGAGGAGACCGCTCCCGACGCAAACGCACAGGTGGTGACCGCCACGGTGGCGCAGGACGGCACCGGCGACTACACCAAGATACAGGATGCCATTAACGCCGTGCCCAACGGCGCAAGGGGCGTGATATACATCCGTCCGGGCGTGTACGAAGAGAACATCTACGCCGGAACGAAAGCCAACAGGGACAAGTTCATATCCCTCATCGGCGAGGACAAGGAGACGACTATCCTCACCTCCGGCGTGAGCCGCGGCGCCGGCAACGAGAGCAACGACTACTCCGACTGCGCGGCTCTCAACGTGTTCACAAGCCGTTTCTACGCCGAGAACCTCACCATACGCAACACGAGCGGAAATGCGGGACAGGCGGAGGCCCTCTACACCAACGGCGACGCGCATATCTTCAAGAACTGCCGCCTCAGCGGCTACCAGGACACCTACAAGGCGAACACCGGGGCGCGCGGATATTTCACGGGCTGCACCGTGGAGGGTGCGGTGGACTTTATCTACGACGGCGGACTGGAATGGTTTGACGACTGCACCATAAACCTCGTGAAGGGCGGCGGATACATCACGGCGCCCGCCGAGAGCGGCATGCCGATGACAAAGGTGATGTACCCGGAACTCAGCGCCGACAAGTTCTACCCCGGACTCTTCTTCCGCAACTGCACGGTGACTGCCGGCGAGGGCGTGGCAAACGGTGCCTACACTCTCGGCCGCCCGTGGAAGGAGGGCTGCGGATCGATGTTCATACAGTGCAAACTGCCTAATGCCGTCTCTGCCGCCGGATGGACGGCATGGAGCGGCACGGAGAACAAGAGTTCGCTCTACGAATACAAGAACACCGACTCCGACGGCAACCTCATCGACACGTCGAAGCGCGCCTCGTTCTCACGCCAAGCCACCGACGCAGAGGTGGCGGCTTACATGAACCCGGAATTCCTCTTCGGGAAATTCTCCAAGGTGCCTTTCGACTACGGGAAAATCCTGCGCGGGGCCATCGCACCGATGAATTTCATCATAACCCCCAACGAGATTTCATGGGAGAGCGACGACAACGCCGCAGCATACATTATATATAAGGACGGTGCTTTCTTCAAGTTCACCACGGAGCGCACCCTCGCCAAGGATTCCGGCGACAATGCGAAATACAGCGTGGCGTCGGTGTCGAGACAGGGCGTGGTGTCGAAAGCCGTGGTAGCCAAAGATGCCATCCGCCTACCGGCGTTCCCCACCGCCGAAGGCTTCGGCAAATACACCACCGGCGGCCGCGGCGGCAAGGTGGTGAAAGTGACGTCGCTCGCCGACGACGGCAAGGAGGGCACACTGCGCTGGGCTTTCTCGCAGTATCCCGGAGAGCCGATAACAATAGTGTTCGCCGTGAGCGGCGACATCAGGCTGCAGAGCGAACTGCGCATGAAGCGTTCCGACTGGACTCTCGCCGGACAGACGGCGCCGGGCGAGGGCATACAGATTACCCACAACAAGATCAACCTTGGAGGGTCGCAGAACTTCATCGTGCGCAACATACGTTTCCGCGCCGGACAGAACGACCCCAGCGGCAACAAAATCGAAGACCAGGCTCTGGGTGCGGAGAACTGCAGCAACTTCATCTTCGACCACTGCACCTTCGGATGGTCGATGGAGGAGAACATCAACACGCAGGACAGCCATTTCCTCACCGTGCAGAACAGCATCGTGCATGAGGGTCTCTACAACGCCGGACACAAGAAGGGCGTGAGGGGATACGGCACGCAATGGGGAGGTTCGCCCGCCACCTACTACCGCAACCTGCTCGCCGACAACCAGTCGCGCTCGCCGCGCATCAACGGCGCAAGGGGCGAGGACTACGTGGTGTTCCTGGAATACATCAACAACGTGAACTACAACTTCGGCGGCAACGGCGGATGCTACGGCGGAGAGAACACCGCCGACATCACGTCGTACAACGGGCTGAACTCTGCCCACGAGTGCAACTTCATGGGCAACTACTACAAGCCGGGACCCGCCTCAAACAAGAACAGCGTGGTGTTCGTGAACTCCAGCTACGCCCGCACCGGCGCCACGTCATGGGGACCCGCCAAATGGTATGTCAGCGGCAACGTGGTAGAAGGCGACGCAGCGCGTACGCAGGACAACTGGAAGGCCATGACTGCCGAGAAATACTCCCTCTCGGAAATCCGCGCCGACGAACGCATCGTGCCGTCACTCAACTACTACAAGTATTCCAAGGCAGGCAACGTGGGCACCTACGACCCTGAGACTTACATGATATACGACGTGGAAAGCGGCGAACAGGCTTACAGGACGGTGCTCGCCAACGCCGGCACCGTGAACCGCGACGCCATCGAGAAGCGTATCGTGGAGGAGGCCACAACGGGTGTAAACAAATACGGCGGCGCAACAAAGGGCTCTACCAGCGGCATCATCGACACCGAGAACGACTGCGAGGGCTTCATCGCCTACTCCACCGACTATACCGTGCCAGCCGACACCGACGGCGACGGCATTCCCGACGAATGGGAAACGAAACACGGACTCAACCCTGCCGTGGCAGACCAGAACCTCGTGAACGACCTGGGCTACACCGCCCTTGAGGTCTACATGAACAGTCTGATGGGCGAACAGCTCAACGACGGCTTCCACGTGAGCGGCATAAGCCTCGCCGAGAACGCCCCGAGCGTTTCCTACGACAGGGCGGAGGCAAGTCTCCATGTGAGCGACAACGCCGTGGGCGCACTGCTCAAGGTCTACACCACAGCCGGCAGACTCATCTCGTCTAGGCAGATAACGTCTACAAGCACAAGTCTCGCCGACGTGAAGGAGGAAGTGTTCATCATCCGCGTGGACGGCAAGACAATCGCACCGCGCGTGATGAAGATAAGGAAATAAGGCAAGGCGTATCGAAGTTCGGATTACGCCCCGGCGACAACAGCGCCGCTTCCCGACAACTGCAACAGCAGCCGGGAAGCGGCGTTTTCTTGTCGGAAAAGCAACCGTTTGCCAACCGTACATCATACGATGTGAGGTCATACATCGTACGACAAACGACCGTGCATCGTACGATAAGAGACCGTGCATCGTACGATAAGAGGTCGGCAAAACGCCAGTCCTTTGCAAAAGGACATACGTGAAAAGGGGTCAAGACCTACCGTAAGTAATGTCTTGACCCCTCATTGGGTCGGGATTACTGGACTCGAACCAGCGACCCCGTCGTCCCGAACGACGTGCGCTACCAACTGCGCTAAATCCCGATTGCTCCTTAAAAGCGAGTGCAAAGGTAAGGGTATTTTTTATAATACCGAAATTTTTTGCAATAAAAATTTGCGGAAACAAAAAAAAGCCGTACCTTTGCATCCGCAATCGGGAAGCTGGTTGCCCAGAAACATAGCAGAAGATGGTGCCATAGCTCAGTTGGTAGAGCAAAGGACTGAAAATCCTTGTGTCCCCGGTT
>CAVGJZ010000017.1:0-52204 GCA_963629785.1 Oscillibacter sp. MSJ-31 | reverse complement strand
ACTTTTCAAACATTGCACAAAGGACATACAACAAGTGTTGTACTGATTTTTTTACAACAATTAGGTAGAGGCATCAAGAGTGTACTAATTAAATTAAAGGTGGGTTCTAAAAATAGTTCTTATTTGAACCAAAGCATGACTTTGCCAATCGTACATCGAACGACAAGAGGTCGTACATCGTACGATAAGAGATCGCGCATCGTACGATGTAAGGTTGCCAAACGCAATACAATGCCCATGCCGAGCATAGCGACAACGAAGCCCCGCGTTTTTTTGAGCCCAACTCGAAAAAATGTGGGGCTTGCCGTTGAGTATGTGATAAAATTGTGGTAAATTTGCACGCAATAAATTTTTAAATACAAATTATGTCATCATTTGTTGCAGATAGAATTGTAATGGACGGCCTGACATTCGACGACGTCCTTCTTATCCCAGCTTATTCTGAAGTACTGCCACGCACAGTAGAGTTGAAAACCAAGTTCTCACGTAACATTGACCTGAACATCCCGTTCGTCACGGCCGCCATGGACACAGTGACGGAGTCCGCCATGGCAATAGCCATCGCCCGCGAGGGTGGCATCGGTGTCATCCATAAGAACATGAGCATTGAGGAACAGGCTCGGCAGGTGGCTATCGTAAAGCGCGCCGAAAACGGCATGATCTACGACCCCGTCACCATCCGCCGCGGTTCCACTGTCAGCGAGGCTCTCGACATGATGGCAGAATATCATATCGGAGGCATCCCCGTGGTAGACGACGACAACCACCTCGTGGGCATCGTGACAAACCGCGACCTGCGCTTCGAGCGCAACCTCAACAGAAAGATCGACGAGGTGATGACAAAGGAGAACCTCGTCACCACACACATAAAGACCGACCTTGCCGCAGCGGCGCAGATACTGCAGGAGAACAAGATTGAGAAGCTCCCCGTAGTGGATGCCGACAACCACCTCGTGGGTCTTATCACCTACAAGGACATAACGAAGGCGAAAGACAAGCCGATGGCATGCAAGGACGACAAGGGCCGTCTGCGCGTTGCTGCCGGTGTGGGTGTCACGGTGGACACCCTCGACCGTATGCAGGCGCTGGTGAACGCCGGTGCCGACGCCATCGTCATCGACACGGCACACGGACATTCAAAATATGTCATCGAGAAACTCGTGGAAGCCAAGAAATCATTCCCCAACGTGGACATCGTGGTAGGAAACGTGGCCACCGGCGCAGCTGCAAAGATGCTGGTGGAGAACGGTGCCGACGCAGTGAAAGTGGGTATCGGACCGGGTTCTATATGCACCACGCGTGTGGTGGCAGGTGTCGGCGTACCGCAGCTTAGCGCCGTCTACGACGTGGCAAGCGCACTCGAGGGCACTGGCGTGCCGTTGATAGCCGACGGCGGACTGCGCTACTCCGGCGACGTGGTGAAAGCCCTCGCCGCAGGAGGATTCTCGGTAATGATAGGTTCACTCGTGGCAGGCACGGAGGAAAGTCCCGGCGACACTATCATCTTCAACGGACGCAAGTTCAAGAGCTACCGCGGAATGGGTTCGCTCGAGGCAATGGAGAACGGGTCCAAGGACCGCTATTTCCAGTCCGGCACGAAGGACGTGAAGAAGCTCGTCCCCGAGGGCATCGCAGGACGCGTGCCTTACAAGGGCACTCTCCAGGAGGTGGTTTACCAGCTCGTAGGCGGTCTGCGTTCAGGCATGGGCTACTGCGGCGCCCACAACATCATTGACCTCCATTCGGCAAAGTTCGTAAGAATAACAAACGCCGGCGTGCTCGAGAGCCATCCTCACGACATATCCATCACGAGCGAGGCCCCCAATTATTCCCGCCACGACTAACAAAAGATACAAAGGATGAAATTCAGATCATTGTTATCAGCGCTGCTCCTCGTAAGCGGAGCGGCGTATGCCCAGCACGACGACCCCACGGTAATGACAATCAACGGTCAGCCCGTGTCGCGTTCGGAGTTTGAGTATTCATACAACAAGAACAACTCCGAAGGTGTGATTGACAAGAAAACGGTAAAGGAATACGTGGACCTGTTCGTGAACTACAAGCTCAAGGTGGCAGCCGCCTACGATGCGAAGATCGACACGATGGCTTCGTTCAAGAAGGAGTTCAAGTCATACCGCGACCAGCAGATACGCCCGTCTTTCGTGGGCGACAAGGATATAGAGACCGAGGCCAAGAAGGTGTACGACGACTATGTGCAGCGTGTGGGCACAAAGGGACTCATCAAGGCATCGCATATCCTGCTCTATCTGCCGCAGGACGCTACCGACGCACAGAAGAAGGAGGCAGAGCTTCGCGCCGACTCCATATACGGCGTGCTCAACGCCCAGCTCACCCCGGCGGTGAAAAAGGTGAAGGGCAAGAAGGTAACCATGCCAATAGACACGGTGGCATTTGAGAAGTCTTTCGCTGAAATGGCGAAGAAATACTCCAAAGACCCCGGGTCGGCACGCAACGGCGGCGCACTGCCGTGGATGACACCCGGACAGACACTGCCGGAATTCGAGAACGCCGCCTATGCGCTGAAGCCCGGACAGATGTCGAAACCGGTGCTCTCTTCGGTGGGATACCACATCATCTACATGAACGGGCGCAAGGGCGTGGAGCCGTACGACAGTCTGCGCACCAGCATCCGCCGTTTCCTCGAGGCTCGCAACATCCGCGAGAAGGTGGCGAACGACAGCATACAGAGAGTAGTGGCTGCCTCGAACGGCAAGCTGAAGACGGAAGACGTGCTTGACGAGCGCACCGAGGTGCTCACGGCGAAGGACTCCGACCTCAAGAACCTCGTGCGCGAATATCATGACGGACTGATGCTCTATGAGATAAGCAACCGCTATATCTGGGACAAGGCTGCGAAGGACGAGAAGGGACTCGCCGCGTATTTCAAGAAGAACAAGAAGAAATACAACTGGTCTGAACCGCGCTACAAGGGCATGGCATATCATGTGAAGAATACCGAAGACGTTGATGCGGTGAAGAACTGCGTGAAAGGTCTCGCCTTCGACAAATGGGCAGAGAAGCTGCGCTCCACGTTCAACAACGACACGGTGATACGTATCCGCGTGGAGAAGGGTATCTTCAAGAAAGGCGACAACGCCGTTATCGACAAGATGGTGTTCGGCGTGGACACAGTGGCAAAACCACTGAAGGACTACCCCATCGACGCCGTCTACGGCAAGGTGCTGAAGAAGGGACCCGAGGACTACACCGACGTGAAGGGACTCGTGACCGCCGACTATCAGGACCAGCTCGAAAAGCAGTGGGTGGCTGAGCTGCGCAAGAAATATCCCGTTGTCATAAACGAGGAGGTTCTTGAGACAGTGAACAAGCACTGAATCACGCAAGAGATTTCAATTTAGGATTAGACAAAGGTTCCCAAATCAAATTGGGAACCTTTTTATATATGGGCACCGTCGTTTTCACAGAGATTAGTAAAAAAAACTTTGCCGTTCACACGGAAGTAAGTATCTTTGCAAGGACTTATTCTAAAGACAGTAACAAAAAAAATGAGATACGGATTGAAGACAGCATTCTGCACCATACTGATGTCGGGTGCTATATTGGCGGCAAGCGGCGCGGCAAGCCGCATTGCGGCATTCAACGCACAAGACGGCACGGCGGTCAATGACACTACGGGCAAAAAAACGGCGGAAGATGCGCCGGCAAACGAGAACAGCGTCATCGACCAGGTGGTGTGGGTTGTAGGCGACGAAGCGATACTCAAGTCCGACGTGGAGGCAATGCGCCTTCAGGGTGAGATGGAAGGAATGAAATGGAACGGCGACCCCGACTGCATCATCCCCGAGCAGCTCGCCGTGCAGAAACTGTTCCTGCACCAGGCGGCACTCGACAGTATCGAGGTGACCGAGGCCGAGGTGTCAAAAAGCGTGGACCAGCAGATAAACTACTGGATAAACAATGCCGGAAGCCGCGAGAAACTCGAGGAGTGGAAAAAGATGACCGTGAAGCAGATGAAGGAGAGCCTCCACGACGATTTCCGCAACCACCAGCTCATAGAGAGGATGAAGAGCCAGCTCGTGAAGGACATCAAGGTGTCGCCGGCCGACGTGCGCAAATATTTCGAGAAACTGCCCGAAGACAGTCTGCCGCTCATCCCCACCGAAGTGGAAGTGGAGATAATAACACAGGCACCGAAGATCGCACCCGAGGAAATAAACCGCATAAAGAACGACTTGCGCAGCTACACGGAGCGCGTGACAAAGGGCGAGACATCGTTCGCAGCCCTTGCCCGCCTCTACTCCGAGGACCCCGGGTCTGCCCGCCAGGGCGGCGAGCTCGACGAATACATGGGGCGCGGAATGCTCGACCCGGCGTTTGCCGCCGTGGCGTTCAACCTCACCGACCCGAAGAAAATCTCGAAAATCGTGGAGACAGAGTTCGGCTACCATATCATCCAGCTTATCGACAAGCGCGGCGACAAGATAAAGGTGCGCCACATCCTGCGCGTGCCGAAGGTGAGCGACGAGGCTATAACAAGAGCCGAGGCGCGCCTCGACTCCATCGCCGACGACATCCGCGCGGGCAAGTTCACGTTCGAGGCCGGAGCTTCGTATATCTCCGACGACAAGGACACGAAGAGCAACAACGGACTGATGGCAAACCAGTCGCAGGAGGGCTACACCAGCAAGTTCCGAATGCGCGACCTGCCCACGGAGATTGCCGCGGTGGTTGACACAATGAAGGTGGGCGAGATTTCCAAATCCTTCAAGATGGTGAACCAGAAAGGCAAGACACAGTGCGTTATCGCAAAGCTCGTAAGCCGCGTTGATGCCCACCGCGCCACCATAACGCAGGATTTCCAGGCGATGAAGGATATCGTGGAAGCCCACCGCAAGGCGGAGTTCCTGAAGGAGTGGGTGCAGAACAAGATCAAGGACACCTACATCCGCATCAACGACAACTACAAGAACTGCAACTTTGAATACAAGGGTTGGGTGAAACAGAACTAAAGTCACATCCTGCAGATGCTTCGGAATACTACGACAAAGAATATTGGCGGGCATAGAACAATCGTGTTTGTTGTTCTATGCCTGTTTGGACTATGTATGGTGCAGTCGCTCACTGCCGCAAAGAAACAACGCCGCCAAAAGACTGCCGCGCGCGTCTATCTGCAGCATGCCGACATGCTGCGCTACGACCAGTACGGCATGGTGCAGGGAGCACCGCAGATTCTCAACGGCAACGTGGCGTTTCTCCATAACGGGGCGCGCCTCACCTGCGACAGCGCGTATTTCTATCAGGAAACCAACTCGTTCAAGGCATTCGGACACGTGAGGATGCGACAGGGCGACACGCTGTCGATGACAAGCGACTATGCGTGGTACGACGGCAACAGCCAGATGGCCGAAGCACGCCGCAACGTGGTACTCAAACACCGCGCCACGACACTGTATACCGACAGTCTCAATTTCGACCGCCTCTACAACGTGGCGTATTTCTTCGAGGGGGGAAAGATGGTGGATAAGGACAATGTGCTGGTGAGCGACTGGGGTGCCTACGACACGGAGACGCGCAAGGCGGTGTTCAACTACCACGTAAACCTGAAGAACCCCAAATTCACGCTCTCTACCGACACCCTGCATTATGACACGCGCACCTCGCTCGCCAACATCGTGGGGCCGTCGGTGATAAAGAGCAAGGAAAGCGTGATACACTCCTCCAGCGGATACTACAACACCAACACCGGCAGGGCGCGCCTCTACGGACGGTCGACGATGGTGAACGACGGCAAGGAAATAACCGGCGACAGTCTCTTCTACGACGAGAAACGGGGCATCAGCCAGGGCTACCACAACGTGTTCTACAAAGACACGCTGAAGAAAAACGCACTCAAGGCCGACTACCTGTGGTATAACGAGAAGACGGGCTTCGCCCTCGCCACCGACAACCCGGTGCTCATGGAATATTCGCAGCCCGACACGCTGTATCTGCACTGCGACACGGTGAAGATGATAACGCATCATATCAACACCGACTCCGTGTACCGCGTGGCCCACTGCTACAACCGCGTGCGGGTTTTCCGCAACGACGTGCAGGCGGTGTGCGACTCGCTCGTCTACTCCACCCTCGACTCCTGCATGACAATGTACCGCGACCCTATAGCGTGGAGCGGCGAGAGACAGCTGCTGGGCGAAAGGATTGAGGTATTCATGAAGGATTCCACCGTGGACCGCGCCCACGTCATCAACCAGGCACTGTCTGCGGAACTGATGCCCGACAAGGAGCATTTCAACCAGCTTGCGTCGAGGGAGATGTTCGCATTTTTCAACAACGGGCAGATAAGCTCCACCGAAGCGGTTGGCAACGTAATGTCGGTGTACTACCCCGTGGACGACAAGGACTCCACGCTCATGGGACTTGTCTACATGGAAACCGACACAATGCGGATGTTCATGCCCGGCAGACAGCTGCAGAAGATATGGACGTCGAAAACCGACGGCACATGGTATCCCATGACGCAGATACCGCCGGACAAATACAAACTGCCCAACTTCGCATGGTTCGACTATATACGTCCGCTGAACAAGGACGACATATACGAATGGCGCAGCAAGAAGAGCGGAACGGAACTGAAGTCTGTACGCCGCCACGCCGCCCCGCTGCAGAGAATTGGCAACGGAGAGGAGAACAATGCGGAAATGGAAACGGATTCCAAGGAAAATGAACTTCTTCCATCAACCTAAGCCACGGCGTTTTGAACATATCAACATATATGCCGACGACCGCAAAGAAAGGATAAGGAAACTGGAGGCACAGGCCGACCGGCAGTCGGGCAATACAGGGTTCGACACCGAGGCCGTGCGCAAAAGGCTGCACGAGTCGTTCACCGGCGATATGCGCCACCTGCGCAAACGCGAGAGGCGACGCACTGCCGGAGGCGTTTCTACGAACGCCGGCATCATCGCCATAATATTCCTCGTCATCCTTATCGTGTGGCGGGTGATACTCAGACTGTGACAACAAAAGAGAACAAGAGCAATAAGGAGAACAAGAGGATATGAGTGACATTATACAACTGCTGCCCGACTCCGTGGCAAACCAGATTGCCGCAGGCGAGGTAATCCAGCGCCCGGCGTCTGTAATAAAGGAACTCGTGGAGAACGCTGTCGATGCCGGGGCAAAGCGTATCGACGTGCTGGTGGTGGATGCCGGCAAGACTTCCATACAGGTTATTGACGACGGCAAGGGTATGTCGGAAACCGACGCGCGCCTCGCCTTCGAGCGCCATGCCACGTCAAAGATACGCAAGGCCGACGACCTCTTCGCACTGCACACCATGGGATTCCGCGGCGAGGCACTCGCCTCCATAGCCGCCGTGGCGCAGGTGGAACTGAAGTCGCGGCAGACTGCCGACGAGGTGGGCACGCTGCTCTCCATATCCGGATGCAAAGTGCTAAGCCAGGAACCTGCGGCATGCCCTGCCGGCAGCAATTTCTTCATCCAGAACCTGTTCTTCAACGTGCCTGCGAGGAGGAAATTCCTCAAGTCGAACACCACGGAACTCAACAACATAATGACGGCATACGAACGCATCGTGCTCGTCTACCCGCAGATACATTTCACCTTCAGCAGCAACGGCACCGAGGTGCTCAACCTCCGCGCCTGCGGCGACAGCTTCCGCCAGCGCATCATAGATGTCTTCGGCAAACGCATCAACCAGAATCTCCTGCCGGTGAACGTGGACACCACGGTATGCCGCATCCACGGTTTCGTGGGCAAGCCCGAGGCGGCGAAGAAGAAAAACGCACACCAGTATTTCTTTGTCAACGGCAGGTATATGAAGCACCCGTATTTCAACAAGGCGGTGATGATGCCTTTCGAACGCCTCATCCCTGCCGGCGACCAAGTGCCTTATTTCATATATTTCGACGTTCCGGCTGAGGATATTGACGTAAACATCCACCCCACCAAGACGGAGATAAAATTCGAGAACGAACAGACGATATGGCAGATTCTCATGGCCGCCGTAAAGGAGTCGGTGGGCAAGTTCAACGATGTGCCGTCAATAGACTTCGACACCGAGGGAAAACCCGACATCCCCGTATTCCGTCAGGACAACGACGGTTTCTCGTTCTCTGCTCCAAAGGTGGACTACAACCCGGCGTACAACCCTTTCGAAGCAAGTTCCAAACAGTCGTCGGCACCTTCCAACTGGCAGGATCTCTACGAGGGAGCAGAGAAATTGGGCGAAACACAAAACTTTGCATTCAACGATGCCCCCGACACTCTCCCACTCTTTGCCGACGATGAGACATCACCCACGCAAGCCGGGGACACGCCAAACGGGAGCGTGATGCAGTCTGCCCTCAACGGCAGCGGCATAGCGGAAGACAAGTCGCCTGCCCACTACCAGTACAAGGGCAGGTATATAATGACAGCGGTGAAATCCGGACTGATGGTCATCGACCAGCACCGCGCCCACATGAGGGTGCTCTACGACGGATACCGCCGGCAGATGGAGGGCAAGAACGGCACTACGCAGAAATTGCTTTTCCCGGAGATGCTGCAGCTGTCGCCATCGGATGCCGTGGTGATGCAGAAGATATTGCCCGACATGAACGTGCTGGGCTTCGAGTTGAGCGACCTCGGCGGCGGCAGCTATGCCGTAGGGGGCATACCCACCGGACTGGAGGGTCTCAACGCCGTATCGCTGGTGAGCGACATCGTGGCTCTCGCAGCAGAGAACACCGTGTCGGCAACGGAGGACATCAACCACTCAATCGCTCTCGGTCTGGCGCGCGACGCAGCCATCCCATACGGTCAGGTGCTTGGCAACAAGGAGATGGAAAACCTTGTGAACGAACTTTTCGCCTCCACCAACGTGAACTACTCCCCCGACGGCAAGACCATCACGGCCATCCTGCCGCAAAGCGAAATCGAAAAAAGATTCTAAAAACGACAATAGAGACAACCGGGACAATTCCAAAACAATGCGTTTGGAATATTTTGTCTCCCGTTGTCTCTATTGTCGTTAATGTATCCTACTGCAAAATGTATTGCAGTTACTTACTGCCAATACACTTTGCAGTTACTATACTTACTTGCGCACTTTCACGACAGAGAGCTTGCCGTCGCACTGCACGCTGACAACGTAAATACCGCTTGGCATGTTGTCGAGCGAGAGACTTGTGGCGTTGTCTGCCTCGCCCACCTTCTTGCCGCTGGCATCCATCACGCTGATCTTGGCAGCCTTGGCAGTTGTCACGGTGTTGTTGGAATAAGCCACCTTGCCTGCAACGGTGTTCACGCCCTCGATAGAGGTAGCGTCTGGCAGGTCGTCCATCTTGATGAGTACGGTGTCACTGTTCGAAGTGCCATAGAGATACATGGCCTGCACGAAGATGTTCTTCTCCGTGTAGTAGTTGTACATATTGACGGTGTACTTCGTGTCGGTCAGTGCCTCGTCGTTGTCCTGGTTGTCGTAGTATTCGTTAGACTCAAACACGTTGTATCCGAGGAAATCCAGTCCTTCAACATCCTTGGGAGCATCCCAGGCGATGGTCATGCAGGTAGTGGGGTAATCATCGTCGGTTGTACCCTTGTCAAGACCGCGCACGTTGGTAGGAGCAGGCAGATTAACATTGTTCTCCACGGTTACTATGTCGGAGACATTCAACCCCTCTCCGCCTTCACTCTTCGTCACGGTCTGCGCAAAATACTCGTGGAGTCCGTTAACCTGTGATTCGTCCACATACACATTAACGTCTTTTGTGAGAGTTGCCACTTTCACACCGTCGCAGTAGAGGTCGTACACATAGTCGCTTGGCATATTGTCCGGCACTTCCACTGTAATCTTGTTGGTATTTATCTTGTCTTCCAGCGTCTCCACCTTGATGCCGGGCACGAGGCTGCCGTCGAACTCGCGGGCTTCCCTGATTGTGTAAGCCGGACTCTTTGTCCAAGGGTCACCCTCGTTAGATGAGTCGTAGGAGTATGTCTCCATCTTCTCGCGGTATTCGTCGAGCGGCGTGTAAACCACACTGTCCACGGGCAGGTCCTCAGAACCAATCTGCGTCCATGTTGTGTAGTCCCAGATGTCGGTCATCTGGTAGCGCACCTTAGATTTGAGAAGTCCGTTCTCGCTGTAGGTGTAGATAGTGGAGTTGGAGTACGTCCCTTTGCCGCTGTCATCGAGAGAGTACTGCATCTCCTTGAGCAAATCGCAGTTGTCGTTGTACTCCATCATCACCACATAGTTATAGCTGCCATATTCCTCGCTGGAGGAGACACATTTCTGCGGGCAGTTGATAGTAAGGGGCAGGAAGTCGGAATATACGAAAGTCTGCACGAGGCTTGTAGTCTCCGTCCAGGCATTATACTCGTAGCGTTCCTTCTTTGTGATGTTTCCATCAGCGTCGTACTCGTATTTGTAAGTCTCGCTAGGTCCTTTCTCGCAGATGAGGTTACCCTTCTCATCATACTCGTACTCAGTCTTGTTCGTCGGGTCGGAAAGTCCATACCTGTCGGCGAAGAGCAACTGATAGTTCTGGGTGTAACGGAAAGTGAGCAAGCCGTCGGCGTTGTAGTTGAAGGTAGAGAAAGTCTTGAGGACTCCCGTCGGGTCAAGCTCCAGTTTCCTGACCAACCTGTTGTTGCTGTCGTAGAGCGAAACGACGCTCGACTGGAGGTCGTCGCCACCGTACATCATGTCGCCGTAGGTATTAATCACGGCCTCTCTCACAACCTTAGTGTCTTCGCTGTCGGCAAGAGCCGCCAGCGGACTTGCAGCGGTGCCTGTCAACAGTGCTGCCGCCATCATCTTTGTGTAATTGTGTTTCATAAAACTAACCTTTAATGAATTAATAAATATGTCAGTGTTGTAAATTGCTTACCTTATCACCACCTTCTGCGACTTGCGTTCGCCGCAGTCGCCCGTCATCGTGACCACGTAGACACCCGGCTGGCTGAATGTAATCTCACCGTCTTTTGTCGCTGCCACGCTACGCCCCGTCATGTCGAAGGCGCGCGCAGTCTTGGTGCCTCCAGTTGCCACTGTCCTGCCGAAGACCATAAGACTGAGGTTCTTCTCACCGCCAGTAGCAGTGCCTGAGATGCCGTTCACCCCGTCGAGGTCTATGACATACGACTTTGTCGTCTGGTCATCGTTGGTGTAATAGTCGGTGTAGTATGCCACGAACACCCTGCCGTTCCGGCTCGCAGTCACGGTGCCGCTCACTATACTGTCGTTCTTCGTTCCGACAATCGTCTCGCCGGCATCGTCGTAGACATTCACCTTATAAGAATTGTTTGCCGCAAGCCATTCAGCCGCCGCGGTGCTGCGCTTGGCGAGATAGTCGTGGAACGGCACTGGGGCTTTTCCCTTCTCCATCACGTATGTGCTGCGCGTAAGCTCCGTCACGGGCGAGGCTGCGAAGATCGTGCCGTCGTCGAGAACGCTCGTCACCGTCATCGAATATGTGTTGTCCGCCGCACTCACGAATTCGGGGTTCTCCTCCGTAAGGTCGAAATAGCCGGGTGTGTAAACACCGTCGTGCTGCAGAGCCGTGGCGAGATAGCGGCCGTTGGGCGAGAGGAACATGTTGTTCTTGCGGAACTTGTTTCCCGTTGTGATATTGCTTAAAGCCTCGCTGTATTTCTGCCACTGCACCATATATGCTGCGTGGGCGGTGTAATAAGCCTGCACCGCTGCCACGTATGCAACCTTCTTGTCGGCGTCGCTCATGTAGTCGGTGGGATTGGGCATATCGGGAGCCGTTTCGATGATACCGTTCTGATAGAGAGCCAGCTCCTCTTCGTAGACGGAGTAAGCCTCGTCGTATGCGGCCTTGTCGCTCTCGCTCATATAGTCGTACTTGTCGGGCTGCACCGGCTCCACCGGCACTTCGGGCAGTTCCGAGAGCCGGCTCTCGTCATACACGTTGTTTTTGCCGAGCAGTATGGATGTCCAGTTGCCGTCAGTGCCCTTGCGGAACACATTGGGGAAGGTAAAGAAGCCGTTGCCGCTGGTCAGCGTGCCGGCGATTACCGTCCCGTCGTCGGACACCTGCTGGGCGATGATGCTCTGCGGCGTTGAACCGGCAAAGTCGCGCTGCAGGTGGGGCAGTTTGGTGCAGACATACTTGCCGTCGCTGCCCTTGGTCCATATCACGGGGTATGCCAGCATGCCGTCGCTTGCCGACGACGCTCCGTTGTTGCCCAGTCCGCCCACGAGGATTGTCTCGTCGGGTGTGGCTGACATGATGCCGTTGTATCCCGTGCCGATGCCCGTAGGCTCGTCGTCGAGCTGCATCACCTCGCCGTTGTCCCACACCAAGGCGCGCGTCATGGTGAAACCATATATGCGTCCGCCGTTAGTCACGCTGTTGCCCAGTCCGGGCGAGTAGAGGTCCTGTGCGGTGTCGTCGCTGAGTGTGTAGGTCTTGCCCGTAGTGGTATTGAGGACGGCCATCGTGCCCTGCACGCTCTCCACTATCCAGTTGCCGTCGGGCGATGCCTTGTGGGCAGCGAAATTCTCATACATCCTGGCGCTCTGCGCCGAAGATCCCATGGCTGCTGTCAGCGCGGCGCACAGGGCGAAATCAAACTTTTTCATTTTCCGTATGATGACAAATCTTCGAAATCGTTTTTATTTAACGGTCACTTTCCTTACCGACACAGTGCCGTTGTCGGATACGCTGCGCAGGATATACACTGCGCCAGTTGTCAGATTACGGGAGCTCACTTCCTGTCCGTCGAGCGTGTAATACGTAGTGGTGCCGGCTGCGGCATTGTCCTCCACACCGCTTATTGCCGACGTGCCGTCGAGCTTCACCTCGGCGGTGTTGATAACCTCAGCCTGCGTGATGTCGTTGTCGTACATACGGCTGACGAAAGCCACCACCTTCATGTCGGAAGGTTTCCAGTTCTCGTCGATGGCGGTCTCGTAAGTGGCGGTGTAAGTGTCGCCGTCCCATGTCAGTTCGTCGCCCAGCGAGGCGGTAAGAGCTTTGCGCAACACATGGTTGTGGTAGAAGTCATCCGGTTCGCCGCCCACCTGGGCTACAGAAGCCTTCACGTTATCTTCGGTAAGATAGACGGTGAGGGCAGTCTTGTCGTAGAGAAGTTTGAAGAGCGCGTCGTTCTTCTCTCCGCTCACTGTGACTGTCACCTTGCGCGATGCCTCGTTATATGCAGACTTGATATTCACCGAAACGAAACTCGGCTGGATTGAGGTGCTCAGGTATGCCACATTCACATATTTAGCACCAGTAGCTACCGTGGTATAAGAGATGGGGAACGGCGGCTGCATATTTCCGTAGCCGTCCTTCTGCGAAATAGGCGTCACGGTGCGGTCGAACATGCCGAGGGGCGCAGAGGTGATGCCGAACACCATCACGTCTTTCGAGGCGTCAATGGTCATCTCGTCGGTCTCGAAGCCAACGTGGTGTGCCACCCACGACACATTGTCCTTGTCCTGCACCACGGAGGCGAGTGTCTTGTTTCCAATCGGACAGTTTGTGCAACTGATGGTGGTGAACTGTTCCAAGAGCGTTCTTCGGGCGTATGAATTGGTATAGGCGTAAACGTCTCCCGTCACGGTGTTGTCGCCTTTGTCATCGTCGTCGGAGTCAATCCAGACCTTCAGGGTGTTCTTTCCCTCGGGGAGGTCGGCGACAGTGGCGGTAAGGTTCACCGTCACGTTACTGCCCGGACGTATTGTCTTGTCTTCGGTGTACTGCTGTTCCGGCGTGTCGCCAATCTGGTAGTGTACCACCGGGAGCTTGGCTTCCTGCGTGCCGTAGTTGCTCACAGTGACAGAGAACGAACGGACGTCGCCGCCTTTGACGAACTTGCTGTCCATCTTCAGGTCTTCCACCGCCAGGTCGTTGGCAGTTTCCTGACCGTCGATTTCCACCACCGCCTGTATCACGAGCGAGCCGAGACCGAAAGCCGAACCGTCCACCCATTCGTTTTCGGCCCACAGGAAGCATCCGTTAGTGTTTGACGCGCCGTTCATGGGCAGGCGGTTTCCAGCGGGAATCGTCCCGTTGTATCCCACGTAAACCTCATCGCCGGTGATGACATACGGTTCGTCGAGCGTCACCTCGTTCCATCCGTCCACGGTGGTGCCAAACCTCTTTATCGCCACGGCGGGGTCTGTCTTCGACGGTCTTATCCATGCGTAGACCTGGGTCATTCCCGCCTGTGCGCCAAAACGTATCTTGGTAATCTTAGCCCCCTGATAAGGCGACAGTTGAGCCGAGGTAAACCGGACGGCAGCCTGAATTGGAGCTGTCTCAGGAATGGGCATCTCCTCCTTGTAGTCGGTGTCTTTTATCTCGTCGTTGCAGTAGCCGAGCACTATGGTTGCCGCGTTTGCGACTGACACGGTAAGCAGTGCCAGCAACAGGGCGACTGCATATACACTTTTCTCTATAATCCTTTTCATTTCTTATATAAAATTGTAATTCACAACTACCTGAATACTATTATATTGTTTGTCTTTCGGCATAAAATCTTTCACACCGCTGCAAAATTAATAAATATTTTTTAATTGCCGCCTAAAAACAAAGAGGAATTAGGAAATTGGGAATTTGATTTAGCGCAGAATTCAAGCTATCCTATAGCCTATATGGAGAATAGCAAATAAAAAGGCTTCCTTCTCGCAGTGAGAGGGAAGCCCGGTGAAAAATTATCCTATTGCCTATGCTTGCGCAATGCGATTACTGCTCAACAATCTGAACAGTAGCGCGGCGGTTGAACTGCAGCGGAGAGAGGTTCTCTACAGTAGAAGCGTTGTCCACACCACCGTTGCAAGCAGTAGTGATGTTCTCCTCCTTCACACCCATCTTGATGAGCTCGTCCTTAACCTGCTTAGCACGGTTCTCAGAAAGCTTCTGGTTGCCTGCCTTGGTACCGGTAGCGCTGTCAGCATAACCTGTTACCACAATCTTGCTGTTGTTAGCCTTGGCATAAGTAGCGAGGGCATTAACGTTCACGAGGTCCTTCAGGTTAGCCACGTCAGTCTTGCCGCAGTTGAAGAATACAGAAACCGGAGTAGTGATGAATTCCTTCATCGACTCTGTCATAGGAGCGGGAGCCGGCTTGTTGTTAGCCTCCTTCAGGAGCTGCTTCAGACGGTCGTTCTCTGCCTTAGAGTCAGAGAGCTGGGCGTTGAGGGCGTCGATCTGCGACTGAGAGAGAGCCTTGATAGCCTCCACATCAGGCACCTTAGACCAGCCTGTCTTGCCAAGGTTTACCGTTACGCCAACCTCTGCATAGAGCATATTGTCGTGCGAATCCCAGAAACGGTCACCGTTGTCGATGTTACCCCCGCTGAAGAAGTCGTTCTCGAAACGGTTCCATCCCAACTCGAGGTTGATGGCGAGGCGGTCGCACACGCGGAACTCATTCAGCAAACCTACGCTGTATGTCATTGAGTAGCGGTTACTAGTCATGTTGCGGGCAGCACCGGCACCGATGAACGGAATACAGTTGTAAACACGGGTCGGGTTATAACCGCAAAGCATGTTGCTCAGGTTGAAGAGAGCCTGCTCCTGGATGTTCCAATACTTGTATTTCTCACCCATGGCCTTGCCCCAGACACCGGAAAACTTTGTACGCAGACCCATACCCGGAGTGAACCACTTACCGATAGCTACGGCAACCTCAGGGCTTGAGCGGAAGCTCTTGAAAGGACTATTTGATGTACCATTTCCGTGCTCAGCCGAAGGATACATAGCAGCCCACTGAACGCCACCCTGTACAAACCAATTGCTCCAGAAGGAGTTTGTAGCTACACTGTACTTCTCTGTAGCTTCTGTTTCCTGTGCCATTGAGGTCAAGGAAACGCCGGCCAAAGCCAGCACCATTAAAAACTTTTTCATAACCTTTATATAATATAAAAAATTCTTTTACCTAATATCCGACAAAGAGTTTAGCAATAGTTGCTGCAAAGTTAGTAATTATTTTTAAACTCAAAACGTTTTAGTCTTTTTTTTTGCCTCCCCCACAATTTATACTGCCGCCAGCATCGGTTCCGGTGCGCAAGACACCGGTTTTTCCGTTCCGGAACCATATCACTGTCTGCGCCGCACCCCTCACTGCGAGATACAGGGTGAAGGCGAGCCACAGGGCATGATTGCCCATCGGTTCTGCCAACGGGAAATACACGATGAAGAATGCCGCGGCTGCCAAGAATATCGACTGCAGCATACCGCGCGTCATGGTGCATCCGATGAACACGCCGTCCCACACGAACGCCGCCACACCGGCCGCCGGCATCAGCACTGCCCAAAAGCTGTATTCGGCGGAGGCTTCGACAACCGCCGTATCGTCGGTGAGCAGCCGCAGGAAGGCGTCGCCCCCTATTATATATAATAAGGTGAAAACCGCCGTCATCGCCGCGCCCCAACGGAAGAGCCTCACAACAGTGCTGTGGAGTGCCTTGGCATTGCCCGCCCCATAGCGTTTGCCGCTTATCGCCTCGCCGGCATAGGCGAAGCCGTCCATTACATACGAGAACACCATATACGCCTGCATCAGCAGTGTATTCACGGCGAGCGCCGTGTCGCCCTGCCGCGCCCCGGCGGCGGTGAAGAAGAGCATCACGCTGACGAGGCACAGGGTGCGCAGGAAGATGTCGCGGTTCACGGCAAGAAATTTCTTCATCTCCGCCCAGGCAAACAGCCCTTTCCGCGAGAAACGTGGCAGCAGACGGGAATACACCGCCATCCATGCCGCCGCAGCCATCGCCAGTCCGGCATACTGCGCCACGAGTGTCCCGAGCGCCACGCCTTCCACCTTCATGCCGAGGAGAAAGACGAACGCCGCGCTGGCGGCTATGTTCACCACATTCTGCGTCACGGCGACAAACATCGGCAGACGGGAGTTCTGCATACCGATAAACCATCCCGTGAAACTGTACAGTCCGAGTGTTGCCGGTGCGCCCCAGATGAGGATATCGAAATACGTCATGGCGTATTCCGCCACCTGCGGCGTGGGGTGCATCACGGCGATTGCCGCAGTCCTTAACGGCCGCTGCAAGGCGATGAGGACTGCCGCCACGACCAGTGCCACGCCGACCGACCGCACCAGTATGCGCACCGCCTCGCCGAGGTCGCGCCGGCCGAGCGCCTGCGACGTCATGCCGCCGGTGCCCATCCGTAGAAAGGCGAAGAGCCAATAGACAACATTGAACATCATGCCGCCCACGGCGATGGCGCCGATATACGCCGCCGCACCCAAATGCCCCACTATTGCCACGTCCACGAGGGCGAGCAGGGGCACCGTCACGTTGCTGACGATAGCCGGCACGGCTATGCGCAGGATTTGCCGGTCGAGGGTGGTCATTGTCTACAGGCGGGACTATGGTCAGTCTTTGTTGGACCGCTTGCGCTCCAGATGGTCGAGCACTATCTTGCGCATACGCATACTCTTGGGAGTCACCTCCACCAGCTCGTCTTCCTTGATATATTCGAGGGCCTCCTCGAGCGAAAGCACCGTGCGCGGCACGATGCGCGCCTTGTCGTCGGAACCGCTGGCACGGGTGTTGGTGAGCTGCTTTGCCTTGGTCACGTTCACCACGAGGTCGTTGTCGTGTACGTGTTCGCCGACAACCTCGCCGCCGTAGACCTCTTCTCCCGGGTCGATGAAGAACTTGCCGCGGTCCTGCAGCTTGTCGATGGAGTAGGCGTAGGCTGTGCCTGTCTCCATGGCTATCATGCTACCGTTCATGCGGCGCGAAATCTCGCCCTTGAACGGCTGGTATTCCTTGTAGCGGTGCGCCATGATGGCCTCGCCCTGACTGGCGGTGAGCACATTGGTGCGCAGTCCGATAATGCCCCTCGAGGGGATGTCGAACTCAATGTCCACGCGGTCGCCGAGGTTCTGCATTGACGTCATCTCGCCCTTGCGGCGCGTCACCATGTCAATCATCTTGCTGGAGAACCCCTCCGGCACGTTGATGGTGAGCTCCTCGATAGGCTCGCATTTCACGCCGTCTATTTCCTTGTAGATTACCTGCGGCTGTCCCACCTGCAGCTCGTATCCCTCGCGGCGCATCGTCTCGATGAGCACCGAGAGGTGGAGCACTCCTCGTCCGCTGACGATCCACTTGTCGGTGGAGTCCTCAAACTGTGTCACTCTCAGTGCGAGGTTCTTCTCCAGCTCTTTCTTGAGACGGTCGCTCACATGGCGGCTGGTGACGAATTTTCCCTCGCGGCCGAAGAAGGGCGAGTCGTTGATGGTAAAGAGCATGCTCATGGTAGGCTCGTCGATGGCTATCGGCGGCAGCGGCTCCGGATTCTCAAAGTCGCATATCGTGTCGCCAATCTCGAAATTCTCCAGTCCCACCACGGCGCAGATGTCTCCGCTCTGCACCTCGGGTGTCTTGCTGTGCCCCATGCCCTCAAAGGTGTCAAGCTCCTTGATCTTGGTCTTCTCCACCGTACCGTCGCGATGGGCGATGGTCACGTTCATGCCGTCTTTCAGCACTCCGCGGTGTACGCGGCCCACGGCGATACGCCCTGTATAGCTTGAGTAGTCGAGACTGGTGATGAGCATCTGCGGCGTTCCCTCTATCATCTTCGGCGCAGGTATCACCTCCACGATCTTGTCGAGCAGGTAGTCGATATTGTCGGTGGGCTTGTTGTAGTCTTCGCTCATCCATCCGTTCTTTGCGCTGCCATACACTACGGGGAAGTCCAGCTGGTCTTCGGTGGCATTGAGCGAGAACATCAGGTCGAACACCATCTCATACACCTCCTCGGGGCGGCAGTTGGGCTTGTCCACCTTGTTCACCACCACGATGGGCTTGAGTCCTATCTGCAGGGCTTTCTGCAGCACGAACCGCGTCTGCGGCATGGGACCCTCGAAGGCGTCCACCAGCAGCAGGCATCCGTCTGCCATGTTGAGCACACGCTCCACCTCTCCTCCGAAGTCGGAGTGTCCCGGAGTGTCTATGATATTGATTTTTGTTCCTTTCCAGTTTATCGACACGTTTTTGGAGAGGATGGTGATACCGCGCTCCCGCTCCAGGTCGTTGTTATCCAGCACTTGGCCGCTCAGGTCCTTTCCGTCGCGGAAGAGGTTTCCGGCCAGCATCATCTTGTCCACAAGTGTAGTCTTTCCGTGGTCTACGTGGGCAATAATCGCAATGTTTCTAATGTCTTGCATAATTTACCTTGAAAAAAATATGGTGCAAAGGTACTCATTTTTATCAACATTTACAGCAAAGGGCAACAAAAAGGTGGTTTGCCTTACACCTTATTCATTTATTTAGAAGAAAAGCAATCGTAAAAACAAGAGGTTTTCATTCGTGGGCTAAAATAAACGAGAAAAAAGTCCACACTTGACTTAGGCGTGAACGGCAAAGTGGCGTTGTGGTAGCCCTAACCAAGACCGAACTTTGTCAAGACCTACAACTGTAAAAGAATATTAAAAACCGAAGAATAAAGCGGCGGCGGATGGTTGAATCAAAAAAAATCATTACCTTTGTAGCCGCCTTTGAGCATATAATAACAATTTAACAAAACAAAACAATGTATTTAGATCAATCTAAAAAGCAGGAGATCTTTGGACAGTACGGAAAGTCTAACTCTGATACTGGCTCAGCAGAGAGCCAGATAGCATTGTTCTCATACCGTATTTCCCACTTGACGGAGCACTTGAAGAAGAACCGTAAAGATCATACTACCGCAAGGTCTCTGACCAAATTGGTAGGAAAGCGCCGTGCATTGCTCGACTATCTCTACGACCGCGACATCAACCGCTACCGCGCGATAGTCAAGGCTCTCGGTCTGCGCCGCTAATAGCGCCGCTGCTGAATGCACAAAAAAAAAAATTACAACCCCGACAGGCCATCGTCTGCCGGGGTTATTTGTTTTCAGTTGTCAACACAGTTTGCGTGTAACACATCTTCTATCTTTCCAATCCAGTAACCGCTGACACCCGCCGTCTCTGCGTATTTCCGGAAATTCGCCACCGTCTCCGCCACCTCGTCAATGATGGTTGCCGCATTCCTTATATCCTGCTGCTGGGCAAAAAGGAGCAAATCTTTCCTTGTAATGCCGGAGCGTTTGCCGAGGACAGACAGTTCGTGCTGACGGAAAAAACTTGTTTCCGTATCGGCGGAAAATATCATGTCATAGGCGGGCGACAATTTCCACGTGCCTGTCTTGTCCATGACAAAGGAGAAATTCTTGGTATGGTCGTCCACGTTCACCGCCATCACATTGAACACCATCCTGCGAAACTGTTGCGCCTGTTCTGCCGCCGACAAGCCAATCCGCCGCCCCACCACAAAGAGGTCGTCATACGTGTCGGAAAGAGAGCTCATTGCCGCCAGTGTCTGCGTGTGCAGCTTCTCTCCCCCTACCCTGTCGAAACGCCGGGTCAGAAAGTTCTGCCTTCCGCCAATCTCGACCAACCTCGACGGCATCATCGTAACGCCGGCATCCGTCGCCATGAGGTAGCACGCCATTTCCACCTTGGTAAACGGAAAGTCCTTCGGCTTGCCGGTGTCGAATTTCAAGATATAATGTATGAAATTAGGCGGAAGATCTGCCTGCCCCGAGCGGATTACGCCCGTTGCCTCGTCGATAGCTATTATCGCCTTGGGGCGCCGGCCGCCTGCCGAGGTACCCACCTTATACAAGTCTTCCATAATGAGCGGGTCGCTTATGTCGATACAGACATCTTGCCTCTCGCAGAATATCCTGTTCGCCAAATCATACAGAGACGCCAGCTCTATGTTCACCGAAGCGTCTTCAGTGACTTGCGCCGGTTCAAATTCCAAAGCTCCCATGGCGCGTTTCCCTATAAACGAGAGCCGGTCTACGGCATTTATCTGACGGGACCGCAAATTGTTTGCCTCTAGCCATTTCCTGAAAACCACGTTTCCCCAGTAGTCCGGCAGGGAATCGGCAATAAACTCCGGCAGTCCGGCATACAATTTCCCCCTGTTCCCCAACAAGGGGAAGAGCCGCTGCACGTAAGGCGAACTCTGCGGTGCCTCAAGTGGCGCGATGTCCAACCCGCTGCGACGAAAACCCTCATCGAACTGAAAGACGGAACGCCCGCTCCTATCATCCCACGACAAAAGACCTACCGTCCAGTCCCACAAACTGACTTTCACCACGTTATCTTTCATGTCTCACCCTTTCTCTCTTTTCCTGCGATTTCCTGACACGTATGGGCAGAGGTGGCAACGGCGGGAGAACCTTTTCCACTTCGCCCAAGAAACCGATGCTGCGCAGCAGCGACAACACCGTGCCGAGCCCTATGTTACGGGCGTCACCCTTTTCAAACTGACTTATCGTGAAAACGCTCACGCCGGATTTCGCAGCCACCTCCCTCTGCGTGAGATTACTGAAGAGGCGGTAGTCCCTGAACCTGCCGCCCAGCTCTGAAATCAACTGCGCATTCGACTTGCCTTCTATTCCGTATTCTGTTATCATGCGGCAAATATAGTTATTTCTTTATTTAGGGCAAAATATTGAGGTTAATTATTTATATATCTTTAGTTAAGTTAGGGCAAAATCCACAAGCTAGAGTGACTTCGCTAAAAAAAAATGACAGGCAAAGGCGTTAAGACACACGCTTGCGTAATATTTTACAAATAAGACATTTGGAACACTTTATTTTGGACCCTGTTTTTAAGGAGCAGTGCTTTTCGGGGAGGAAACGATAGCTTTGCCCGGAGGAAACGATAGCTTTGCTCCCCGAAAAGCTATCGTTTTCGCCGAGGTTTTGGGGCATCGGTTTTTAAGATATACCTATTACACTGATTTTCAATGCTTTGCATTTATCCTAAAAGAACGGCAAAATTCGGTTGAATTCCAAGCCAGTCCCGCATCGGGAAAATGCGACATTTGGAACACTTTTCAAACATTGCACAAGGGGTATGTGATAAGCGTCGCATACGTGAACAGCCATTACATATTATAAAAGGTACAGCAGAACCCGCGTTTTGGTTAAATTATCCGTTAAATTGTTTTAAATCTTACATGGGGGGGGGTACAACATATAGAAGAAATGTGTACTTTTGCGCGAAATATGTAAGCTAAGTCGCAATGTTACATAAGCAGTCGGCGAAACACGCAATTCACGGCTGAAAACATTTCACAAAGAGGATATTTTAAAAATATCTGCTAACAATATATTTACTAACAGAGCTAAAAAGTTGGTTTCAACTAAAGCGCAACGAGAAAATGAAAAAACAATTCCTTAACTGTCTTGGTGCATCATTCTGCGCCACGACAAAGAGTGCCATCGGCGCAATGGCTGCGACAGCCTCCTGCGCACTTACGGCGACCGCGCTGACATTCAGCGCACTGACGGCTTCGGCAGCCTCCCCCAGCGGATTTTCGGCGACAACCGAAACGACTGACGACAACACGGCATCGCTCAAGGCGACAAACACCGTTTACGACTTCGCAAACGGCACCGGAAAGACCGACGTGTCATCGATGGACAACGGTATCACGGTGACTGCAAAGACATCGGTAAAATTCGGAACAAACTACACCGGCGGACGAAACTACATAAGGATAGCTCCGTCGTCGGACACTTTCAAGGCCAATGACAAAATCACCATCACCGGCAAGAGCACCAAGGGCAACGCACAGCTCTACCTGTATGCCGTGAGCAAAGGAACTGCCACGCTGATGTACACCACATCGGCACTCGGAACCTCAGAAACAACACATTCCTACACCGTCACCTCCGACTGCGACAGCATCCGCATCGGCCGCGCAAACGGCAGCACCGCCACGCTGACGGGCATCGACGTGACACGCACCACCTCGGACAAGACACTGATGTCGGCTTCGTTCGCTGAGGCATCGGGAACTTATCTCACTACAGCGACATCGGCAGATATTCCCGACCTCACGGTGACGGCAGACGGAAAGACGCTGGAGTCTTCTGCCTACACCGTGACATACGCTTCGGACGACACGGACGTGTTTACCATCGACGGCAACAAGATAAAGCCTGTGGCTGCCGGTACTGCCACTCTCACGGCTACCGTCACTCCTACAGGCGACAAGGCCAGCACCTACGAGGGTTGCACCGCCACATACCAGGTGACGGTGAAAGCACCGTCGGAACTCGCCATCACCGTGAGCGACGTGTCGATGAACACCGTGGACGCGGAGGTGAAACAGCCCGTGATAAGGGTGTACGGCGACGATGACGAACTGCTCACTCTGGACACTGACTATACTCTCACTTACTCCGTAAAGGCTGGCGGCGAGACGGTTATCGTCACCGTAAAAGACGGCGTGTTCTCCGTAAGCGGAAAGGCTTACGAATGGACGGAGGGTTCAGACGTGATTACCGTGACGGCTACTCCTAAGAATACCACCACCTACACCACGGGAACAGCCACGTTCACCTATACCGTGTTCAAGGGTAAGATCAAGCCGTCGTTCCTCAGCGCATACTCGGGAAAGACGATTCCGATAAAGACTTACAATTCTAAGACAAACAAAAACAAAAAGGAACTGATTATCCCCATCATCTACGACGGAGAGGACATCAGCTCGTATTTCGACTATACGTTCTCACTCAAAGAGAAAGACAGCGAGACCACAAGTGAAGACACAAGGGCCACCAGCACAACAACGGTGAAGGCGGATTCAAAGATTAAAAACAAAGCTGTCATCGACCCCAAGGTCGCCGGCACTTACACTTTTACAGCATCCGCAACGCCTAACACAAAGGACGGCTACGACGATGTTTACCAGGCACCCGACGACCTGACATTCACCATCATCGTCGGCGACGACTACATCCGTCCCAACGTTTCCCTTTACCCCACATCCACTTCGATGACCGTGGGTCAGAAGGTGTCAGGTTCGGCACTTACCGTGACAACAACCACCGACGGAGTTGAAGTGCCGCTCGACGACGACAAATACACCGCCACATGGCTTTCGTTCACACCTGCCATCGTGAAGGTGAACAGCGTGGACGGTTCTCTCGAGGGACTTAGCGAGGGCACAGGTATGGTGTACGTCTACCTGAAAGGCACTGAGGGCAGCAACATCGAAACAATGATGGCAGAGCTGAAGGTTTATGTGGACGACCCGGCAATGTACCGCGCCAAGGACAAGGACACCGACGGCAACGCCGTTGTCTACGGCAACCAGGCGCTGATGCAGAACCAGAACAAAGATATCTCCGTAATTCTCGGCGGATGGCAGTTCCCGAAAAACGTCACGCCTGACTCAGGAATCACAAGTGACCCGCTTAGCGAAGACAAATCATGGGCAGAATCTGCGACGAATGCAAAATGGACACTCGGCGGTTTCCAAATGATTGTAAACGGCACCAGCTCGACGAACGCCCGTCAGGAGAACGGCTCCAATGCCATGCCGCAGTCTACAAAGATTTACAATGCGACATTCGTAGAAAAGGGCTCTGTGCGCGACGCTATGTTCAACGTGCCGTGCTCGGGTTCATACCTCGTGTTCAACCCTGCCACAAACGGCACGGTGACGGTACACGTATTCCAGAACGGAGTGTTCGACGCATCGGGCTCCAACACACAGTACCGCCCCCAGCGCCGCGTGTTCGTGATGGACGAGGCAGGCAACTTTGTAAGCTCTTCTGCCACCATCGAGAATTCCAACGGTAAACCGACCGGCGGAGTATACACGCTGTCAAAATACTCATGGGATTTGAAAAGCGGCGAACTCACTGAAGAAACCGTGAAAAGCCATTTCAAGGGAATGGAGTCATTCACCATGTCTGAGGAGGCTTTCCAGAACAACGTCTACGAGAGTAACCTCTCCAACGACGTAGCTCCCAACCCGTCCGCCAGCGACGACGTGAAGGGATCTCACGGATGGTGCGTGCTCGCCGACTCGCCCGTGACCTACACATTCAAGGTGAAGGCCGGCAAGTCATACTACCTCTACAACTACGGTTCGAAGATCGGCTTCTACGGATACAGCTTCGACGCAGACAAGAATGTTACGGTGGACGAGATTGAATACAAGTCGGAGGCCAACGCGAAGAATACCGTTACCGCCACGGCGGAAGGCCACGTGGCAAAGGTGACAGTGCCCCGTTCATTCAAGGCGGACACGTGGAACACCTGCGTGCTGCCCTTCAGCCTCAACAAGGAGCAGGTGGACGCTATCTTCGGCACTACCTACGGATATAACACCAACGGCGAAAACCGCGACGCGAATGAGAACGGCACACAGATTCTGTATTTCGACCGCGTGGAGAACGGCAAGGTGTATTTCGTGCGCCACGCCTACAACACCATCGTTGCCGGCAAACCGTTCCTCATCAAGCCTGCCAAGGAAGTGACGAGCATCAACACCGCCTCGGTGGAGGACTATCCCTACGTGACCATCGAGAACACCGAGCCCCAGGCATGGTGCGCCGGAGCGGACTACTCATGGGTGTCAAGCTACAACAACATGACGGTGAAGGCCGGCGACGGCTTCATCAACACCAATACCGGCAAATTCATGAACTACACCGGCACTGACGCCACGCTCTATGCATTCCGCGGCTACCTGAAGAAGAACGAGGCGAGCGCAGCCAAGACGCTCAATGTGGCTGTGAGCAGCAACGTGGAGGAAGACGGCAGCACTACGTTCATCGACAACCTGCAGATGGACAGCGACGGCAATATCTTCGCCCCCATCAACGACGGCAAGGTTTACACCACCGACGGACAGGCCGTGGCTGGCGACAGCAAGAGCCTCAACGCCCTCCCCTCCGGAGTGTATATCGTGAACGGCAAGAAATACGTGAAATAACATGCCGCCTGCAAGCGGCTAACAACAATTACAAGAACAAGGAAAATGGAAAAGAAAAGATATGTGACACCTGCAATGGCGGTTTTCAGCTACGAGACGGCCGACAGCCTGCTTGTGGATACATCCACTGAAGGTAAAAACAACACTGGCGGTGAAGATGTTAAGCCGGAAAACGGCGGAAGCACAGAAAACCAAGACGGCATGAACGGCAAGACCACAAATTTCAACATTTGGGACGACGAAGAGGATTACTAAGGGAATCATAAATAGAATGACAACGGGGACTGGCGGACGAAATCCATGCCAGTCCCCGTTTTATTATGTTGCCTGCATTGTCTCTATTGTCTAGATAGTCACCTCTCGACAATCCTTATTGTCATGGTTTCCGGGAAGAACCTCAGTCCCGGGCGGTCGATGAACGCCGAGAGAGTACCGTCGGCGGCAAGGCGGCGCGGAGTGCCCGTGGTGATGCCGCCGGGCGTCATCACCCACAGTTCGTCGGCAATCTGCATGGCAAGCTCCAGGTCGTGGGTGGAGAGGAATATCGTCTTGCCCTCGTCGACGGAGAGGCGGTGCAGCATCTGCAGAGTGTCCACGCGGCTGCCGTAGTCGAGAAACGACGTGGGCTCGTCGAGGAAGATAACGCCGGTCTGCTGGGCGAGAGCCTTCGCCGTCATCATCTTCTGCCGCTCGCCGTCGCTCAGCGTAGACACCATGCGCTCGGCAAGATGGCCGATGCCCACCGAAGCGAGGCAGTCGGCAACGATGCGCCTGTCCTCGTCGGAGAGCCGTCCGAAGAACCCCGTGTAGGGGCTGCGCCCCATCGCCGCCATCTGAAAGACCGTGAGGTTATGCACCTGCGGACGCTCCGTGAGCACCACGCCGACGGCCCTCGACAGTTCCTCACGGGAAAAGCTCCCTATCTCCCTGCCGTCGAGCAGTATCTCCCCGCCCAACTTGGGCTGGAAAGCCGCCAGAGTGCGCAGCAGCGTGGACTTGCCAGCGCCGTTGCTGCCAACGAGGCAAGTGAGGCGGCCGGGGGAAATCTCAGCGTTGATGCCGTCCATAACAACCGCCGCCGCGGCATTGCCGCGGCGGTAGCCTATAGAAAGGTTGTCGAGCGTTATCTTCATACGGTTTTTATTTCACGTCGCCCACCTTGATGAGATATTCGGCAATCTGCACGGCATTGAGCGCGGCGCCCTTGCGAATCTGGTCGCCGGTGAGCCACAGCGTGTTGCCGTTGTCGTCGGCGAGGTCCTTGCGGATGCGGCCCACGTAGACATCGTCCTTGCCGGCACTCTCCAGCGGCATGGGGTAGACATAGTTCTGCGCGTCGTCCTTCACCGTCACGCCGGGAGCAGCCTCCAGAGCCGCGCGAATCTGTTCCACGGTGACAGGCTCCTCCGTCTCGAACCACACGCTCTCGGAATGGGAACGCAGTGAGGAAACGCGCACGCAGGTGGCACTGGTACGCACGTCGGAGTGCATTATCTTGCGCGTCTCGTTATACATCTTCATCTCCTCCTTGGTGTAGTCGTTGGGCATCATCTTGTCAATCTGCGGGATGACGTTGTAGGCCAGCTGGTGGGGGAATTTCTCCACGTGGGAGGTAGCGCCCGTCTCCAGCAAGTCCTTGTACTGCTGCTGCAGCTCCGCCATGGCGGCTGCGCCGGCTCCCGACGCGCTCTGGTATGAGGCGACGTGTATCTTGCGGATATGGCTCAGGTTGTCGATGGGTTTCATCACCACCACCATCATGATAGTGGTGCAGTTGGGGTTGGCGATGATGCCGCGCGGACGGTTGAGGGCATCCTCGGCATTCACCTCGGGCACCACGAGGGGCACGTCGTCGCACATGCGGAAGGCGCTGGAGTTGTCGATCATCACCGCGCCGTATTTCGTTATCGTTTCGGCGAACTCTTCCGAAGTGCCGCCGCCGGCGGAGGTGAAGGCGATGTCCACGCCCTTGAAGTCGTCGTTGTGCTGAAGGAGCTTCACCTCGTATTCCTTGCCGCGGAAGGTGTATTTCGTGCCTGCCGAACGGCTGGAGCCGAACAGGACAAGGTCGTCCATCGGGAAATTTCTCTCATCGAGGATGCGCAGGAACTCCTGCCCCACGGCGCCGCTCGCGCCTACAATTGCTACTTTCATGCTATATCTTTTATTTTGTTCGTTTATTCCGTATGTAATGCCGAATACGAAAGCCCCGGAGCCGAGGAAGGGGCGAAACGGTGCTTTCTTATTGCAAATTTACAACTTTCATTATATTAGAGGGAACGTTTCTGACATTTTTTTCGCACCTTTGCACGCAAAAGAAGCGTCAGAGCATGAATATCACAGCAAGCATAGCGCATTATCTACCTATCACCGACCCCACGATGATATTCTTCGTCGTGCTCTTCATCATCCTCACCGCCCCTATCATTATGGGCAAGCTGCGTATTCCGCACATCGTGGGAATGGTGCTCGCCGGAGTGGCGGTGGGCAAGTACGGCCTCAACATCCTGGAGCGCGACAGCTCGTTCGAGCTTTTCGGCAAGGTGGGACTGTATTACATCATGTTCCTCGCCGGACTGGAGATGGACATCGACGGACTGCGGAACAACAGCATGAAGGTGGCGCTGTTCGGGCTGCTCACCTTCCTCATCCCCTTCGGCCTCACCTACTGGACGTGTACGGGGATGATAGGCTACAGCTCCACGGCATCGCTGCTGATGAGCAGCATCATGGCCTCGAACACGCTCATCGCCTACCCCATCGTGTGCAAGTACGGACTGCAGAGGCATTCCGCCGTGACGCTCTGCGTGGGTGCGTCGATGATAGCCCTGACGCTGGCGCTGATAGTGCTGGCGGCGATAGTGGGGTCGTTCGACAGGGGCGGCGCGGGCTTCTCGTTCTGGGCGGTGTTCATCGTAAAGATTGCAGCGTTCGTGGCGGGCGGCGTGTATCTGCTGCCAAGGATGGCGATGTGGTTCCTGAGACGGTATTCCGACTCCGTGGCGCAGTATATCTTCGTCATGGCACTGCTCTTCCTGAGCGCGGCGGTATCGGGACTGATAGGACTGGAGGGGGTGTTCGGCGCGTTCTTCGCCGGACTTATCCTCAACCGCTTCATCCCCCACGTGTCGCCGCTGATGAACCGCATCGAGTTCATCGGCAACGCTCTCTTCATACCCTATTTCCTTATTGGCGTGGGCATGCTGATAAACGTGAGGGTGCTGTTCTACGGATGGCACACGGCATTCGTGATATTCTGCATCATCTTCGCCGGCACCGCCGGAAAGGCCCTCGCCGCATATATCGCCAAGGCGGCGTTCGGACTGCCCAAGGCGCACGGCCACATGATGTTCGGACTGAGCGCGGCACACGCCGCCGGGTCTATCGCCATCGTGATGGTGGGCATGAAGCTCGCCACGGCACCGGGGGAATATCTAGTGGACTCCGACATGCTCAACGCCGTGGTGATAATGATTCTGTTTACCTGCATCATCAGTTCGGTAGTGACAGACAGCGCCTCGCGCACCATCACCCTCTCGGAGAGCATGCAGACGAAGAACGGGAACAAGGGCGACGACGAGAAAATACTCATCGCACTGAAGCCCGGCGGCGCGACGGACACGCTGATGAGCCTGGGGCTGATGATGCACAACAGCAAGCTGAGCCGCGGGCTGATAGGGCTCAACGTGGTGTACGACGACGAGGACAGCCACAAGAACCAGAGCCACGGCCGAATGGAGCTGGAGAGGGCAACAAGGATAGCGAGCGCCGCCGACGTGATGATACAGACGCAGAGCCGCCTCGCCACAAACATTTCAAACGGCATAATACACGCCTTCAAGGAATACGACGCCTCGGAGATTATCATGGGACTGCACACGAAGAGGAACGAGACGGACAAGTTCTGGGGCATCTTCACGCCAAGCCTCGTGAACTCGCTCAACAGGCAGATTGTCCTCTGCCGCTGCAACCGTCCGCTCAACACGCTGCGGCGCATCGTGGTGGCAGTGCCATCGAGGGTGGAGTTCGAACAGGGCTTCTACCGCTGGACAGAACGCCTGGCGAGACTTGCCGAGAACCTGGGTTGCCGAGTGATATTCCACGGGCGGATGGAGACGAACTCGCTCATCAACGAGTACATCCGCAACCGGCACCAGGGCGTAAGGGCGGAATACAAGCTGATGGAACACTGGAAGGAGTTTCCGTCGCTCGCCGAGAGCCTCGGCGACGACCATATCCTCGTGGTTATCACGGCAAGGCAGGGGACGGTGTCTTACAAGCCCTCGTTCGAGAAGCTGCCCGCGGAACTGCACAGGCATTTCAGCGACAAGAACCTCATGATAGTGTTCCCCGACCAGAACGGACAGTCGCCCGAAGACATGACGTTCACCGCGCCGCGCCTCAACACCGAGGACAGCGCATACTCCAATATCATCAACTGGATCAACAAGAGAATAAGGAAAATATGATTGACATAAAGAACATAACGAAGAGCTTCGGCCCGCTGCAAGTGCTCAAGGGCATCGACCTGCATATCGCAAAGGGCGAGGTGGTGAGCATCGTGGGTCCGAGCGGCGCCGGCAAGACAACGCTGCTGCAGATTATCGGCACGCTCGACAAGCCGGACGGCGGCAGCGTGGTTATCGACGGCATCGACACAGGGACGCTGGGCCGGAAGAAGCTAGCCGACTTCCGCAACAGGCACATCGGTTTCGTCTTCCAGTTCCACCAGCTCCTGCCCGAATTCACGGCTCTGGAAAACGTGATGATTCCGGCCTTCATCGCCGGCAAGGGCAAAAGCGAGGCAAAGAAGAGGGCGATGGAACTGCTCGACTTCATGGGACTGGCCGACCGCTGCAGGCACAAACCCGGCGAACTGTCGGGCGGAGAGAAACAGCGCGTGGCAGTGGCGAGGGCTCTCGTGAATAACCCGTCGGTGATTCTCGCCGACGAGCCGTCGGGAAGCCTCGACTCGCAGAACAAGGCGGAGCTGCACCAGCTCTTCTTCGACCTGCGCGACAAGATGGGACAGACGTTCGTTATCGTGACCCACGACGAAACGCTGGCGAGCATCACCGACCGCACGATAAAGATGAAGGACGGGGCTCTGGCGGAGGACAACGGCGGCGACCGTCACGACAACGACGGCGAAGCCAACGAGGCCAACGAAGCTAACGGCATTAACGGCATCAACGACACTACTACAAACGACATGAAAGGAGGGGAAGAGGAATGAAAGGAATAAGACTTGGAGAAATGAACACCATGAAGGTGGTGAAGGAGGTGGACTTCGGCATGTATCTCGACGGCGGCGACGAGGGCGAGATTCTCCTGCCGGCAAGATATGTGCCCGAGGGGTGCAAGCCGGGCGACACGCTCGACGTGTTCGTATATCTCGACCAGGACGAGAGACCCGTGGCGACAACGCTCACGCCAAAGGCTATGGTGGGCGAGTTCGCCTGTCTGGAAGTGGCGTGGGTAAACCAATACGGGGCGTTCCTCGACTGGGGACTGATGAAGGATTTGTTCTGTCCCTTCCGCGAGCAGAAGATGCGCATGGTGAAGGGCAACTCATACATAGTATATGTGCATCTCGACGAGGAGAGCTACCGCATCGTGGCTTCCGCCAAGGTGGACCGTTTCCTCGGCGACGGCATGCCGCCGTACAGGCGCGGCGAGGAGGTGGACCTGCTGGTGTGGCAGAAGACTGACTTGGGCTTCAAGGTGATTATCGACAACAAATGGGGCGGACTGGTTTACAAGGACCAGATATTCAAATACGTGCATACGGGCGATCGCATGAAGGGGTATATCGACAACGTGCGCCCCGACGGCAAAATCGACGTGACGCTGCAGCCCACGGGAAGAAGGCAGACGAAGGAGCTGTCGGATGTGCTGCTCGACTACCTGCGCGAGAACGACGGCTACTGCAACCTTGGCGACAAGAGCGATGCGGAGGACATCTACGAACGGTTCCAAGTGAGCAAAAAGGCTTTCAAGAAAGCCGTGGGCGACCTCTACAAGCAACGCGCCATTACCCTCGAGGACGGAGGGAAAGGCATTCGGCTGGCGTAATTTTCAACCACACATATAACGAACGAGTGTGGCGTATTCAGAAAAGGTGGACAAAGCGTTGTACTTTGTCCACCTTATATTATATATGCGCACCCGGAATTGCATCAGTCCTACTGCCGCCGGTTAGAACTCGGCCGTCTTGGGAGTTCTCGGGAACGGTATCACGTCGCGGATGTTCTGCATGCCCGTGACGAAGAGGATAAGACGCTCGAAACCGAGACCGAAACCGGCATGGGGGCACGAACCGTATTTGCGGGTGTCGAGATACCACCACATGTCCTTCATCGGTATCTGGCGCTCGTCAATCTCCGCCATGAGCTTGTCGTAGCTCTCCTCGCGCACGCTGCCGCCGATAATCTCGCCAATCTGCGGGAACAGCACGTCGGTGCCCTGCACCGTCTGTCCGCTCTTGCCGCCGAAGCCGCTCTCCTCGTCGTCTATCTTCATATAGAACGCCTTGATGGCCTTGGGGTAGTTTGTCATGATGACCGGTTTCTTGAAGTATTCCTCCACGAGGTAACGCTCGTGCTCGGAGGCCAGGTCGTCGCCCCACTCACACGGGAACTCGAATTTCTTGCCCTTGGCGATGGCCTCCTGCAGAATTTTGATGCCCTCGGTATAGGGCAGGCGCACGAAGTCGGATGCCAGCACGCCCTCCAGACGTGCAACAAGACCCTTGTCGATCATCTTGTTGAGGAACTCCAGATCGTCCTTGCAGTTGTCGAGAGCCCAGCGTATGCAATACTTGATGAAATCCTCCTCGAGGTCCATCAGCTCCGCCATGTCGATGAACGCCACTTCAGGCTCCACCATCCAGAACTCCGCAAGGTGGCGCGGGGTGTTGGAGTTCTCCGCGCGAAACGTGGGACCGAAGGTATAGATTGCGCCGAGTGCCGTGGCACCCAGCTCACCCTCGAGCTGTCCGCTCACGGTGAGGGAGGTCTGCTTGCCGAAGAAGTCGTCGTCGTAGACAATCTTCCCGTTCTCGTCCTTCTTCAGGTCGTAGAGGTTCTTCGTCGTCACCTGGAACATCTGTCCGGCTCCCTCGCAGTCGCTCGCCGTGATAAGCGGCGTGTGGAAATAGAAGAAGCCGTGCTCATGGAAATAGGTGTGTATCGCCATCGCCATATTGTGGCGTATGCGCATGATGGCACCGAAGGTGTTGGTGCGCAGGCGCATGTGGGCGTACTGGCGCATATACTCAAAGCTCTGCCCCTTCTTCTGCATGGGGTAGTCGCTGCCGCAGAGACCATATATCTCGAGGCTGGAGCACTGTATCTCCACCGTCTGCCCCGCGCCCTGGCTCTCCACGAGTTCTCCCGTGGCGCTGATGCAGGAACCGGTGGTAATCTGCTTGAGTGTCTCGGCGTCGAACTTGGCGGGATCAACCACCACCTGTATGTTCTTTATCGTAGACCCGTCGTTGAGGGCGATGAAGTCCACGGCCTTGCTGCTCCTGTGGGTTCTCACCCATCCCTTCACGTTTACCGTAGCCCCGTAGGCGGTACTCTTCAGGGCATCAACAACTTTTGTTCTTTTCATATTTGTCACTGTTGTTTATGTTGAGGCGTGTCCCGGCAAAGGAACACGCCCTGTTCTTATTCCGTTGATTATTCAAACGCCCCCATGCGCAGCATGTCCACTTCCTTCTCCGTGAGGAAGCGCCAGTCGCCGCGGCGCAGGTTCTTCTTGGTGAGGCCGGCGAACTGCACGCGGTCGAGCTTCACCACCCTGTAGCCGAGGCTCTCGAAGATACGCCTCACGATGCGGTTGCGGCCGCTGTGGATTTCAATGCCCACCTGGCTCTTGTCCGTGGGATGGGCGTATTCGATGGCGTCGGCATGCACCTCGCCGTCATCGAGCGTGATACCCTCGGCAATCTGCTGCATATCGTGGGCAGTGACGTTCTTGTCGAGATACACGTGGTACACCTTCTTCTTGAGGAACTTGGGGTGCGTGAGCTTGCTGGCGAGGTCGCCGTCGTTGGTGAGCAGGAGCACGCCGGTAGTGTTGCGGTCGAGACGCCCCACGGGATAGATACGCTCCGGACACACGTTCTGCACGAGATCCATAACGGTCTTGCGCTGCTGCGGGTCGTCGCTCGTGGTGACGTAGTCCTTGGGTTTGTTGAGGAGCACGTAGACCTTCTTCTCAAGGCTCACGTTCTGGTCGTGGAACTTGATCTCGTCGGTGCGCTTCACCTTTGTTCCCAGTTCGGTCACCACCTCGCCGTTCACGCTCACCACTCCGGCGGTGATGTACTGGTCAGCCTCGCGACGGCTGCAAACACCAGCGTTGGCGAGGAATTTGTTAAGGCGTACCGGTGCCTCCGGGTCTATATTGTTCTCCTTGTATTCTATACGTTTCTTCAGACTGTACTTAGCGTTGGGGTCGTAGTCGGCAGTATGCTGGCGATAGCCGCCCTGACGCTGGCCGTAGCCGCCGCGGTTGTTGTAACCGCCCTGCTGACCGTAGCCGCCGCGATTGTTGTAGCCACCCTGCTGACCGTAGCCGCCGCGGTTGCTGTAACCACCCTGCTGACCGTAGCCGCCGCGGTTGTTGTAGCCGCCCTGCTGACCATAGCCGCCGCGGTTGTTGTAACCGCCCTGCTGACCGTAGCCGCCCTGACGCTGCTGGCCTTCGCCGCTCTGGCCGTCCTGGTTGTAGCGCGGACGATAGCCGCCCTGGCGCTGCTGACCGTAGCTGCCGCGGTTGTTGTAGCCGCCCTGCTGACCATAGCCGCCCTGACGCTGCTGGCCGTAGCCGCCGCGGCTGTTGTAGCCGCCCTGCTGACCGTAGCCACCCTGACGCTGCTGACCGTAGCCGCCGCGGCTGTTGTAGCCGTTGGAGCGTGGCTGGTAGCCCTCGCCGTCGGTGCCGCCGTTATAACGCGGACGGTAGCCCGAAGGACGGCGCTGCTGCGCGTCCTGCTGCAGTCCGGAGCCGAAGCCTTCCGGACGGAAGCCGCCGTCGCTGTTGTTGCTGTCGTAACTGCGGTTTGAGCTGTAAGCTCTCTGCGCATTGATACGCGGGCGCATAGGACGCCCGTTGGCGTGACTGTTTCCACTCTGGTAGTCATTGGAGCGGTAGCCCTCACGGCCACCTTCGTTCCCTTGTGCGGATGTGTTCTCCGTACCTTTGCTTTCGAATTCTTCTGCCATAATTTTTAAATGTTGTTTGTTAGTTATAGCCTCACGGCCTTGATACTTGAATTTATATTTTTTGTGTATTCTCTGCCTAAAAACGGCTGTGTATATCCCTTTATTTATAGTATGTATATACCGCTATAGAAATAGGTATATACCATTTAGATTCCAGTGTATGAATGCGGAGTGATGGCCATAAGCTCGGCTTTCACGCTGTCGCTCACATCGAGACCCTTGACGAATTCGTGTATCGTCTCCTCTGTCATCCTGCTGTTGGTGCGGGTGAGGGCCTTGAGAGCCTCGTAAGGATTGGGGTATGCCTCGCGGCGGAGAATTGTCTGTATGGCTTCCGCCACCACCGCCCATGTGTTGTCGAGGTCTTCGTCGATCTTGTCCTGATTGAGGATGAGCTTACGCAGGCCCTTGAGCGTGCTCTGGAGGGCTATCACAGCGTGCCCCATCGGCACTCCCACGTTGCGGAGCACGGTGGAATCGGTGAGGTCGCGCTGCAGGCGGCTCACGGGGAGCTTCTGCGCAAGGAACTGCAGCACTGCGTTCGCCATACCCATATTGCCCTCGCTGTTCTCGAAGTCGATGGGGTTCACCTTGTGGGGCATTGCGCTTGAGCCCACTTCGCCGGCCTTTATCTTCTGCTTGAAATACTCCATCGAGATATACATCCAGAAGTCGCGGTCGAGGTCAATCACTATGGTGTTGATGCGGCGCATGGCGTCGAACACGGCGGCGAGACAGTCGTAGTTGCTAATCTGCGTGGTGTACTGCTCGCGCTCCAGCCCGAGTTTCTCGCTGACGAACTTGTTTCCGAAGGCACGCCAGTCATATTCGGGATATGCCACGTGGTGGGCGTTGAAATTGCCGGTGGCGCCGCCGAACTTGGCCGTCAGCGGAGCGGCCTTGAGCATCTCCATCTGCTTCTCCAGACGGTAGACGAAGACCATCACCTCCTTGCCCAGGCGCGTGGGCGACGCCGGCTGCCCGTGTGTCTTGGCGAGCATCGGCACGTCTTTCCACTCCTCGGCGTATGCGCGGAGCTGGTCTACAAGCTCCTGCAGCTGCGGAATGAATACGTCGGCGAGAGCCTCCTTGATGGAGAGCGGCACCGAGGTGTTGTTGATATCCTGCGAGGTCAGTCCGAAATGGATGAACTCCTTGTATTTCCCGAAATCGCCAATCTTGTCGAGCTGTTCCTTTATGTAGTATTCCACGGCCTTCACGTCGTGGTTGGTCACCTTCTCTATTTCCTTCACCCTTGCCGCGCCATCTTCCGTGAAACTGCGGTAGATGTCGCGCAGCGGTTCGAAGAGCGAGCGGTCGAAACCGGCGAGCTGCGGCAGCGGCAGTTCGCAAAGTGCGATGAAATACTCAATCTCCACCCGTATGCGGTATTTCACAAGCGCATACTCTGAAAAATACTCTGCTAGTTTTTCGGTTTTACCCCTGTAGCGGCCGTCAATTGGCGAGACGGCTGTCAATGCGTCAAGACTCATAACTAAAAAAAATACGTATTATGCGTGCAAATTTAGTAAATTTAATCGGATATACATCATCCGCAGCCACATATTATGTTTTTTCTACAAACAAAAGGGCTTTTCAACAGGTCCATACCGCACGACAGCCGGGCGCACATCGTACGATAAACGATTGTGCATCGTACGATAAGAGGTCGCACATCGTACGATAAGAGACCGTGCATCGTACGATGTACAATCGGCAAAGAGGCATTATCCAAGAGCCGTCCAAGCGGATTTCCCTCATAAAAGTGTATCCGTGCGGCAAGTATTCCCTCATAAAAATGTGCCGGGAAGCCAATTATTCCCTCATAAAAGTGTATCTTTGCAGCGGATATTCCTTCATAAAAGTGTAGCCGGAAGCCAGTTATTCCCCATAAAAATGTATATGGCATGAAAAGAAACATCTACAACAAACTAAAGGAATGGAAATTATCCACGCAAAAATTGGCGGAATAGAAAAAAGTTCGTAACTTTGCAACCCGAATTGTAAAAAGGCAAGCCGGCGAGGCTACACCTTTTTAAATAATATAAAGCATGAACAGCTTGGAGTCTTTAACCATAGACTTGATGAGTCTTGAAAAGGGCGTTTACAACGCCACCTGCTTCCTTGACGACAGCTTCTTCAAGGATGCCGAAAGCGACGAAATAAAGGGCGGCGACATAAAGCTCTCGATTTCGGCGCACAAGTCCGTTGAAGACCTTTATGAAATTGTGTTCACCGCAAAAGGTCATGTGGTGGTGGCGTGCGACCGCTGCCTCGACGACATGGACCAGCCGATAGACACACAGGGCAAGCTGTTCGCCAGACTTGGAGACGAAAACTCAGAAGACGACGACACCGTGACCGTGGAGAGGGACCATGCGTTCATCAACATATCATGGTTCGTATACGAGACCGTTGCGCTCAACATCCCCATCAAGCACGAGCATGCACCTGGAAAATGCGATCCTGCCATGATAAAGGCTCTCGAAGAGCACTCAGCTACCCGAAGTGGCGAGGAGGAAAAGGAGACGGCAACGGACCCCAGATGGAGTGAATTAGAAAAGTTAAAATCAACAATTAAAGATTAAAGAAAAATGGCACATCCTAAAAGAAGACAGTCGAAGACCCGCACCCTCAAAAGAAGAACCCACGACAAGGCAGTAGCCCCCACACTGGCTGTATGCCCCAACTGCGGTGCTTACTACGTGTACCACACCGTATGCGCCACCTGCGGTTACTACAGAGGCAAGGTTGCTATCGTAAAGGAGACAGCTGAATAAAAACCGTCATGGAGAAGATAAACGCTATAATCACTGGAATTGGCGGCTACGTTCCCGACTATGTGCTCAACAACGCTGAGCTCTCGAGAATGGTGGACACCAACGACGAGTGGATTATGACGCGTGTCGGCATCAAGGAGCGCCGCATCCTCACCGAAGAGGGGCTCGGCACCTCATACATGGCACGCAAGGCGGCGAAACAGCTCCTGAAGAAGACGGGGGTGGACCCCGACACCATCGACGCGGTGATAGTGGCAACAAGTACGGCGGACTACAAGTTCCCATCTACGGCCTCTATCGTGCTGGGGCAGCTCGGACTCAAGAACGCCTACGCCTTCGACATGTGGTCGGCATGCTGCGGCTTCCTCTACACCCTCGACACCGCCGCCACGATGATAGAGAGCGGACGCTACAAGAAGGTCATCGTGATTGGCGCCGACAAAATGTCGTCGGTCGTTGACTACACGGACCGCAGCACCTGCGCACTCTTCGGCGACGGAGCGGCGGCAGTGCTCGTGGAGGGCACTACCGAAGACCTCGGACTGAAGGACACCTATTTCCGCACCGACGGCAAGGGTCTCCCGTTCCTGCACACAAAAGCAGGAGGGTCGGTGTGCCCCGCCTCGCACTTCACGGTGGACCACCGCCTGCACTACCTCTACCAGGAGGGACGCACAGTGTTCCGCTACGCAGTGACAAGCATGAGCAACGACTGCGCACTCATTGCCGAGCGCAACAACCTCGACAAGGACAACATCCGCTTCGTTGTGCCCCACCAGGCCAACATACGCATCATCGAGGCTGTGGCAAAGCGCCTCGACCTGCCCATGGAACAGGTGATGGTGAACATTGAGCACTTCGGAAACACGTCGGCAGCCACAATCCCGCTCGCCCTCTGGGAGAACGAGAGCAAGCTGAAGAAAGGCGACAACCTTATCTTCACCGCCTTCGGGGCAGGCTTCGTACACGGAGCGTCCTACTACAAGTGGGCCTACGACGGCGACACTGTGGAGCAGGCCAAATAAAGCAAGTGTCACACCATAGACGCATAACACGCAAAAGCGCATCTGCAATGAGAACATCATACAGATGCGCTTTTTCCTTTTGGCGCGGAAGTAAGCGAAAATAACCGCAATAGCCGCCGAAAAATTTGCGGAGCGCCATTTTTTCAGTATATTTGCAAGTTGAAACATACCGCGCGGCGGACACAGGCCGTACGCATCACGACGGCCGGAGCGCGGAGGCACATCGCCACAACCAAAAAAACGACAGGAAACAAATGCACAAGGCAGGATTCGTAAACATAGTGGGAAACCCCAACGTGGGAAAATCAACACTGATGAACCAACTGGTGGGCGAGCGCATAAGCATCGCCACATTCAAGGCACAGACCACACGCCACCGCATCATGGGCATCGTGAATACCGACGAGGCACAGATAGTGTTCTCCGACACGCCGGGAGTGCTCAAGCCCAACTACAAGCTGCAGGAGTCGATGCTTGCCTTCTCGGTATCGGCACTGACCGACGCCGACGTGCTGCTCTACGTGACGGACGTGGTGGAGAACCCGGAGAAGAACATGGAGTTCCTCGAGAAGGTGCAGAAGATGGACATCCCCGTAATTCTGCTCATCAACAAGATTGACCAGAGCGACCAGAAAACCCTCGGGACACTTGTGCAGAAATGGCATGCGCTGCTGCCCGAAGCGGAAATCCTGCCGCTGTCGGCGAAAAACAAGTTCGGCGTGGACATCCTGCTGAAACGCATCAAGGAGCTGCTGCCCGACTCGCCGCCGTATTTCGACAAGGAGCAGCTCACGGACAAGCCCGCACGCTTCTTCGTGAGCGAGATAATAAGAGAGAAGATACTGCTCTATTACGACAAGGAAATCCCCTACTCCGCCGAAGTGTCGGTGCAGTCGTTCAAGGAGGACGAGAGGAAAATCAACATACACGCCGTGGTCTACGTGGAGCGCGACTCGCAAAAGGGCATCATCATCGGACACCAGGGCGTGGCACTGAAGAAACTCGGGTCGGAGGCAAGGAAATCCCTGGAACGCTTCTTCGGCAAGAAAATATACCTGGAGCTTTTCGTGAAGGTGGACAAGGACTGGAGAAGTTCGAAAAGGGAACTGGACAACTTCGGGTATAACCCGGAATAAAGAAACAAGTTTAACCGTGCGTGGGATTCTTATAACACGCGATAAAAGAATACAGGTGGGAATTTACAGCCCCACCGACAAAGGAGGCTAGAACAGATATGGCAAACTTAGTAGCGATAGTAGGACGGCCAAACGTAGGCAAGTCCACGCTCTTCAACCGTCTGACGAAAACGCGTCAGGCCATCGTGAGCGACGAGGCGGGCACCACACGCGACCGCCAATACGGCAAATGCGACTGGAACGGCAAGGAATTCTCGGTTGTCGATACCGGCGGATGGGTAGTGAACAGCGACGACATCTTCGAGGAGGAGATACGCAAGCAGGTGCTCATCGCCACCGAAGAGGCCGACCTCATCATATTCCTCGTGGATATCATGACCGGGGTGACAGACCTCGACATGGACGTGGCGAACATCCTGCGCCGCACCAAGATACCGGTAATCCTCGCAGCCAACAAGACCGACAACAACACGCTCATCTACAACGCGGCGGAGTTCTACAAGCTGGGGCTCGGCGACCCGATGTGCATCAGTTCGGCAACAGGCAGCGGCACGGGCGACCTGCTCGACGAGGTATTGGCGAAGATGACCGACAAGGGCGGCGAAATGCTCGAAGACGGCATACCGCGCTTCGCAGTGGTGGGACGGCCCAACGCCGGAAAGAGCAGCATCATCAACGCCTTCATCGGCGAAGACCGCAACATAGTGACCGAGATTGCCGGCACGACACGCGACAGCATATACACGCGGTACGACAAGTTCGGCTTCGACTTCTACCTTGTAGACACCGCGGGAATACGCCGCAAGAACAAGGTGACGGAAAACCTGGAGTTCTACTCCGTGATGCGTTCCATACGCGCCATCGAGAACTCCGACGTGTGCATCCTCATGATCGACGCCACACGGGGCATCGAGGCTCAGGACATGAACATCTTCCAGCTCATACAGAAGAACAACAAGTCGCTGGTGGTGGTGGTGAACAAATGGGACCTTGTGGAGAACAAGGACCAGAAGGTGATGGACACCTTCGAAAACGCCATACGCAACCGCATGGCGCCGTTTACCGACTTCCCAATCGTGTTCGCCTCGGCAGTGACAAAGCAGAGGATATTCAAGGTGCTGGAAACGGCGAAGAATGTCTACCAGAACCGCAAGATAAAGATCGGCACAACAAAGCTCAACGAGACTATGCTGCCGCTCATCGAGGCATATCCGCCACCATCAATAAAGGGTAAGTACATAAAGATAAAATACTGCTCGCAGATACCCAACACGCAGATTCCGTCGTTCGTGTTCTACGCCAACCTGCCGCAGTATATCAAGGAGCCGTACAAGCGTTTCCTCGAAAACAAGATCCGCGCGAACTGGACGCTTACCGGCTCGCCGATAAACATCTTCATAAGACAGAAATAAAATGGGAAAGTCTGTCACCGCGGCAACTCTGGCCCTCGCAATCCTCACGGCATTACTGATGGCCTGCTCCGCCGGGCAACAGAAGCCGGACTTTGCCGCAGCGGAGGCTGCAAAGGAATTCTACGACAGTCTCAACAACGGCGGATACAAGTATTTCACCGCCATGACACTGCGCACCGAAAGCATCCCCGGCAGCTACAGGGAACAGCTCGAGGCGAACAGCAAGATGTATCTCGCCGGGCTGAACAAAGACCACGGCGGCATCAGCGAAGTGAGGATAGCGAACTGCCGCAACGACGCCAAGGGCGAGACGGCGGAGGCTTACTTGCTCATGTGCTTCGCCGACAGCACTAAGGAGGAAATCGTGGTGCCGATGGTGAAACACGAAGGCAGGTGGATGATGAGATAACGGCACGTTCCTGTCAAGGGGCACGCCACACATAAAAAAGAAGAAAAATGATATTATACAGTCAGCTGACAAGTTTCGGGAAATACCTCATTCTCATGGGACGGTCGCTATCGCGCCCGGAACGCATGAGGATGTTCATGAAACAATACGTCAAGGAAATGGCGGGATTGGGAGTAGATTCCGTGGGCATCGTGCTCCTCATCTCCTTCTTCATCGGAGCGGTAATCTGCATCCAGATGAAGCTCAACATCCAGAGCCCGTGGATGCCCAGATGGGTGTCGGGATATACCACGAGGGAAATCCTGCTGCTCGAATTCTCGTCCTCGATAATGTGTCTGATACTCGCCGGAAAGGTGGGGTCGAACATCGCCTCGGAGATAGGCACGATGAGGGTGACGCAGCAGATCGACGCCCTCGACATAATGGGCGTGAACTCTGCCTGCTATCTCATCCTGCCAAAGATCATGGGACTTATAACCATCATGCCGTTCCTCGTGATATTCTCCTCGGCGACGGGCATAATAGGAGCTTACGCCACGGCGTACATTGGACAGGTGCTCACGCCCGACGACCTGACGGAAGGCCTGCAGCACAGCTTCAACACGTGGTTCGTGTGGATGAGCATCATCAAGAGCCTGTTCTTCGCCTTCATCATCAGCAGCGTGTCGTCGTATTACGGCTACACAGTGGAAGGAGGTTCGGTGGAAGTGGGAAAGGCGAGCACCAACGCCGTGGTGACGAGCAGCGTGCTCATACTTTGCTCCGACGTGTTCCTCACCCAGTTACTGAGCTGACGGCAGCGGATTAACGGGCGGCAAGCCCATGAAAGACAAACGAAAGCAAGAGACAATGATTGAAATAAAAAAACTCAGCAAGTCGTTCGGCGACAAAAACGTGCTGAAAGGCATCAGCGCCGTGTTGGAAAGCGGCAAGACGAACCTCATCATCGGACAGAGCGGAAGCGGAAAGACGGTGCTGATGAAAAACCTCGTGGGATTGCTTGAACCTACCGACGGGGAGGTGCTCTACGACGGCAGGAACTTCGTCACCATGACGAAGAAGGAAAAGGTGATGATGCGCCGCGAGATGGGAATGATATTCCAGAGCGCCGCGCTCTTCGACTCGCTGTCGGTGCTGGAGAACGTGATGTTCCCGCTCGACATGTTTTCGTCGATGACGCTGCGCGAGCGCACACGCAGGGCAGAGGAATGTCTCGACCGCGTAAACCTCACCGATGCGCACAAGAAATACCCCGACGAGCTGTCGGGCGGTATGCAGAAGCGCGTGGCAATAGCGCGCGCCATTGCCCTCAACCCCAAGTACCTTTTCTGCGACGAACCGAACTCCGGACTTGACCCCAAGACATCGCTCGTGATCGACGGTCTGCTGCACAGCATAACGCAGGAGAACAACATCACCACCATCATCAACACCCACGACATGAACTCGGTGATGGGTATCGGCGAGAACATCATCTTCATATATCAGGGCGAGAAGGAATGGCAGGGCAAGAGCGAGGACATCATGGGGTCCACAAACCAGAAGCTCACCGATTTCATCTTTGCCAGCGACCTGCTGAAGAAGATGAAGGAGAACGAGATGAAGAGTATCAGGGAGGGAAAGAAAATTTCCCTTTGACATCTTTTCAGTTTTTAGGCACAGCCGTTTTTACACCGACGATAGGAAGGTTATCATCTCTATTGTCTACATTGTCTCTATTGTCGTAAAAAAAACAGTGCAACACTTGTTGTATGTCCTTTGTGCAATGTTTGAAAAGTGTTCCAAATGTCGCATTTTGCCGATGTGGGACTTGCCCGGATTTTAACTGGATTGTACTGTTCTTTTATGGCAAATGCAAAATGTTGATAATCAATATAATAGGTATATCCTAAAAATAGATGCCCCAAAACCTCGGAGAAAACGATAGCTTTTCGGGGAGCAAAGCTATCGTTTCCTCGGGGCAAAGCTATCGTTTCCTCCCCGAAAAGCACTGCTCCTTAAAATCAGACAAAAAACAAAGTGTTCCAAATGTCTTATTTGTAAAACATTTTGCAAGCGTATTCTAAACGTCTATACCTAAAAATTTATTCCACAGCTTTTGTGAATATAATTTATTTGGCTAACTTTGCATTGTAAAAATAGATAAAGACATAACAAACACGCAAGCGGTTCGCCCCTGCCGGGCGATTAAAAGGGAACCGGGTGGAAATCCCGGACAGTCCCGCTGCTGTGAGCCGTCCTTTTGAGGATTCAGACACATAAGCCACTGCATTTTGTCGGGAAGGCGTCTGGACATCCGGGCGGCGAGTCAGAAGACCTGCCATTGCGGAAGAGGAGAAATGCGCAGAGGGGTGAAACCCTCACGGGCGCAACTCCACGATTTCGGCGTTTCGAGGAAAGCGCGCGAAGTCCGGCTTATATCGCGAGATATTATTTCATTAATCAATTTCATAAACAAAATGCAAAAGAAGTACAGTTATCTGATGCTGGCACTTTTGCTGTCGATGCTATGGCTGCCCGCGCAGCTGAGAGCCGACGACAGCAACACCGTGGTCCAGCCGCAGTTCGGCAAGCAGACGGTGACGGTGGCTACCGGGCAGGAAATCACTTTCTACGACCCCAAGGGAACAGGAAGCATCACTGCCGGTGCAACCAACAACACCCAGTCTCTTGTAGTATTCAAGCCGGCGGAAGCCGGAATGTCGGTACAGGTCACGTTTGAGAGTTTCGACGTGAAGGAGTACAGCAAGTCATACCCTGCCTACGTGAACATATACAACGGGGAGGCCGACGCCGACAACTCGTTCACGTTCGCCAAGACTACAAGCGAAGTGAGCGGCAACCTCAAGCTCCCGGATGGCGACATCCTGGAAAAGCTCACGGGAACGCTCACCGACCCAATGTCGTTCTATTCCACGACGAGCGACGGGGCACTGTCGGTGGGTTTCCTCTACCGCGACGCCAAGACCTGCGAGGGATGGGTGGCAAAGGTAAAATGCGTTAAACTCGAAAACATGACAGTGACTGGAGCAGGATCACAGTACACTAACGTGGTTGCCTCGCCCCAGAGCAAGAGTTATGTTAATTTCGCAGGCTTCTACGTCTCGACAACCGGGATGTTGAATGCCGACCATCTTAAAACCGTGAGTTTCAAGCTAACAAAGAACGACAACAACTCCATCGACCCGCTGGCGACAAGGCTTTATTCCGGTGCGGCGGCATCGTTCAAGGACGCTACGCCGCTCGGGACATCGGTTTCCGAAAGCAACGGAGTCTACACACTGACGCTCGACAAGACACTGGAAAACGGCGACAACCTGTTCACTCTCGCCGGCGACATCACCGGCGGAAATGTGGGCGACAAGATAAAAATTGAAATCACGGGAATCACGACAACGGCATTTCCCGACGGTGTTTCACCGTTCACGGCGGCAGATGCGGTGGAGGTGGAAAACCCTGCGGTAATCGCCATTTCGTCGGAGTATCAGACAGTGACGGTGGGCGACACGCCGCTGAATTTCTTTGACGACGGAGGCATCGACGGAAAGATTGACAAGAATTTCAAGTCGGGCAAGATTACTTTCACTCCTACCGATGCGACCAAGAAGATAAAGATTGATTTCTCCAAGATGGATCTTGCCACAGGAAGTATATACAGCCAGAAGCTGCATGTCTACAACGGCACGGAAGCCACTGCGGACAATCTTCTGCGCACGTTCAACGGCAAAGAGACAGGAACAGTGAAGTCTACCGCCGACGACGGTTCTCTCACGGTGGTATTCGAGAGCAATGCCTACAACACCGGCGACGGTTGGGAAGCACTCGTGTCGCAGTTCACTCCGCAGCCCATGACGGTAAGCGGCATTGACGTGGCACAGACAACGGCCGGCACGGTTTGCGCAGGCGACGCGGACCAGCAGATATTGAAGTTCAATATCAAGACAACCGAGACATCACCCGTATTGACGGCAAAGAAATTCGCCTTTAACACCAACGGCACCAGTGCCCTGGTGACAAAGGCTTCGCTTTACTACACCAAGTCTTCCGACGCTTTCGCCACGACGACAAAGGTGGGCGAGACGGATGTAACGGCAGACAACTTTGAGATAACGGCAAGCAACGAAGTGTCGCTCGTCGAAGGCGACAACTATTTCTGGCTTGCCTACAGCATCAGCGAGGATGCCTTGAACGGTCAGAAGATTGACGCAGCCATCACGTCTGCCACACTCAGCGACGGTTCGCACAGCGTGGAAAACGGCAGTCCGGAGGGCGACCGCGAGGTGAAGAACGTCGTGGTGCAGTATGCCAATCAGGGCACGGTAACAAAAAAGGTGAACGGTTCGCTGGAATTCTCGCAGAAGAGCGCCAGCTCATACAGCACTTACTATGAGGGCGGCACCGACGACCGCATCAACGTGTTCGTGCCCAAGCACGAAGGGATGATTTGCCAAATCGACTTCAGTTCGTTCGACATTTACTACAACACTTACACCGGCTCTGAACACGCCTACGTGAAAGTGTACAGCGGCAGCGGCACGACGGGCGACCTGCTGTGGGAGAGCACCAAAGAGACAAAGGCGACAGGTCCGCAGAAGGTATTGCGATCTACTGCCGATGACGGTACACTCACGGTGGTGTTCAACGCCGGCAGCTCCTACAACTACAGCTACAAGGGCTTTACCGCTACGGTGAGCGAATACAAGTCGCAGCCGATGACGGTATCTTCAACCGAGGTGATACAGTCTGACAAGAAAATCGCCGCCGTGGGCGAAAGCAACGTGGAAACGCTGGTTCTCGACCTTGTGGCGACAGGCGACGCCGACGTGAAGTCGGTCACCGCAGTGAAAGTAAACCTGAAGGGGTCTGAAAAGAGTGCCTCAAAGGTGAAGCTCTACACAATGGAGAAACGCGACTACACCATCGGTGAGGATGCAACGCTTGTAGCCTCTGCCGACATCGACGGCACGGCAACGGAACTCACACTCACTCTCGACGAACCTAAAGCCCTTGCCGAAGGCGACAACTATTTCTGCATACACTACGACATTTCGCCGGATGCCAAAACGGGCAGCACCATCGACGCAGCAGTGGAGGCAATCACGCTGAGCGACGGTTCGGCAGTTGTCCCCAATGACGGCGACCCCGAGGGCAGCATCGAGATAAAGAACGTCTACAGCATGAAAGCCGGCGACAACGGCGAAATCCTCATCGACGGTTCCGCCCCACTCATGTTCTACGACGACGGAGGCAGCGACGGCAACTACACCGCCAATTTCGAAGGCACCGTGACATTCGCCCCGAAGACTGCGGGCGAAAGCGTGAAGCTTACGTTCAAGGAATGGAACGTGACATATTCCGACAAGTTCTACATCTACCACGGAGGCGAGGCAAAGGAAAATGCCGACGCCACCTACTCACTGTACGACAAGCCCGAATATTTCCTCTCCAACTCCGCCGACGGCAAGGTGACGGTGAAATTCGTGACCAAATACTCCAAGGCTGGCTTCGCCATAGAGGTGACGGCATACGAAAAACAACCGATACACATCGCCTCCGTAACGACATCGCCCGCGGCTCCCGCCACAACGACAAAGGGTGCGGAGACAGAGATGATGAGAATTGCCGTTGAAGCCGAAGGCGACCTCAACGAACTTGACATACAGAAATTCAACATTGCACAGACTGACGCCGCCACAGTAAGTTCGGCACAAGTCTACAGCACCGGCACCAGCGACACGTTCGCTCCCGTAAACATGTTCGGCAAGGCAGAATCAGGCGGAACAGAAATAAGCGGTTCATACAAAATCACCGTGCCGGGCACCTATTACTTCTGGCTGACATACTGCATGGCAGGCAACGCCGCAGAGAACGCAACGGCAACGGCAACAGTAAACAGCGCCACCGGCAACGCCACTGAAACGGCGGTAACGGAACCTGCCACAGCTTCAACGGACATAGCCAAGGGCTTCAGCGGAACATTCACCGTGGGAGCCGATGCCGACTACGGCACGATACAGGCTGCCATCGACGCCCTCAAAGGCGGCATCGACGGTCCGGTGACCATCAACATAAAGCGCGGCATATACAACGAAAACGTGACGGTGCCGGAAATCCCCGGAACATCAAGCCACAACATCGTTACGCTGCAGAGCGAAAGCGGCGACTGGCACGACGTGAAAATCTATTTCGACAAATACAACGAGCCGGGATATTCCGACGACAAGATGGCTGCCGAATTCGGCACGTTCACCATCGCCGGCGCAGACTGGTTCACATTGCGCGGAGTGGAAGTGACGACGACAGACCTTCTGTTCCCCGGCGTGGTACACGTCAAGGACCAGAGCCGCCACGTGACAATCGACAGCTGCTATATCCACACCGAAACGACAGTGGACTACAGCAACGACATCAACCTGATATACACCTATTCGAGGAACGTAGCCAACAGCAACAACGACTACCTCACAGTGAAGAACTGCACCCTCGAAGGCGGATACATCGGCATACGCATGGGCGGCACCGGCACTGTGGCTCTGCCCAAGGAAAGAGGAGGCGTGATAGAAAACAACATCCTTCGCGACCAGGGCACAAAGGCCATCTACTGCATGGACGAGCTGGGAGCCAAGATTCGGGGCAACCGCATCGAGAACAGCAAGACCACCAAGGAGTTCTACGGCTTCGACGGACAACTCAGGGATGAATACGGCGAGAGCTTCGAAATCACGGGCAACAAGTTCAACCTTGACCTCGAAACAGCGTGCGACCCGATATCATTGCGCACCATGAAGGGCACGGCCAGCGCACCGGTCATCGTGGCAAACAACGAAATCATCGTCACCAGCAGCAGCTCATCCAGCTTCGGCATCAAGATCGGCAGCGAGGCTTCACACGTGAACATCGCCTACAACACCGTAAACATCAACGGCAGCGGCAACTCTGCGGCGATGTATGTAAACGACCTCAATATCGACGACGTGAACATCGTCAACAACATCTTCATGAACAAGGCCGGAGGTTATGCCTACCGCTACTACAAGCCGGAATGTGTGGCACTGCCGAATTACGCACATAACGTGGCATACACCACGGGCAGCGTGTTTGCCTACAACAAGAATAACATTGAGACCTACGACGCATGGAAGGAACTCAGCGGCGCGACAGACGGAATCAACGCCCTCGTGGAATTTGCCGACGACACCGCCTCACTGGAGCCGCTGAAAGCAGACAACCTGACCGGCGCATCCCCACTCGACTATGTAACGACCGACATCACCGGGACACAGCGCAACCAGGAGTCTCCGACAATCGGAGCATATGAGTTCGACGCCTATACCGATGCTCCTGTTACAGCCGAAGGATACCCTGCCGTGAACAACATCACCGACACATCAGCCGACGTAAAGATGATGTTCAACCAGACCGGCATAGCACAGGTCATGGCAAAGGAGGCTTCTGAGGCAGCACCCACTGCGGAAGAATTGGCACTCTCGGAGAATGCAGTTTCCGTATTCAAGAACGAAGCCGCCGTGGCTACCGTAGACGGACTCGTCAAAGACAAGGAATACATCATCTATGTTGTGGAGACCAACATCAAAGGCACTGCAAGTGAGGTTTATGCCACAAGCAAGTTCGTTGCCGGCGGAGAGGTTATCCACGAGATTCCCAACGTGGTTGTAGCAGTATCTGCCACGGAAAGCGTCGAAGCCGGCGAACAGGCATCTCTCAGCGCCACTGTCAGCGAGGGTACAGCGCCGTTCGCAATCACATGGACCAACGGCAAGCACGAGGAAATAGCAACGGCAACTCTTGACGACTTCGGCACGGCGGTTTCCGTGTACGCTCCGGCAGAGTGTGACCTGTATTACGTTACAGTCACTGACAAGAACGGCAAACAGGCCGCCGACACCTGCCGCGTGGCAGTAACGGGCGATGCCGTAACGGCAACGTTCGAGAACCTCTACCTCGAAAAGGACGGCTTCTGGCGCGGTCCCGACACGAAGGGAGTTTCCGCCACCGGAACTTATTACGACAAGCAGCTGATAGGTTCGTTCCTCAGCGGTTCGTATTCCTTCGAGAACAACTACTCGCTCGACTACGGGTCATGGCAGGGCTTCGCCTACTCCAACAGAACACAGACAAGCTTCAGCACCATCACGCCCGACCAGTTCAATTCTGTCGTGGGCAACGGCTATGACGGGTCGGAGAACTACGCCGTGGCATACAGCACCGGTGTGATAAAGGTTCTGAACAAGCCTGTGGAAGGCGACATCATCAACGGCTGCTATATCACGAACAATGCCTACGCCATGAACACCATAACCATTGGCGATGCCTATGCCCACAAGTTCGGCAAGGACGACTACCTCAAGATCGTATTTACCGGCCATCATGCCGACGGCACCGAGGACAAGGTGGAATACTACCTCGCCGACTACCGCGCGGCAAAAGAAGCCGACCGCTACTACCTTGACACATGGCAGTGGGCAGACCTGCGGCAGCTGGGCAAGGTGACAAGTGTGTCTTACACCATCGAGGGAAGTGACAGCGGACAGTTCGGGCTCAACACGCCGGCATATTTCTGTATGGACAATTTCAACGGCGACCGTGTGGTGACAAACGCCACTACGCAGAATGCCGGCGGAGAGATTGACTTGAAGCAATTCTTCCAGTTCGACGATGCCGACGCGACGGTTACGTATGCCTTTGCCGACGCCCTTTCAGAAGAGATGGCACAGCATGTGGCTATCACAACCGACGGCAAGCTGGACGTTAGCAAGAACTACTACAAGCCGTTCACCGTAGTTGTCAGTGCCACGCAGAAGGGCAAGATACAGTTCGTCATGATTCCGTTCGACATCGTCAACGGCATCAACGCCACCGACGGCGATAACGGCAGCAGCAATGTTTCCGCACGCTACAATACCAGCGGACAGAAGCTTAACCATCGTCAGAACGGTATCAACATCATCCGCACTACCGACGGCAAGACTGTGAAGACAGTCGTCAAGTAAAGAACGCATATAAAATCAGCAAGCCCCGAAACCTGCATAAAGCGGTTTCGGGGCTTTCCTGTTTAGATACTACCTTGATTTGGGCAGAGACATCCTATATTGATGTTACTTTCTAATCTCAATCCTGAACGTTGTTCCTACACCGACTTCACTGCGTTTAACGAATATCCTGCCCTTGTGGTATTCCTCCACAATACGCTTTGCAAGAGACAAGCCAAGTCCCCATCCGCGCTTCTTAGTCGTGAACCCCGGCTTGAAGACATTGCCAATGTCTTTCTTCTTGATGCCCTTGCCGTCGTCGGTAACCTCAATGATAGCCTTGTCTGTAGAATCCTGCACGTCAATAGTGATATGACCCTCGCCCTCCATGGCATCAACGGCATTCTTGCAAAGGTTCTCTATCACCCACTCAAAGAGCGAAGCATTAAGACTCACGACAATGTCTTCTTTGGGGAATTTCTTTGAAATGACAACCTTCGAGGACGTGCGGCGGTCCATATAGTCAATCACATGATCCACAACATCATTAAGACTCGACGGCACAGGCTCGGGCAAGGAACCGATTTTGGAAAAGCGGTCAGCAATAAGCTGCAGACGCTTCACGTCCTTGTCCATCTCAGGTATCAGTTCATCGTCGGGATAATTTTCCTTCAGTATCTCCGTCCATGCCATAAGACTCGAAATGGGTGTGCCCAACTGATGGGCCGTCTCCTTAGAAAGACCCACCCATACCTTGTTCTGCTCTGCGCGTTTAGAGGTTAGCAGGGCAAAAATAGCAACTACCACGAAGATAAGAACTACTCCCAGCTGCACGTAAGGATAATATGCCAAACGCTTGAGAATGGTGGAATCGTCGTAGCAAACATCTATATAAGCCCGTCTGTCGCTGTCGTCCATCGAAATACGGATATAACGCCCGGTCTTGAAGAGTTTCTCTCCAAGATTCTTGACATAAGAAACGCTGTCGCTCTCAGACAAGCCGCCAATCTGGAGGTTACGTGAAACCTGCGGCACGCCGTTGGCATCGAGCACGACAACAGGAATAGTATGGTTCTCGTTGATGACCTTCAGCACAAGACCAAGGTCGGTAGTCTCATCAGCCATGTTAAAAGAACGCATGGCTTCTGCCCACACCTCCATTTTGTTGCGTTCCTCCTTAGCCAAATCCTTTACGAAGAGATTTGAAATCATCAAAGAGGCAACAGCAATAACCACTGCTGCGAGAACAAGGAATATCTTTACCTGTCGAATTCTGTCGGTCCATTGCATAACAAGGGAATAACGAGGGATGAAAGAAAATATTGTATAGGAGGAGAAAAATGGAGACGGGGGAAGAACGTCTGGACTGCTCGGACTAATCAGACAACTCAGACCTCTCGGACTTCTCGGACAACTCTGAGGGGGCTGAGGTCCCGAGAGGGCTGAGCAG
>CAVGJZ010000016.1:0-54041 GCA_963629785.1 Oscillibacter sp. MSJ-31 | reverse complement strand
CGGATGATATTGCTTAGTATGACGCAATGGTCGAGGTCCTTGAGGCGGATTTCAATGTCATCTACAAACTTCGGTAGTAGCGATGTTGCGCCGGATGATGCCCAGTAGTTCAAGATTTCCTTTTCGTCCAAAGCATTGATCAGGCTGAATGGATTGAACACATCCACCATATTCTCCGCACTGAAGTGGTAGCCGTCGTAGTTGTCCTTCAGTTGCATGACGGTTTCCTCGGCAGTCCATCCGTTCTTCTTTCCCATCGCTTCAATCTCCGGCATGAAGTTGTCTGTAATCTCCTGCTTGGTGATGCCGCAAAGGGCGGCGTATTGAGGATGAAAACTGATGTTCGTAAGATTGTTGAGTACGGAGAAGAGGGAGATTTGCGTGAACTTGGTGATGCCTGTGATGAAGACAAACTTCTCGTACAGGTCGTCGGCCTTCAGAATGGCGAACACCTCACGATAGACCTCCGTGCATTTCTCATGCTCTGGAGTCTTCCAGGAATGCTGTAGGGGCGAGTCGTACTCGTCGATGAGAATGGCTACCTGCTGTCCGGTCTTTTTGCAGGCCGTTGTGATGATGCCGTCGAAACGGTCGGCGAGTTGGGCGGTGGCTTTGGGGGTGATGTCGTATAGCTCCTCGTATTGTCCGAAGCGAATGTCCAGATAGGAACGCAAGGTGCCGGCATTGGCTCCCCCACGGCTCATGTCGAGTCGGATGACGGGGCGCTTCACCCATTCCTTCTCCAACTCCATGATTCTGAGTCCCTCGAAGAGTTCCTTCCTGCCCTCGAAATAGGCCTGGAGGGTATCCACGAGCACAGACTTGCCGAACCGCCGCGGGCGGCTCAGGTAATTATACGTGTTTCCACTGTTGGCAAGCTTCCAAACCAAGTCGGTCTTGTCAACATACAGGTAGTTTTCCTCCCTCATCTTCTCGAAGGACTGGATGCCTACCGGCAGTTTCCTTTCACTCGTTTCTGTCATCATATTATATGTCGCTCTAGTTGTAAATCAGAAGCTATCATCTTTATCCCTTTGCTTCAGATAGAACTGATAGAGTTTCTTACCTATCTTGTCCTTGGTGAATTCACGTTCGTGCACAATGGGCGTTGTTGACAATCGCACCTTGGAGATGCCATTTTTTATTGACTCAAATTGCTCCGGCATAATTTTGAATTGAGCAGTGGAAATTATCTCTGTTTCGGGACACAGGACATTACCAATGAGTATACCACCTGTCTCAGAGCTATTGCCGATATTGTTTCCGTATAATTTGATGACTTGACCATCAAAGTTCTTTATGAGCATAATCGGCTCTTTGAGAAAGCTCAGTCTTTCGGACTTTACTGTTGCAACGATGTAATATATAGTATCCTGTTTGGTGACACTGTACTTCATGTTGCACCCCTCTGCAGCCAGTGGTTTATAATAATAACCCACAGTCTGTGCTTTACCAATAGAGGCAAGCATACAGAACAAAACAACAGCAAAAAATTTATTCTTCATAATCTTCACATTTAATTTTCAAATCACCTTTGCTCATTGCATTAGCAATGTCAAGTTTAAGCTCTTCGTCATAGTCCCTTCCTTCCATGAAAGTTGTCATGATACGGAGCAACAAGTCTTGGTCTATGTTTTAAGCAGTTGGGGCGTTTTGCTCCCGACATTGATGACGGGAACAAATTGCAACTTAAAGTCTTTCAGGCGTTTTCCTTTACATAAAGAATATACGCTGTCTGTCAGTTCTTTGTCGAATTTCTCCAAATACCGTTCGAGCCTTGCAATTCTTCTTCAAACAGTCTGCCAGCGTGAATCACGCAAGCCACTGCAAATTTATGAAATCTTTTCTATAAAGCCCTCTTGCGGTGTCCCAAAATTTACAACACCGCAAGGTGAGAATGAAAAAATCACAATTCCACGCAAATATCTCCTGCGTTTCGGATATTTCCGCTATTTTTGTATGCCTATAGAAAAACGCCCCGTACCGTTTGACTTGGGGCAGAGGGAATGACAGAACATGAAGTCCCTCCATAACGGCATACTTTACAATGACTACAAGCATCAACAAGGAAATGCTATACACCGACATCATACTGCCGCTACCGCTCAACAGCCTGTTCACATACTCCGTGCCGGAGAGTATGGAGACTGCCGTCGCCGACGGCAAGCGCGTGCTCGTGCCGTTCGGCAAGTCGAAACTCACGGTAGGCCTCATCGTGAGAAGCCATCACAACAAGCCGGAATTCAACGTGAAGGACATCGAGCAGGTGCTCGACAACGAACCGATAGCCACACCCGGCCAGCTGAAGCTGTGGCAATGGGTAGCCGACTACTACATGGCCCCCATCGGCGACGTGTTCAATGCCGCCCTGCCCGCCGGACTGAAAACAGTGGACGGTTTCAAGCCCAAGACGGAGACCTACGTCACGATTCCCGAGAAGCTGCGCCACGAGCAGTCGATGCACGTAGCTTTCGGCATACTGAAAAGGGCTTTGGCACAGCAGAAGACATTCGCCACGTTCCTCAACATGTCGCACTGGGACACCATCGTGGGCGACTGTACCGACGAGCAGGTGGCAGAGGTAACGAAAGAGGAACTGATGAACGAGGCCCACTGCACCGCCGCCGTGATGAAACAGCTCATAGAGAGGGGCTTCCTCACCACCTACGAAAAGGAGGTGGGAAGGCTCAACTGCGGGGGCACACCGCATCTGGACAACGTGAAACAGCTCTCCGAAGCGCAGCAGCAGGCGTATAACAGCATTCTGTTCCAGTTTCTTAAAAAGAACGTCGTGCTGCTCCGCGGCGTCACGTCGAGCGGAAAAACCGAAATATACATACATCTTATAAAGCAGGCACTGGAGCGGCACGAGCAGGTGCTGTATCTCCTGCCAGAAATAGCCCTCACGGTGCAGATACGCCAAAGGCTGCAAAAGGTGTTCGGCGACAGGCTCGGCATCTACCACTCCAAATACTCCGACGCGGAGCGAGTGGAGATATGGAAGAAGCAGCTCTCCCCCACCCCATACGACGTGATTCTCGGCGCCAGGTCGGCGGTTCTGCTGCCATTCTCCCGCCTCGGCCTCGTCATCATCGACGAGGAACACGAATCGTCGTTCAAGCAACAAGACCCGGCACCGCGCTACCACGCCCGCAGCGTGGCAGTGATGCTGGCACAGCAGCATGGCGCAAAGACGCTGCTCGGCTCCGCAACGCCGTCGGCAGAAAGCTGGCGCAACGCCGAAGCGGGGAAATACGGGCTGGTGGAACTTGACCAGCGTTTCAAGGGCATCGAGATGCCCGAGATAAAGGTTGTGGACGTGAAGGACATGCAGCGGCGCAAGATGATGTACGGTCCCGTGTCGCCCCTTCTGCTCGAGGAGATGAAACAGGCCCTCGCCGGCGGCGAGCAGGTAATCCTCTTCCAGAACCGCCGCGGCTTCGCTCCGATGGTGGAGTGCCGCGTCTGCGGATGGGTGCCAAAATGCGAGAACTGCGACGTCAGCCTCACGCTGCACAAGAACATGAACCAGCTCACCTGCCACTACTGCGGATACACCTACACCGTGCCGAAACACTGCCCCAACTGCGAGAGCGACGACCTGCGCCCCTACGGCTACGGCACGGAGAAGATAGAGGAGAAGATAATGGAACTCTTCCCCGGCGTGCCGCTGGCGCGCATGGACCTCGACACCACACGGTCGCGCAACGCCTACGAGCGCATCATCAACGATTTTTCCGCCGGCAGGACCAAAATCCTCATCGGCACACAGATGGTGAGCAAGGGGCTGGACTTCGACCGCGTGAAGGTGGTGGGCATCCTCAATGCCGACTCCATGCTCAACCAGCCGGACTTCCGCGCCTACGAGCACGCCTTCACCATGATGTCGCAGGTGGCGGGAAGAGCCGGACGCAAGGGCAAGAGGGGCGTTGTGGTGCTGCAGACAAAAGACACGGAGCAGCCCGTGGTGAGACAGGTGGCAGACAACGGCTGGCGCGCGTTCTACGCACAGATGATGGCGGAACGGCGGCTCTTCCACTATCCGCCGTTCTACAAGCTCATCTACGTGTTTCTCAAGCACAAAGACGAGAACCGCGCCGACACGGCGGCTCTCGAGATGGGCGGCAGACTGCGCCAGTGGCTCGGGGCAAGGGTGCTGGGGCCCGACAAGCCGTCGGTGCAGAAGGTGCGCACCATGTTCATCCGCAAGATAATGCTGAAACTCGAGCCGGGCATCGACATGGCCCGTGTGCGCCAGTGTCTGCTTGCCGCCAAACAGCAGATGGAGCAGGACAAGAGATACAGCTCGCTGATGATATATTTCGACGTGGACCCGAGCTAAGTGACGATAAATTCCCCGTTCTTTCTTGCAACATAATTGAGAATGCCGTATTTTTGCAAAAACATTTTTCAAAAAATCATTTTCAAAAAAATCATTTTCAAAAATGGAGTTTGTCGATAGGAGCAAGGAACAGAGACGCCTTAAAAAAGCATTTGAATCGGAGGCAACGAAATTTGTTGTCATCTATGGCCGCCGCCGCTTGGGCAAATCCACCTTGCTCAAGAAGGTGATTTCAGACAACGACATATATTTTGAGGCGGGCAGACAGGAGACACAAGTGCAAATAGCCCTTCTTGCCGGAACGATAGCCAATTCCTACAAAGATTTCGACCTGCCCATTTACCCGTCATGGGAGTCCGTACTCATGGCATTCAACAAGGTGTGCAGAAAACATTCCGTACTGGTGCTCGACGAATTTCCGTATATGGTGGAAAAAGACCCTGCGCTTCCTTCCGTACTGCAGAGGATTATCGACAGTGGGGAACTTAACTGCCACCTCGTTATATGCGGTTCGTCACAGCGGATGATGCAGCATTTTATTCTTGACAGAACCGACCCACTTTACGGCCGCGCCGACGAAAAGATAAACCTTCGTCCGATACGTCCGCAGTATTGGCAGGAGGCAACGCACGCAGACGCTGTAAGTACGATAGAAGAATACAGCGTATGGGGCGGAGTGCCTCGCTACTGGGCTTTGCGCGAAGGGTATTCTTCGATGGAAGAGGCTGTCGACGCACTGGTTCTTGACGAACACGGGATATTGTTCGGCGAGCCGAGCGCACTCTTCATAGACGAAACAAACGACATAGCGCCTTTCCAGTCCATCATGACTGCCATAGGCCGCGGAAACACAAGATATTCTGCCATAGCTTCGGCAATAGGGAAGAAAACCACCGAAATTTCAAAGTCATTGGCTGCGCTGGGCGAAATGTCCTACATAAGCAAGGAGGTGCCTTTCGGCGAAAGTGAAGAGAAGACAAAGAAGACGCTATACAGGATTGACGACAATTTCATGGCGTTTTATTACACGTTCATAGAGCCGCACCGCTCCATGCTGGCCCTGGGCAGGACATCTTTCGTGATGCAGAAAATCGAAAGCGGATTTCCGGCATACGTGGGAAATGTATGGGAGCGGCTGTGCCAAACTGCCATTTCCGGGAATGAGGTGTTTGGGCACATCTGGAGCATGGCCCGCCGCTGGTGGGGAAAGGTGCCGGTATACGAAGAAGGCCACAAGACTCCTGTCGGGTTTGAAGACCTGGAATTTGACGTAGTGGCAGAATCAATAGACGACAAAGACACAATCCTCGTGGGCGAATGTAAATGGAAGTCGGCCGACTATGCCGACCGCCTGCTCGCAAAGCTAAGGGCAAAAACCGGAAAAGCACCGTTTTCCCAAGGCAAGAGGATTATATATGTGCTCTTCCTGAAGGAACGACCATTGTCGGGAGCCGACTGCGGAATCCTTTACCCCGACGATGTGTTGAAATATCAGCCGGAGTAATAAAACTCACGGCATTAAAGAAAAGTTGGCGGAACGGAAACATCACATTGCGATGCCATCCGTTCCGCCAACGTCGTTAAGCAAAATGGGAATTTATTTCGCGCGCTTTCTGAAATACAGCCAGTAGCCCGTAACGGGGAGCGACGCGCCCACAAGGCTCGCCACAAAGGTTATCACCTTGGTGACGATGCCGCCCCACGCCCCGATATGGAGCGCATGGAAGACCTGCATCATTTCCGTTCCCTTGGGCACGAGCTTCAATCCGAAGCCGAGGCCCGTGACGGCGAGCAGCAGCAGCCACGCCACCGTCCACCAGCCGAGGCTCACGTGCAAGTCGTAGAGCAGGCGGCGGACTCCCTTGCCGCGCTCCACGGAGAAGCGGCTGCGCCACTGACGGGCACTGCGCGGCCAGCAAATCCACAGTCCGCTGACGAGGATAAAGACGAAGAACAAGGTGGTGTAGGTCACTATCACCTTTCCCGTCTTCCCCAGCATCAGTCCCGTGTGGAACTTGGTGACGTAGGAGAAGAAGTCCCTCTTCGTTGTCGTGCCGTGGGGTGCGTCGGCATGCGCCTTCCCTGCACCGTGTTCCAGCTCCGCTCCATGCGCCTTGGCATGCTTCTGCCGGTCATCGCCGCCGTACGTCTTGCCAGCGGCGACTGTCCTGCCGGCATGTTGGTTGCCGCCCATACCGTGGGGAGCAACCACGCGCGGCATGCCCAGTGCATTGCGTATCTCGCTCTTGAAGACCAGCGTGGCACCCGACAGGCAGATGAGCGTGACGAGTATCCCCAGCGGCAGCGAGAGCCACAGGTGGAGCTTTAGAAACAATCGTTTTGTCGTCATCGCTTACTTGGCGAAATTCACTTTCAGTCCCACAACCAGCATTCTGCCCGGAGAATAGAGGGCATAACGGCGCGTGTCGGTATCCACGCGGTGGTCGGTCTTGTTGAAGATATTGTCAACGCCGATGCTGGGCATAATCTTGAACATGTTGCCCACGGTGAACGTGTGCGTGGTGTTGAGGTTCACGATGCCGTAGCCGGGAGCATCCTCGTACGAGGGATAGTAGGTGCGCGACTGGAAACGCGCGTTGAGGTTCACGCCGAGCGTGTAGCGGCTCCATGTGTGGCTGTAGTTGGCGCCTGCCGTTGCACTGTGCCTGTAGGTGCGCTCGAGTGCCTGCCATACGCCGCCCGTCTTGGAACGGCCGTAGGTGTAGGCGTAGTTTGCCATAATGGTCAGGTCGGGCGTCACGTTCACGGAGGCGTTGGCCTGCAGACCCTTCACGATACCCCTGTCGCTGTTGATATAGTGACCGTAGGTCTTGAGCTGCGCAAGCTGCTCGGCGGTAGCCTCGGGGAACTGCACGGCGAGGTCGCTGCGGATTGCGTCGTCCACGGTGATGGTCTCCTTCACGATCATGTCGTCAACGAAGTTAAGGTAGCCCATCACGGAGATTGTGAAGATGCGGTCGCTGTATTCCGCACTCAGCGAAGCGTAGTGGCTGCTCTCGGCCTTGAGCGAGGAGTTACCGAAGGTGATGACGGGCTTCTTGCCCATGATCTTGAAATAGTGGTAGTACAGCTCGTCGAGACCCGGGGCGCGGAAGCCGCGCGAGTATGCAGCGCGGAAGCGGAAATTGCCCGGAGCGTACATCAGCGACACCTTGGGGGTGAAATTGTTGCCGAAGGCCCCGTGTCTTGTGTACCTCACGCCGAGCGTTGCGCTCACGTTCTTCACGATTTCCATGTCGTGCTGCAGGTAGCCGGCGGCGGTGTAGACATGGTTGTTCACATTACCGCTGGTGGCCGTGAGGAAATCGTTGCGCCAGTCTGCCCCGATGATGGTGGTCGACTTGTCGTAGAAATGGAACACTCCCTTCAGCTCCGCCTCGTAGTATTTCTGCGACTTGTTGCGCACGAAGTCGCCCACGTTATACGACTTTGTCGCCACCTCGTAGAGGTTGCCGTAATGGTAGTTGTCGTTGGTAAAGTCGAAGTGGATGGAGTGCTTGCCGAACTTGTACTTTGCTCCCGCCTCCAGACGCCAGCCCTCGCTGCGCATGTCATAGTCGGAACCGCCGGTGATGTCGGGGCGGGTATTGGGGCGGTCGGTGAGCTTGTAGTTGTAGGACCCGGCCGCGTAGATCGAGAAGTTCTCCATAGGCTTGATGTCGAAGCGCTGGCTAATGAGGTTGGAGTTGAAGCCGATGAAGAGCGGCGCTATTGTCTCATATTCGTTGCCGTCGTCGTCGAGTGCCTTGTTGTTGGTCTGGTAGCTGTCCGCCTCCTGATGGAAATACGAGGTATGGGAGTCGAGATACTTTGACGTGATGTCGAGGTTCACGCCCTCGGAGAACTGTCCCTTGCCCGACACCCTGGTGTCCGACGAAACGGCGATATTGTCGAGACTGTTGTCGTCGGTGATGATATTGATCACGCCGCCGATGGCATCGGAGCCGTAGAGGGCCGAGGCTGCGCCGTCGAGCACCTCGATGCGCTTAACCTTCGACATATTGATACGGTTGAGGTCCACGTTGCCGGCGATGTCGCCAATGACCTTCTTGCCGTTCACGAGCACGAGCACATACTTGTTGCCCAGTCCGTTCACGCGGATATACGACCCCATGGCGTTGGGCGTGAACGACACCTGCGGCATGAGTTTCGTGAGCACCTGCTGGAAGTCGGTGGAACCTGTTTCCTTGATGAGTTTCTGCGACAGCACGTGTACCGGAGTGGTAGTGGACTTGAGCAGCTGGTGGTGTCCGTTACCTGTCACCACCACGGGGTTCAGCTCCACGACCTTGTCGTCGTCCTTGCCGTCTGTCACGTCGTCTGCCACGGCATTGAGGCATCCCAGGGATGCCGCCACCGCAAAAAATAAAATCTTACTGTTCATTTATTTTTACCTTGTTTGTTATTTCCTTTTTGCCTGTTTCCTTAGTGTGTCATTTGCCCTCGCCCACGAGAACCGCTACCCTGTCGAGTATCATCTGCTGCACCTGCGGCATTTCGCCGAGTCCCTTGCCGAGCGACGACACGCTGTAGCCCTTGGCCTTGAGTTCCTGCGTCCACACGCCGTCGATGTCTTCCTTCTGGTGGTTGCCGGCGATATACAGCAGCGGCACGAGGATTACGCTCTTCACCTTGCTCTTGGCCAGCTGGTGCTCCACGGTTTCCACCGTGGGGTAGCCTTCTATGGTGCCCACGTGCCAGAGGGTGCGTCCTTCGTCCTTGAGCAGATAGTCTATCTGACTGTACATCGCGTTGGCGGGACTGTCGCTGCCGTGCCCAACGAGCACCACCTGCGAATTGCTGACATCGAAGCGTTTGTCGGCAGCAAGGTTCCCGTATATCATGTCCGTCAGCGTGCGGCAGTCGTCCACCGAATAGAGCAGCGGACGGCCCACCTTTACCGACCGGAACGCACTTTTCGCCCGGTTCACGTCGCGCTCCAGCATGTCGGTCATCACGCCGTCGAGGAGCATGGTGCTCTGCACGGCGAGCCTTGTGCAGCCAAGAGTGCGGAGCGAGTCAAGAGCCTCTGCTATAGTGAGCTTGCGTATCCCCCTCTTGGCAAGGGCCTTTATCACCGTGGGGGCGGCATAGGCCTCGAGAACCTTGCAGCCGGCAAACCTGTCGGCCACCATGTCGTTGAGCTTGTCGATTGTCGCCGCACGGCTCTGGTCGTTGCCCGTGCCGTAATGCACGAGGAGGATTCCCGTCTTTCCGTTTTGCACTTCCTGCATTGCGTCGGCTGCGCCTTGCGCACGGCAAAACACGGCGCACAACGCCATTGAAAGTATAAGAGCTATACTTTTTGTCTTCATTCGCTATATATATAATAAGGTGGATTTACATTAATACCGTCTGTTCCCAACATCAATTGATTTCGGCGACAAAGGTACTAACTCGCCGCAAATGCGGCAATACTCAAAACTAATGATTTCCTGCTACACAAGGCTATGCACCAAGCGAAGTACCCTTTCACCGGCCTCACATCGTACGATAAACGACCTCGTATTGTACGATAAATGATCTCACATCGTACGATACACAATCGTGCATCGTACGATAAAGACCTTACTTTAGGCCCTTGCCCTTAGTGCTTTGCGGCGGGCTATCTCTGCCTTTGCCGCGTCAAACCGCTTTTCCAATTCCGCTTTTGCGCGAAGTGTAGATTGGCACGCCGCCTCTTGAACCCCCTGCATTATGGCCTCAAGCATCTCATCCGTTGGTTCCTCTACAGAATTCAACCTATACGCTCGTAATTCTTCTTTTGAAATATCACTGTATTTATTAATCTGTAAATTATCAATGTAATTTTATTCTTCATACTTTGAATGGCCTTCATTTGCCATCTTGCGCGACATCCTTTCTTTGAGTACGATGGCGATGCGCTCGACAATGCCAGTCACAAGGGCGTTGCCCATGAGAAATGCACGGCGCAAGTCGCTCGAACCCAGCGTATGGTTGTCGGGGAACATATTCAGCCGTTCCAATTCTACGGGAACAAGTCGGCGGTATCTTCCGCTTTCCGTCTTGATGATATGTTTGAAACGTGACGGCCCGGCACCGCCCTCGCCTGTGATGATAGTGCGTGACGCACGGTCAAGATAGTCGGGGAAAGCCATTGCTCCCTCGCTGTAATTGTATTCGAAACCGGTTGTCTTGTTGATGCGTTTCAGCGACTTTGAGCCTTTCTGATATTCCCACTTTGGCAATTCCTCGTCGGATATAAAGAATTCTTCGGGCACTTGGCTTTCGTCTACAAGTATCTCACCGAGCGTGAGGCAATGACCATCGTACACAGGCAATGTGTTGAGCGTGAACACTTGTCCGCCACACATGATGCCCGCATTTCTGAACGGACTTTCATTCTTGCCCTTGTTGAAATTGTCGGAAACATCTGCGATGTCATCCCCAACGACAAACGATGCGGTTTTGCAGTCTTTGGGTTGGCAAGGAAACGCTTTCGCCATAACGCCATCGCCAGTAATCCACGAAAAAGCATCTTCCGCCTTTTCAAACTGATTGTATAATGGTGTGTTGTTCTTGTAAGCCACCATGTATGTACGTCTACGGCGTTGTGGCATACCATATTCGGCGGCATTGATGATGCGCCACTCCACGGCATAACCGAGACTTGACAATGACGAAAGAATAATGGCAAAGTCGCGTCCCCGCTGCTTTGCAGGCGAGTTGAGCAACCTGTCTACATTCTCCAACATAAGGTATTTGGGACTCTTCTCGCCTTTCTCTTTCAGTATGCGGTAAATCTGCCACCAAAGCACACCTTTCTTGCCCTCGATGCCGCCTGAACGCTGGAGCGTAGTGGCAACCGAATAGTCTTGGCAAGGGAAACCGCCACACAACAAATCGGCATCGGGAATGTCGTTTGTCGGTACGGTGGCAATGTCCTCGTTGGAATGTCCTTGCGCACCGAAGCGACGGCAATAGATAATGCTTGCATCCTGCCGCTTGGTTGAAGGCTCCCATTGGTTGTTCCATACGGTCTTGAAATGGCTCGATGCCCTCTCCAAACCGATACGGAAACCGCCCACTCCGGCAAACAACTCCACCACTCTGATGTCGCCGTCCTCCGTCTGCGGAGAATCGTAGCCACCAAACAAGTTCTGCTCCTTGAATTGCTTGTGTACGGTATATGAATATTGCGCAACAGGCTCGCACAACACCTCGTTCATCTCAAATTCACTCTCGTCTATATCTCTATATCTCATTGTCAATGATGTACTTTACATATTTAGCGTTGAACCAGTAGCAGTATTTCTTGGCTTTCGTGCCGTGCGGCGTTTCCACCATATCCTTTGCCAATGCTGCTTTGGGGCGTACATGGAAACATTTGTCGTCTTTGAGTCCCCAAAAATATTCGGGCGCGATGTGGTTGTCCTTGACGCATTGTCTGATGTTTTGCCAATATTGCATGGCTACTTTCAAATCGCTTTGGGGCATCGTCCAAAAGACCACCTTATCCAACTTGTACTCCGTCTCCGTCTTGCCGTTGGGCAATTGCAGAACGTTGTCCGTTTCTCTGAACACGACAAACATAAATCGGTTGGTGAAGAGTTCGTAAAGCCGTGAGTCCGTCCATTCGTCGCAGTCGTACACCTCTTGATAGTCGATGTTCTCAAATGACATACTTTCCTTGATTGTGCCGTTCTTCTTCACACGGATAGTTTTCATCGTGAGACCCGACTTTACAAATTCTTCCGACTGGTTGATGTTGCCAATTTTGCCGTTGCTCGCAATGGCGTTGGCAAGCACAAAGTATTTCGATTTCGTTGTTATCGGATTAATAGCGAACCTTTTACAAATGTCCGTATAAGACAATCCGATGTATGGAGCAAAACGCTTGCTCAACACGTCATCGACGGACTGTTCACGCAGTTCTTCGGCACAAAAGAGTGCTTCAAGGTTTGTCGGTTTTATGTCGTAGTTGCAGTAAGCACCGTCAACGTTGTTTCTCTTCACCTCTTCAAGCACGGTGCGCATATACGCCGTTTTCAGACTCCATGCACGACGTGGCGCACCCACATCACTTCCGTGTTGCGCCATGAGCGAATCGCCCTTTTGTCCCTTACGGCAAGCACCGAGATACATCGTGTCGCCCTCTGAAAGCGTTTCGGCCTGTCCGTTGCGTATCTTGGTGATAATGGTGTCGTAATCCTTTCGGATGACATTGAGGTCTTTTTCGGGAATCTTCCACAATACGGCAAACAGGAAATGCAAATCGAGTTTGGAAACGTTCTTTTGGTGGAGATAAAACATTATGAGCATTATCAAGCATTTCCGATAGAAATGCGATTCCTCAAACGTTTTGTCCCAATCCTCGGTGTAGTTAATCATACTGCAAACAAGTCGTTCCTTTATCAGCAGTTCGGCATCCTTGGCCGACTGCTTCAGCGGAGTGCATTTGAGTTCGGCGTTGACCAAAGCGAAGTCGGCTTCCTGTCGGGAGTTTACGTCGTACTTGAAAAATAATTCCTCTACAAGTTGCCCCAATCCCCCCTTGCCCTTATGCTCGTCCGCATCGGGCGCAAAGTCGCGCAAGCACTTGTTTACCAACTGCTTGCTGTAATCGAATATTGAGACAATGTCCTTGTTGTTGTATGGTAGCATAAGAAAAGGTTCAGCGAAATATGTCGCAAAGATACAACAAAAACTTTTCTTTTGCGGTGTAAGGCACGATCTTTTCCTGTCCCTGCGCAAAAGCCCCGGTGCGCCAGAAGACGCACCGGGGCCTACAAAAAAGTTGTTTGTTTATCAGAAGTCGATGTCGAGACCCACGCCGAGTACATCGTTGTTGCGCGTGTAGTCGGCGGTATATGTCAGTCCCGTGGTGGCATTGGCTTCCGCTGTCTTCTTGTGCTGGTAGAAGGTGTGGAAGTAAGCCACGTTGAGAGCTACCTTGGAGGACAGGTTTATCTTTGCGCCGAGGCCTACGGAGTTGGAGCTTACGACGAACGACTTGTCGTCCATCGACTCGTCGGAGAGACCGTAGCTGGTACACTGCCATCCGGCACTCAGTGTGACGGTCTTGTTGATGTCGCCCTCCACGCCGGCATTGTATTCCAGCGTGCCGCGGCAGAGGAGCTTGTGGCGGTCCACACGCTGCTGCGTCTTGCCGTCGGCAAGGGTGTAGCTGTAGCCGGAGGTGGCGTTCTTGTCGTCAAACCAGTGGAATCCCACGTTGATGCGGAGAGCGTCTATCGGGCTGTAGCCCACGCCGAGGGTTAGCAGTGCGGGCACGTCGCCGGCATCCTTCGTGTTCTGCTCCGGGTCATATTCGGCGATAAGCTCGTTGATGTTTTCCTTGGCGGAACTGATGGCCGGCATCACAGCCTGAAGAGCCTGCGCCGGCACTCCCGCCGCCACGAGGTTTGCGCCGATGTTGTTGAGTTTGCTCACCGGGGTTATCACCGTGCCCTGGTTCTTCAGGCACATGTGGGTCTTGAACTCATACTTTGCTGAAAAGTTCCACCTGCCCGTCTTGTAGTCTATGCCCAGCATCGGGGTGAAGCCATAGCCGGTCTGGTCGGTATTCAGTTCTATGTCGGAACTTGCCGGGTCGTTGGGGTCTACTATCGACGAGAGAGGGAGTCTGGCTCCGCCCTTGCCCACAAAAGAGATATTCTTCACGTAGCCGTAGTAATTGCAGGTGGCGTAAATGCCGCGCACTCCGGCATACACCGAGAGGTGGTCGTTTATCCTGTATGCCGCGCCCACGGAGAGTCCGTAGTAGTATTGGCGGCCGCGCATATAGCTGTCGTAGGAGTATCCGTAGCCGCCCACGTTGGCGTAGGCGGGATTTGAGGCGGCATTGGGGTTCGTGATGTCGGGGTTCGTTGGGAGCAGTCCGCCGAGATACGGGGCGAGGGTGTTGCCCAGCAGCCCGATGTTTGCCACCACCTGCTCAAAGGAGCCCAGCCCGTCGCCGAACTTGCATTTTCCGCCGCCTCCCGAGAGGGCGAAATTGCCCTGGAACGACCAGCGGTTCTTGTTGTAGGCATACTGCACCGATGGTATTACCGGGGCGAATGCCTCGCCCTTGTACTTCCGGCTTGTCGAGGGGTTGTTCACGTTGTACGCAAAGAGCGGATAGGTGTTCTCTATCGTGCGCGTCTGCCACGCCGTCTGCAGATTGAGGCTCAGGTGGTGGCCGTCTTTCATGAACGCCACACCGGCGGGATTGTAATAAACGCCGTCGATGCCGATAGAAGCCTCACGGCTCATCATTCGGTTGAAGGCGATGTTCTGGTTGGTGTTAGTAAGCAGACCGCCGGCGGTGGCGGTGGCGAATGCCGCCGACAGGGCTGCCGACAGACAAACTTTTCTTAAATAAATCATCTTAGCCAAAATACTTTTTAATACAAATTGGTTGCAAAGGTATTTTATTTGTTCTGAATTTCCGAAGAAACACAGTATTGTTTAACATTGCTTAACCACAAAACCTCACTTTGAGCAACTATCCGGCAGCGAAAGAATTTTGCAGGAAGATAGTCCTGGCATACAAAGGGCATGACGGTTACAAGGAAGGCATTGACCCTACATTCACAACGCCTTGGGACAGCTTTGTATTGACATTGCCGAAATTCAATGTAGTTGGTATCGAAGGAATCTATTTCAACGAAGAAGAGGACTCTGAAGCCACCAACAACCAAGGTGGTCAGAAAGGTGGTCAGAAAGGTGGTCAGAAAGGTAAAGAGAAGACCATTGATACTATTCTACAACTGATAAAGGACTATCCTGCAATTACAAGGAATGTCATTGCTGAGGTTATTGGTATCTCTCCAAGTGCTGTTCAAAAACACATCAACCGACTGAAAGCAGATAACATCATTGTTCGTCGTGGAGGTGACAGGGGAGGCCACTGGGAAGTGTTGAAGGCTTAGGTTCAAACAGGAAAAACAATACCGTCCGACTTTAAGCGGCAACTTAAGGTCGGACGGATAGCATGAACTTGCACCACTTGCCCAGTTCCAATGGCTTGTCCCAATCTATGGCATAAGCGTTTCTCGCCTTGCCTCAGGGCGCATTGTCATTATCTTACGGGGCGGATAGGTATTCCTAAAAACGCCCAGCTGACGACACTAGAGATCCTCCATAGTAACCATTGTTGTCTTTAGATGTAGCTGTTGGAGCAGCCGTATACTGTCGAGCATACATTTCGTTATTGCTGAGACGTGTGGCTGTCCAGTAATAGCTAGAAGTCCTTGACACTAACAATTATGACAAACAGCCACTAACAAATCCGCGACGCACCACCTACAAAGAGAGTACATCTGCAAAAAATCATGTTTTTACGTCATATTTTTGTGGAATTCCACAGATTTCTCCTGCAGAGGTATTGATTTTGCCCCAGCTATCGTCACTAATCGCTGATTTTTTATGCCCATCTGAAACCATCGTAGCAGACAAGACTCGCCGCATCGGGCCTCCAAAGAGACGAGGCAAAAAAACGACATTTGGAACACTTTTATTTCGCCAAAATCAGCGGAGCTGTCGTTTCCCCGGAGCAAAGCTATCGTTTCCCTCCCGAAAAGCTATCGTTTCCTCCGGGCAAAGCTATCGTTTCCTACCCGAAAACGACCGCTTTGCTCCGAGCATATTTTCCGATTTTATTCAATCAATGCGTATCACTTTGATTTTCAATACTTTAAAGACAAGACAAGAAAAAACACCTGCATTACCCCAAAACGCACGATGTTTTACATTTTAACAAATGCGACATTTGGAACATTTTTCTAAGTCCTCCCCGAAGGGATTTTGAGCTGTTTTTTTAGTGGCGGCTAAAAGCAACCTGGCCTTTACGCCCCGTCACTGTCTCTTCAGCTGCGGATAGCTCACCCGCGTGTGGTAAATCGACTTGAGCCTGTCGATGAGCACCTGTTTCGCCACCGCCACGTCGCGGAACGTAATGGGGCAGTATTCGTAGAACCCATCGCTCATCTGCCCGTTGATAATCCTGTTCACCAGTTCGCTGATGCTCGCCTCGGTATATTCGGCCAGCGACCGTGCGGCAGCCTCAACGGCATCAGCCATCATCAGTATCGCCTGCTCACGGGTGGAGGGGTTGGGGCCGGGATAGGTGAAGAGAGAGTCATCGACAGGGTCGTCGGGATGCTCGTTCTTATAGGATATGTAGAAATATTTTGTCATTCCCGTACCGTGGTGGGTACGGATAAAGTCAGTGATAACGTTGGGCAAATTGTATTTCTCCGCCAATTTCACGCCCTCCGCCACATGATTTATCACAATGTGGGCGGCATCAACGCGCGACATACCCTCCAGCGGGTTCACGCCGTTCTGGTTCTCGGTGAAGAAAGCGGGGTCCTGCATCTTGCCTATGTCGTGGTAGAGGGCGCCCGTTCTCACGAGCTGCGCCTTGGCGCCTATCTTCTCGGCGATGGCGGAGGCGAGGTTGCTCACCATTATGGAATGCTGGAATGTGCCCGGCGCCACCTCGCTCAGGCGCTGCAGCAAGTCCTTGCTGGTGTTGGAAAGCTCGATGAGCGTGACGTTGGAGATAAAGCCGAACATCTTCTCTATTATAAGCATCAGCGGATAGGCGAAAAGCAGCAGCACGCCGTTCACGGCGAAGTACTTGTACATGGAGTTGTCCACGGTGGCAAACGTGTTGTCGGTCATCAGCTGCATGGCGAAATACACCAGGCAGCTGGAGGCGGTGACGAGTATCGCCGTCTTGAAGAGCTGCGCCCGCTGCGACAGTTCGCGGAGGGAATATATGGCCACAAGCCCCGCCACGAGCTGCACGATGATGAACTCATACTGGTATTTCACCGCCGCCGCGCACAGCATCACCATGACCACGTGGGCGAGGAACGCCGTGCGGGAGTCCATGAACACGCGGATGAATATCGGCGCCACGGCGAACGGCAGCACGTAGACGCTGAACACGTTATGCTCAATCATCAGCGACACCCCTATCGGGAACAGCGTTATCATGGCGTAGAGCATGGCGATACTGCGGGGCTTGCTGAAATAGTCCTTGCGGAACATGCCGAGATACATGGTGAAGAGAACCATCAGCAGGGCTACAAAGATAACCTGCCCGGCGATGGTGGACGGTATCGCCCTCGCCGACGCGCTGCGCCGCTGCGTCTCCTTCTCGAAGGAACTGAGCACGCGGTAGGTGTATTCGTCCACTATCTCGCCGCGGTCGATTATCTTCTGTCCCGACAGCACCATACCGCTTGCCAGCGGTATCTGCCCCAGCAGGTCGTTGCGCTCAGCGGTGCTCCTCTCCTTGTCGTACACCACGTTGGGCTCTATGTATTCGTTGAGGTTGCAACGCTGCAGCGCCCCCTTGTGCAGGGCGAGCCGCTCGTCGCGGAACACCTGCTCGTAGGCGCCCATCGCCGACTTCAGCGACGACACCTTGACGCTCGTCGCCGTCTTGCCGTCCACAAGGCGTATCATCCTTGTGGTATCCTTGGCCAGCCGGGAATATTCCGACGTGTTCATGATACCCTGCCGGTACATGTCGTGGAGCTTGTCCGCCACTATCGACGTGAAGCTGGCGGGCACGCCGGGGATACCCTGGCTGAAATCGTCGAAAAACCTTGCAATCTGCTTGCTCTCCGTAGACTGGTCAAAGTTATAGTAAGGCTCGAAATTGCACACCATGCTGTCGCGCTCCGCCTTTATAGCCTCGTCGGTCTTGTAGATAGGAAAGTCGAACTGCGCGATGAGCGACCCGTACATCCACGGCTTGCCTATGTCGTAGCGGAACTGCGGACCGCTGTTGCGCGGAATGAAACACACGATTACCGTCACCGAAATGATGACGAGCAGGCTCCTTGTCAGAATATTGCGCCAGTGGTATTTGCCGGATGTACTGAAACTGTTCATACTTGCAGTCTGAAAGTGGTTCAACTTACGCAACCAAAGCCGGAGACAACGCCCCGTATTGCGGTTTACTCTGCGAAAATACAAAAAATAATGCAACACTTAATAAAAAATATTGTATTTTTGCAAATCTAACGAGTCGTACTATATAATAATAGGTGGAAAACCATACGGCAAAGAAACAACAACTTATCTACAGATAGAAAAATGTCAGAAAGAAAAGTGAGAGTGCGCTTTGCGCCAAGCCCAACGGGGGCACTGCACATCGGAGGTGTGCGTACAGCATTATACAACTACCTCTTCGCCAAGCAGCACGGCGGCGACCTGGTGTTCCGTATCGAGGACACCGACTCCAGCCGTTTCGTGCCGGGAGCCGAAGAATACATCATAGAATCATTCAAGTGGCTCGGCATCAAGTTCGACGAGGGCGTGAGCTTCGGCGGCAGCTACGGCCCGTACCGCCAGAGCGAGCGGCGCGACATATACAAGAAATACGTGAAGCAGCTGCTCGACGAGGGCAAGGCATACATCGCCTTCGACACGCCCGAAGAGCTCGAGGCCAAGCGCCAGGAGATAAAGAATTTCCAGTATGACGCCCACACGCGTATGCAGATGCGCAACTCGCTGGCCCTGCCCAAAGAGGACGTGGAGGAAATGATTGCCGAAGGCAAGCAGTATGTGGTGCGCTTCCTCATCCAGCCGGGAGAGGAAATCCACGTGAACGACATGATTCGCGGCGACGTGGTGATAAAGAGCGACATCCTCGACGACAAGGTGCTCTACAAGAGTGCCGACGAGCTGCCCACCTACCATCTTGCCAACATCGTGGACGACCATCTGATGGAGATTTCCCACGTGATACGCGGCGAGGAATGGCTGCCCAGCGCACCGCTCCATGTACTCCTCTACCGCGCCTTCGGATGGGAGGACACCATGCCGCGCTTCGCCCACCTGCCGCTGCTGCTCAAGCCCGACGGCAAAGGAAAGCTGAGCAAGCGCGACGGCGACCGCCTCGGCTTCCCGGTATTCCCGCTGGAATGGCACGACCCCAAGACGGGCGACGTGAGCAACGGCTTCAGGGAGAGCGGATATTTCCCCGAGGCGGTGGTGAATTTCCTCGCGCTGCTGGGATGGAACCCCGGCACGGAGCAGGAACTGTTCTCGCTCGACGAACTCGTGGAGGCTTTCGACATATCCAAGTGCAGCAAGGCGGGAGCAAGGTTCGACTACCAGAAGGGCATCTGGTTCAACCACGAATACATACTGAAGAAGAGCAACGAGGAGATTGCCAAGCTCTTCGCGCCCATCGTGGCAAACAACGGCATCGACGAGACGATGGAACGCGTGACTAAGGTGGTGTCGATGATGAAGGACCGCGTGAGCTTCGTGAAGGAGCTGTGGCCGCTGTGCTCATTCTTCTTCATCGCCCCCACGGAGTATGACGAGAAGACCGTGCGCAAACGCTGGAAGGAGAACTCCGCCGAGGTGATGACGGAGCTTGCCGGCGTGATAGAGGGCATCGACGACTTCTCGCTGGAGAACCAGGAGAAAACCGTAATGGCGTGGGTAGAGAGCAAGGGCTACAAGCTCGGCGACGTGATGAACGCCTTCCGCCTGACTCTCGTCGGCATCGGCAAGGGACCGGGAATGTTCGACATCACCGAGTTCCTCGGCAAGGAGGAAACGCTCAAGAGACTGAGAAAGGCTGTGGAGGTGCTTAAATAAGAAGCGCAGCAGACTTTCATAAAGGCGGGTGCTATAAGGGCTCCCGCCATAACCGGATAAAAGAAATATAAAGGTTGGCCGTGTATAGCATTGTCATTTACATATACCAGCTCGGCGTGGCAATAGCCAGCCGGTGGAACACCAAGATACGCAAGATGTGGCGCGGCGAGAGGGAAGCCTTCGGCGTGCTGCGCGACAAGGTGGACCCCTCGGCAAGATACCTGTGGTTCCACGCCGCCTCACTCGGGGAATTCGAACAGGGTCGCCCCATCATGGAGCGGTTGCGCAAGAGACACCCGGAATACAAAATCCTGCTCACCTTCTTCTCGCCGTCGGGCTACGAAGTGAGGAAGAACTATGAGGGGGCAGACATCGTGTGCTACCTGCCGCTGGACACGCCGCTCAACGTGAAGAGGTTCTTCAAGTGCGTAAGGCCGGAGATGGCGTTCTTTATCAAATACGAGTTCTGGTGGAACTACATGACATACATGAAGAGGAACAACATCCCCGTGTATAGCGTGAGCAGCATCTTCCGCCCCTCGCAGGTGTTCTTCCGCTGGTACGGGCACAACTACCGGTGCGTGCTCGACTGCGTGACGAAATTCTTCGTGCAGAACGAGAAGAGCCGGGAGCTGCTCGCCGGACTCGGACTGCACAACGCCGTGGTTACGGGCGACACGCGTTTCGACCGCGTGCTGGAAATCAAGCGGAGCGCATCGGAGAAAGCCGCCGCGATGCCTATAGTAAAGGCGTTTGCCGAGGGGCACAAGGTGTTTGTCGCCGGCAGCAGCTGGCCGCCGGACGAGGATATATTCATAAAATATTTCAACGGGCACAGCGACTGGAAAATCGTCATCGCCCCACACGTGATAGGCGAAGACCATCTGCAGCAAATCCTGTCAAAGCTGGACCGCACCGCAGTGAGGTACACCCGGACAACACCCGAGGAGGCCGCCAAGGCGGACTGCCTGATAATCGACTGCTTCGGCTTGCTGTCGAGCATATACTCATGCGCCAAAGTGACGTATGTCGGCGGCGGTTTCGGCGTGGGCATACACAACGTGCTGGAAGCTGCGGTGTGGAACGTGCCGGTAATTTTCGGCCCCAACAACAAGCGGTTCCAGGAAGCGCAGGAACTGCTTGCGGCGAAGGGCGGTGAGGAAATCAACGGTTACGACGAATTTGCGAAGCTGATGGACAGGTTCGACACCGACAGCGAATATCTCAAACTGTCTTCTGATGCCGCCGGAAACTATGTCAGGTCAAAGGCCGGAGCTGCCGACAAGGTGCTGGCCGACGTAGGGCTGTAGACACGTGCCCCATGCGCAAGTCATGACGCTGCCTTGTGGCGGTGAAAAAGAAAGGAACAGAACTGAAAAAGTCCAGAACAATCCTACAGACAGGATGTTCCGGACTTTTTTATGGTCGAAATCCAGACCTATACGCCGAACTTTATGCCCACGCCGAATCTATAACAACAGCGTCAGTTGCCGTTGAAGAACAGATACAGCGCAACCATCACCGCGGTGAGCGCAGCCCACAACACCAAGACGCCTTTGCTTGGCTTCTCCTTCACGGAGACTATCACATGCGCCTCGTTCGCCTCCTTGTCGTAAAGGCTCACCACAACCATCATGGCGACAAGAGCCACGAAGATATAAAACGAGAGCATCATAAAATGCACATGCTCCGCCAGTCCCGGAATTACCCACAGATAGAGGATGCCGGCACCGATACTGAATACCGTACCGAAGGTGAGCACCATATTGGCAGCCATCGTGGTGCATCGCTTCCAGAACACTCCCATCAGGAACACGGCAGCCATCGGCGGAGCGATGAAGCTCAACACCGACTGGAACACATTGAAGAGGTTCATGCCCTTTATGCCGTCCACGGCAACTGTGATGACAATCGAAACGAGAGCGCCGATGACGGTCACCGTGCGCCCCATGCGGCGTATCTCGTCCTGGGTCGCCTCCGGACGGATGTTCTTCACGTAGATATCCATCGTGAACACGGTGCTCAACGCGTTGAGTGCCGAACCGATAGTGCTTATCAGCGCGGCGGTGAGCACGGCGAGCACCAGTCCCACCATTCCCGCCGGGAACAGCTCGTAGACAAGTTTCAGATAAGCGTCGTCGGCAGTTACCTCCACGCCGTTGAAATATCCCGTCTTCACCATGGCGTAGCACACGATGCCCGGCACGATATATATCGCCACGTCGAGAATCTTCAGCCATGCGGTGAAGTTCGCGCCCTTCTGTCCCTCGGCAAGATTCCGGGCTGCCAGCACGGGCTGCACCATCGACTGGTCGGTACACCAGAACCACACGCCCATGATGGGATAGCCAAGAAGTATTGGCAGCCACGGGAAATTGGGGTCGCTGTTGGGCTGGAAGAGATTCCAGTAGTTTGAAGGCACAATGTCGGGGTTTGCCATCATCTCGATGCCGCGGGCGAACGACTCGCCGCCGAGCTTCCATATCCCCGCCACCGTCAGCGTGGCGGACACCACGATAAGAAGTACCATCTGGTACACGTTGGTGTAAGCCACCGCCTTCAGTCCGCCGAGCATGGTGAAGAACGCCGATATGGCGAGCAGCAGGAACGCCGACATCCACATCGGTATGCCGAACACCTGACGGATGATGATGCCTCCGGCGAAGAGCGTGAGGGCGAGCCACGAGATGAGTATCGTCACGATGGTGTACCACGCCAGAATATTGCGCGTGGAGTCGCCGAAACGCAGCCCCATGAACTCAGGCAGCGTGGATATCCCCGTGCCCAGGTATCTTGGCGCAAAGACAAAGGCAAGCAGGGCGATAAACACGAAGGCGTACCACGCATAGTTGCCCGACACGATGCCGGTGGAGAAACCTGCGCTCGCCGAAGCTATGAGCATCGACGGCCCCACGTTGGTGCCCCACATCGAGAAGCCGATATGATGCCAGCGCAGCGACCGGCTGGCGAGGAACATATTCCCGTTCTTCTTGTTCTTGGCACTTGCCCACATTCCGATGGCCACGAGTATCACGAAATACGCCGCGAGTATCAGCCAGTCGAGGATGTCGAGATTATTGGTATTCATAAGGTTAATTGTTTTAGTGTTTCCAATGATTTTCTTCTAAATAACACAAGCCATGCGCAACCGTCATTTCCCCATCAGTTCCTTGGCTTTCGCCACGGCGGTATTGGCGTTGTCGCTATAGCCGTCGGCCCCTATCTCGTCGGCAAAGCTCTGGGTGACGGGGGCTCCGCCCACCATCACTTTCACGTTCTTCCTTATGCCGGCATCCTCGAGAGCCTTTATCACATCCTTCATGTAGGTCATGGTGGTGGTGAGCAGCGCGCTCATGCACAGGATGTCGGCATTGAAATCCTTTACCGCCTCGACGAACTTGTCGCTCGGCACGTCGATACCGATGTTCCTCACCTCGAAACCGCAGCCCTCGAGCATCGACGCCACGAGGTTTTTGCCGATGTCGTGGAGGTCGCCCTTCACCGTACCTATCACTATGCGGCCAAGCGTGGTCGAAGCCTGTCCGGCGAGCAGCGGCTTGAGAATCTCGAGCGCCGCCTTCATGGCACGTCCCGCCATCAGCAACTGCGGCACGAAAGCCTTGCCGTCCTGGAAATTCTGTCCCACCTGACTCATCGCGCGAATCATCTGTCCGTTGATGATGTCCTGCGGCGCAGCTCCCTCGTCGAGGGCACGCCGCGTGGCGTCAGCAGCGTTGTCGCCGTTGCCGGCAAGTATCGCGTCGTACACTTCCTCTGCCGCCGACCCCTTCCTTGCAGGGGCTGCGTCATGGTCTATGCCGCAGGAGCATTTCCCTGCGGGGCCGTCCTCATGAGCATGGTCAGCATGACCGTCTCCGGCGGAAGACTCCACCTTGGCGGTTTCTTGTTTGACATTTGCGGAGTGGTCGGGCACGCTGAGTTCATAGCCGCCCGCCGTTCCCGGACGGTGCGGAGTGACGAAGAGTCCTTCGACAGGCTGCACTAGTCTGGCAATCTCGCGGATATGCGTGTCGTCGGTGCCGCAGCATCCGCCCACCACATTCAGCAGGTGAGCCTCAACGACGGGCCACAGCTCGGAGCGCATCATCAGCGGCGTGTCGGTGTAACGCCCGTGCTCGTCGGGCAGTCCGGCATTGGGGAACATGCTCACGCAGTAGTTTGTCTCTGCCGCCATGCGCTGTATGGTGTATGCCATCTTCGCGGCGTTGAGCGAACAGTTGAGTCCCACGGAGAACACAGCCTCGTCGTGCAGGTTCTTCACGTAGTCGATAACCGACTGCCCCAGCATATTGATACCCTTCTCGCTCGCCACCGTGAAACTCATCATCACCGGCAGGCGACGTCCCTTAGCCACCATCACTTCCTTGGCGCATTGCAGTGCCACCTTGGCGTTTTCTATGTCGAAAATCGTTTCCAGCAATATGGCATCCACTCCGCCGTCAATCAAAGCCTCTACCTGCTCGGTGTATGCGTCATGCAGTATGCCGCGGTTGAACTCCGCGCTCTCGCCGATAGACAGGGTCTTGGCAGTAGGTCCTATGCCGCCGAGCACGTAGCGCGGCTTGCGCGGATTCATCAGCGTATAGGCATCGGCCTCCTTGCGCGCCAGTCGTGCAGCCTCGAGGTTTATCTCTCTGGCGTAAGCCTCCAGATGCCTGTCGGCAAGGGATATGCGCTGGGCGTTGAAGGTGTTGGTGGTTATGAGGTCGGCGCCGGCTTCGAGGAAGCGGCGGTGTACGCTCGACAAAATCTCCGGCCGGGTGAGGGCGAGGATGTCGTTGGCATCCTTCATGTCGCCGTTGAAATCCCTGAACCTTTCTCCGCGGAATTCCTCTTCCGTGAGGCGGTACTGCTGTATGGTGGTGCCGGTAGCGCCGTCGAGCACGAGGATTCTCTCTTTCGCCACCTCCTGCATGGCAGGCTTGCCGATTGTGGGCTGCGCCCACGGCATTTCTTTCAGTCTGCCGTCTATTCCGGCCTCGCCGCCATCCCCGTTCTCTATCCTGTCGATTATGGCAGCCACCTCCTCGTCGGGGGTCATTGCTTTGCCCACGCGTATGGCGGTATCGTCCTCCTTGGGTTTCTCCTCGCTTTCGCGGTATTCCTCCACGATGCGCAGGGCCTTCTCCACCTCGTCCTCGTTGTGGAAATCCATTTCGATATGCACTCCGTTGCCGCCGATATTGTCGAGCAGCGGACGCAGTTCGTCGAGCGTCACCCAACATGCCATTATGCTCTTGCCTCCGTCGAGGATTTTGCGGTACAGGTCGTACCATTTGGGCGAACCTCCCTGCGGCTCTCCCACGCCCGGTGTCCACTGTATGGCGTTAAGCTCCTCTATCTCGAGCAGTGCCGGCAGATGGTGCATGGCACCCACGCCGTCGAGGTGGTACAGCGTGTAGTCTATTTTGCGGCACTGTTCCCTGATGAACGGCTGCACGAAGCGGCGGTAGTCCTCCACGCTGATCATCGTGGAGATGTCGCTCTGCAACTTCGACATCTTGCCTGGCGCCCACGACGAGAAATAACAGAACGCCATTTCGTCGCCCTCGCGGATGATGTCGTAAAGCTCGTCGAACACCTGGAAATAGATGTCGTTGATCTGCTGCATCTGCCTCTCCAGCACATCGGGCTGCATCACCGTGTCGAGGAGCACCTTGTCGGTGCCCTTCATCGCCGCCAGCACGTCCATGCCCTCCATGAGGTCGGGCATTCCCACGAAATAGTTTCCGTTGGCTTTCTTCTTGCACGCCCTCAGCAGGTCTTTGTGCAACTGCCAGTTTTTGTTTGCCTTGTCGTTGATGTCAAACTTGATGTCGTCGCTGTAGTCGGGGTTGGGGTGAATCCATATCGTGTCCTCGCCGCCCTCGAACACTCCGCCGAGTATCGCCGCGAGCGACCCCGGACCAAGCTGCGTGTTTGCCACCGGCAGCATATCGGCCTTCATCGAACTGTGCGCCACGTACCAGTCGAGGTATTCCGCCCTCCATTCGGGGTCGAACCATTTCTGGTCGAGTGTCTTGGGAGCCGGCGGCATGGGCACGTCGGCATGGGGCGTAACGCCCTTCTGGAAATGTTCCCACATGTTGAGCACAATGCCCTTATGGTTCCACCAGTCCGTATAGTGTTTCTTTGTTTCTTCAAAATTAGGTTTCCACATAGTCGCTGTGTTTTTTTAGGCGCGGTCAGAAAAGTCCGCGCTTTCGTATAAGTATGGGGATGTCAGAACGCCATTCCCCTGAAATCATCGTCTATTGTAATGTATTCCGTCTTGTTCAAATCCATGTCGTCCGTACTGTCCACGTCGTACGGATATACAGGTATCACTGCTCCGCGGCGCACGAACACGGGCATACTTTCGAGCGGAGTCTCTACATCCTTTAGCCAGACGCCGCCGTTCTTCACGCGGAAGCGATCGCCGGTGAAGAACTCCGCCCATTCGCCCTCCGGCAGATAGATGTCGCGGCGGTTGTCGCTGCTCATCACGGGTGCCACGAGGAAATCGTCGCCGAAGTAATACTCGTCGTCGATATGCCAGCAGTTGTTGTCTTCGGGATGATGGAAAACGAGAGCCTGCACTATCGCAGAACCACTGTGCGTGGCTTTTTCGCTTTCGCGGAGAATATACGGTATGAGCTTGTAGCGCAGTTTCCACCAGCGTTTCACCATCGGCGCGATGTTGGGGTAATGCCACGGCTCCCGCTTGTTGGTGCCGTGGTAGCGGATATGCGAGGAGAACACGCCGAATTGCGTCCAGCGCATATACACATCGTCGCTGACCACCGAGTTCATGAAATTGGGCAGCGTGTGGAAGCCCGGCACGTCGTGGCTCCAGAAGGCGAAGCCGGAGAGGCCGAAATGCAGGCCGCCGCGCAGCGACCCGGCGAGTCCCTCCCACGAACTGCAGGAGTCTCCGCCCCAATGCAGCGGATAACGCTGGCAGCCGGCCCATGCCGACCGTGCCCATACGATGCCGTCGCCGGTCACCTCCTTCGTTATCTCATACGCCGCCTTCTGGTAGAGCAGCGCATAAAGGTTGTTGAGCAGTTCCGGCTTCATGTTCTCATAGACGGCATCCATGTGTATGTTCTCGCCGAAATCGGTCTTGATGCACTTCACGCCCATGTCGAGCAGGCGTTTGAGCAGTCCCTTGTACCATGCGGTGGCCTTCTCGCTCGTGAAGTCGATGGTGCCGGCATAGTCGAGGGCGGAGAAATTGGACCCCTCGGAATCCTGCTGCTTCGTGAGCTTGCATATATAGTTGTTTGCCCTCGCCTCGTCTATCTGCTCCGCGTCTTCCGCCACGTAGGGCAGTTGCCAGAGCGACACCTTGAAACCTTTCCTGAGCAAGTCCTGCACAAATTTCTTGGGGTCGGGGAAACGTTCTTCGTTGAATTTCCACTCGCAGAGCCAGTCGGTCTTGAACCATCCCGTGTCGAGATGTATCACGTCGCAGGGATAATGCTCCTCGCGCAGACGGTCGCAGATGCCGTTCACCTCGTCGGCGCTAAAATATGTCATGCGGCTCATCCACACGCCGAAGCTCCACAGCGGCGGCATGGAGGGGTAGCCCGTGAGGTCGCGGTATCCGCGGAGTATCTGCTCCACGGTGTCGCCGCCGATGATAAAGGCATCGACGGGCCCCATGTCGCTCATGTATTCCACAGACCGCGACGACACCCCGGCAAGCGAGAGCTTGCTGTGGGCGGTGGTGTGGTAGAACACGCCGTACATACGGCTGGAGAGATAAAACGGTATGTTCTTGTACGTGCGGCGGTTGTTCACTCCCTGCCCGTCCTGGTTTTTCAGGAAGAACGTCTGTCCGCTGAGATCCATCTTCGCGAAGCGTTCGCCCGTTCCGGCGAAACACTCGTTGAGCCTGCACTCAAAGGAGAGCGTGGCGCGGTCGATGTCGCCCTCCGTCTTGCAGTAGGCCAGCGGCAGGGCATCGTAGCGCGGCGGCGAGAAATGGTCGTAGGCGGCGAGGCGCACCTCCCGCTTGCCGTCGGGGAAGAACCTCATGTCGAGCGTTTCCTGCGGGTCGGGCAGCAGTTCGCTCCAGCGGTCGAGCTGCGGTTCCCTCATGTTCACGACGGCGCGCAAAGTGCCGCCCCCGTCGGTAATGAGCCACTGACCGTCCGTCATCTCTGCGCGCAGTGGCACGCGTTTTACGCGGTCGCTCATCTGCAGCATCTCTGACGTGTCCTCCGGGGTCTCTCCATCGAACGACATGAACACCCGGGTTATTCCGGGTTCATACTGGCGCACGACGAGCGTGTGGTTCTCTCTCGGTGCGCCGGTATCGGGCGCCATGTCGTTGGCGAGTACCTGTTTTTGGAAAGGCACGGTGATATGGATGTCGCCGTCTTTCTCTTCCACGGCAATGGGTCTGCAGGCCTTCCACAGCGACTCGTCCTTCTGGAGTTCCTGGTCGAAATCCATGAAATCGAACAGGTGATAGTTTGTGGGCTTCATATTTTCTTATGTATTTTTCTGTATATGGGTTTTGGTTATATCATATATGCTTGACCTTATAACAAGTTCACTTGTCTCCATTGTCTATCTGGTTTTTCTCACCCCGGCGGCTTCCTTTATGCGGCGGCTTACCTTCGGTCCGTTGTTACTTACGACCATCGCCTTTCCGGGTTGGTTGTACCCTATGCGGGATGTGTCGGGCATCCAGTTGTCCGTCACAGTATAACCGTCGGTAGCCTCGTCGAAATAGATATAGAACGCCCTGTCGTTGGTGGCGTAAGGCGCATCGCAGAGGTTTTCAATGCAGTTGTATTTCATTTCCGAACCGGGCTGGTTGGAGAGCGTGTATATGCCGCCCACATCGTATAGCTGACGGGCGAAGTCGTACACATGATTGGCATTCACCTTGTTGTTTTTCATTCCGCTCTCAAGGGGTGTCCACCCCCACCCCACGCAGATGCCGGAATAGTTCAGGTTGTGGAGGGTATTGTGGGAGATGTCGGTGTCGCTCACGTATCCTGCGCTTATCCCTGCGCACCCCCAGTCCTCGTTGGCGGCATCACACACCTCGTTGTCCTCCACCGTTATGCCGCAGCACAGGTCTCCCTTGATTTTCGGGGTGTATGGCACGTGGGTTTCAAAGCCGCCGTCGGGGAATTTCCCTATGAGCATGCCGTTGCCGCCAATATCGGAAAAGCTACAGCCCGATATGCGCGAATTAGTGACCGCCTGTTCCAAATCAAGCCCTGTAGCACCAAGATGAGTGAAGCGACATCCGCTGAATACAACGTTTGACGCGTTCCTCACTACAACAGCCGCCTCGGGGCGCGCTATCCACGCCTGATTCTCAAGGCTCGCCTTCTCGGGCAGTCCCGGTTCGAGGAGTTTATATGCGTCAATCATGCGGAAACCGCCTTGCAACGCCACATGACCTTCGTGGAGCGGACGTTCCCATGAAGAGTGTGCGAATGTCATGTCGCGGAACTCTATGCCATGCACTGTGCGCTCCCTTGTCCCGTCCAGTGCCATTATGTTTTCCAAAGCCGGGACAACGGCTTCCACCGTCGTCATGTCTTCGCCACGGCGCGGCAGATAGTATATCTTTCCCGAGGGGTAGTCCTGGTACCACTCCCCCGGCGTGTCGAGCAATTGGGGAGCATTTACGAGACAGAATGACGAGTTTCCCTTCTCACCGCCTATCACGGGTTGCGGCCACGGATGGGCGAACTCGAGCTGGCTCTCCGGTTCATGGAATGTCACCTCCGTCTGTCCGCCGCCCAAGTCGGTCATCGTCTTTACCCTCAGTATGGCTATCGCCCAACGCTGATGGACGAACATCTCCAGCTGCCGTGCATCGGCGAGATTTTCCGCCGGCGTGGGGATGGTGATTGTGTGTCGTGCGACATTGAAATCCGTCATCCGTATCAGTTCTCCAGCGTTGCCCTGCTGCGCCCTCACCGCCTTTTTGCCGTTTATCCACAGCTGCCGGCAATACAGTATTCTGTTGCCAACCATTGGGGCGTCGGCCACCCACACTTCGTCTCTTATGTCCTTGTTTACCCGTGTGTCGCTGCATCCCTTGTGCCATCCGCCGAGCGTCACGCCGCCGCTGACGACGGCATTTCCGTGTTGCGGACCCATTATCACCGTGGGTGAAGCCGCGGTGCCGGAGTCCTCGGGGCGCACAAAGAGGGGTTTCTGCAAGCGGTATTCTCCTGCGGCAAAATGTATGCGAATTGTGTCTTCCGCCTCTTTTTTGTGCAGTCGTCGCCATTCGCGCGCCCTTTTCATAGCCTCCTGGGGCGTTTGCAGCGGACACGTAATCTTTCCGTCTGCCGTGTCGCTGCCGTTTGGCGACACGTAGATATCTCCAGCCTCAACCGGCGCACTGCCGGCAATGGCGAAAGCAACAAGTGACAAGAGTGTCTTTTTCATATTTCGCGGCTAAATTTAGGTTAACGTACCATATCACAAAACCAGCCATCAATTCAAGGCATTTATATGACGCACAAAGATGCGCCGTTGTAACATCGAACTTACGGATAATTTTACACTACTCCGCGCCATCAGACGGAGCTGACTGTAGCTGCTGCCTGTATTCCTTGGGCGACATTCCAAAGCGGCGCTTGACGAACTTCCCGAAAAACGAGATATTCGGGAAACCAAGGGCGTCGGCGATTTCCTTTATCGACCCGTCGGTGTATTTCAGTTTGTGGGTTATGGCGTGGGCGAGGAAATCGTGTATCCAGTCGAGCGCCGTCTTGCCGCTCACCGTCTTGCACACGCTGGAGAGGTATTTGGGAGTGACGTAGAGTTGCTCCGCATATGCTTTCACCGACCTGTCGCTACCCTTGTATGACGAGAGCAGCTGCACGAAACGCTTGAAGAGCAGCTCTCCCCTGCCGAACTGTTCGTCGTGGTCGGGCTGACTGAGTTGCGGCGCTATGACGGCGGCTGTTTCGTAGAACATACAGTGGAATAGCGACTGCATTATCTCCTTGTGGTAATGGCCGTGGGGGTGCTCGAGCTTGTATTTTATCAGTGCGTGATACTGCGTGAGAAGTTCCTTGCTCTCCCGGGAAAGGTGTATCACCGGGTTTCGCCATACGTATGCCATTATGCCCCAGATGTCACGGCTCACGAGCATGCTCTTCTGCAACGCCGCGTACGACAGTCCTATAGATTTCGACATATAGTCGTCGGAGCTGCTGGCATTGTTCACAAAGGAGTTTGGCGGACTGATTATAAGGTCGCCTGCCACTCCCTTTATCGTCTGCCCGTTGAGGTCCACCTGTATACTGCCCGAAACGATATAGGCTATCGTCACCATCTCAAGCCTCACAGTGGCGTCGATTTCCAGACGCTTGCTGCTGTCGAGCACCACCATGTCTCCGTCGGAGTAGTCCACCACACCTCTGTCTACGAGATAATCTATGTCCACGTTTATTTCCTTTTGCAACATACGTCTAAAAGTTTTCCAAATTTCCTTTTTCCAAATTAGCAATATCCCTGCAAATTTACCACTTTTATTGGTAAACAAAGAATTTGGGGAACGCAAATGTGGTCAATTTTTCCTTGGCCTCGCATCGAAAAGGACACGAAGCGCAGGCGTACATCGTAAGATACACGATCTCACATCGTACGATACACGACCTCTTATCGTACGATGTACGACCTCACACCGTACGATAAGAGGCCGGCAAAGCACGCGTTTCGCAATGACATTGCACTCCTCCTTGCCGGCTTGATTACTTAAAAAATGCAATTCTTCGACCCGCAAATTTTGTATTGCCCACGATTTGCATTATCTTTGCAGCAAATTCGGGTTTTTACAACCATTTTGCAAAATGACAAAAAAACACAGAAAGACCGGCAGCCGACACGGGCTGCAGGCCGTTACTTTATGTATAAGCACGGCTATGGTGCTCGTTTTATTGGGTATGGTGGTGTTCTCGGTGCTGTCGGCACAGAACCTCTCGGCTTACGTGAAGGAGAACCTCACCGTCACCATGGTGCTCAGCGCCGACATGAGCAATCCCGAGGCAAAGGCGCTGTCGGGCGAACTGCGCAGACTCCCGTATATTAATAAGGTGGAATATATCAGCAAGGAACAGGTGCTGAAGGAACAAACCGCCGCCATGGGCACAGACCCGAGCGAATTTATCGGGGCAAACCCCTTCGTGGGGTCCATGGAGCTGCAGCTCAAGGCGCAGTATGCCAACACCGACTCGCTGAAATGGATAGCCAAGAGGCTGAAAAGCCATAACAAGGTGACAGACATTTCATATCCGCAAGATTTGATGGACAGCGTGAACAACAACCTGCAGCGCATCAATATGGTGCTGCTCGTGCTCGCCGCACTGCTCGCCTTCGTGTCATTCTCGCTTATCAACAACACCGTGCGACTGGGCATGTACGCCCGGCGCTTCACCATCCGCACCATGAAGCTCGTGGGCGCGTCGTGGGGCTTCATACGCTGGCCCTTCGTGCGCAACGCCATGGGACTGGGACTGCTCGCCGCCATCATTGCCGACGGGGTTATCGCCGGCGGCATTTACGCACTGTACTGCTACGAACCTGAAGTGATGAACGTGGTGACATGGGAGACAATGGCGGCAACGGGCGGTTCGGTACTTCTCTTCGGCATACTCCTCACAATGGTGTGCTCATGGTTCTCGGTAAGCAAATTCCTGAGAATGAAAGCCGCTGACCTGTACAAAATCTAAGGCACGACACCTCAAGGAAAAGAACAAAAAAAAAAGAAATACAGCATAGATATTATGGACAAGAGAAATTTCGCTTTCGACCGCATCAACTTCATCATGATTGCGGTGAGCATGGTTATCGTGGTTATCGGTTTCATACTGATGAGCGGTGGTGGTTCCGACGAACACACGTTCAACCCCGAGATATTCAGCGCGACGAGAATCAAGGTGGCCCCCGTAGTGTGCTTCGTGGGTTTCGTTTCGCTCATCGCCGGCATCATGAGAAAGCCGAAGGGAGGTGAGGAATGAGCTGGTTCGAAGCTCTCATCCTCGGACTGATACAAGGTCTGACGGAATACCTGCCTGTGAGCAGCAGCGGGCACCTCACGATTGGGGCGACCCTCTTCGGCATCAACGCCGAGGACAACCTCACGTTCACGATAATGGTGCATGTGGCGACAGTCCTCAGCACCCTCGTGGTATTGTGGAAGGAGATAGACTGGATATTCAGGGGACTGTTCAAGTTTGAGATGAACGAAGAGACGAAATACTTCATCAACATCGTTGTGTCGATGATACCCGTGGGCATCGTCGGTGTGTTCTTCAAGGACAAGGTGGAAGAGGCGTTCGGCTCCGGGCTTATGCTGGTGGGCTGCATGCTCATCGTAACGGCACTGCTGCTTACGTTCTCCTACTACGCCAAGCCGAGGCAGAAGGACCGCATCAGTCTGAAAGATGCCTTCATCATCGGACTGTCGCAGGCCGTTGCCGTGCTGCCCGGACTGTCGCGCTCGGGCACTACCATCGCCACGGGTCTCATGCTCGGCAACAAGAAGTCTGCCATGGCGCAGTTCTCATTCCTCATGGTGATACCGCCGATACTCGGCGAGGCTCTGCTCGACCTTGTCAAGACAATGAAGGGCGAAGACCTGTCGGGAAGCATCGACACGCTGCCGCTCGTGATAGGTTTCGTGGCCGCATTCGTCAGCGGCTGCATTGCCTGCAAGTGGATGATAAACATCGTGAAGAAAGGCAAGCTCGTGTATTTCGGCATCTACTGTGCAATAGCAGGAGCTGCCGCAATAGCGTTCTCTCTCCTGCAATAACTCTCACCTAATAATATATATACGGGAATGATGGACTTCAACGCAGGAGAGATAATCTGCATCGACAAGCCCTACCGCATGTCGAGCTTCGGCGCACTGGCACACATACGCTACCTGATATCGCAGAAGCTCGGGGTGAAAAGGATAAAGACAGGACACGCCGGCACACTCGATCCCCTCGCCACAGGAGTGCTCATCCTGTGTACGGGCAAGGCTACCAAACGCATAGAGGAACTGCAGGGGCACACCAAGGAATACACCGCCACGCTACAGCTGGGCGCCACCACGCCGAGCTACGACCGCGAGCACACGGTGGACTACACCTACCCCACGGCGCACATCAACGAGGAACTGATAAACGCCACACTGCCCAAATTCGTGGGCGAGATACAGCAGGTGCCGCCTGCCTACTCCGCCTGCAAGGTGAACGGCGACCGCGCGTACAAGCTAATGCGCAAGGGAAAGGACGTGCCTCTGAAAGCCAAGACACTGCAGGTGGACGAGATAGAGATGACGCATTTCGACAAGGAGGCCATGCAGCTGTCGATACGCGTGGTATGCGGCAAAGGCACATATATCAGAGCCTTGGCGCGCGACATAGGGGAAGCACTCGGCAGCGGAGCTTTCCTCACTGCCCTGCGGCGCACCAGAGTGGGAGCGACGAGAGTGGAAGACTGCGTTACGCTCGATGATTTCCCGCAGTGGCTCGACTCCAAAATGGAAGAATAAGAAAAAAAGACGAAATATGAAACTATCTCAATTCAAATTTAAACTGCCTGAAGAACAAATCGCCCTGGAGCCTTCGTACCACCGCGACGAATGCAAGCTCATGGTGCTGCACCGAAAGTCCGGGACCATCGACATGTTCCTGAAGGACAAGAAAGGCAAGGACTTGAAAGACGAAAACGGAAATCCCGTCTATATGGACTTCCGCAACGTGCTCGACTATTTCGACGAGCATGATACGTTCATATTTAACGACACCAAGGTGTTCCCAGCCCGGCTCTTCGGAACGAAGGAGAAGACGGAGGCCAAGATTGAGGTGTTCCTTCTGAGGGAACTCAACGAGGAGATGCGCCTATGGGACGTACTCGTGGAGCCGGCAAGGAAAATAAGGATCGGCAACAAACTGTTCTTCGACGAGAGCAGTGCCATGGTGGCTGAAGTCATCGACAACACCACAAGCCGCGGACGCACCCTCAGATTCCTCTACGACGCTCCGCACGACGAGTTCAAGCGCGACCTCTTCGCACTCGGTTCGGCTCCCCTGCCCAACTATATCGTGGAGAAGCGCAAGGCCACGGAAGAGGACGCGGAACGCTTCCAGTGTATCTTCGCCAAAAACGAGGGCGCGGTGACAGCTCCCGCCTCGGGACTGCATTTCAGCCGCGAGCTGATGAAGAGAATGGAGATAAAGGGCATCAACTTCGCCTTTGTCACACTGCACTGCGCACTGGGGAATTTCCACGACATCGAAGTGGAAGACCTCACAAAGCACAAGATGGACTCCGAGCAGATGTTCATCAGCCGCGAGGCCTGCGATATAGTGAACAAGTCGAAGAGGGAGGGCAGACACGTGTGCGCAGTGGGAACAAGCGTGCTCAAAGCCACAGAGACTGCCATCGGCACCGACAAGATGCTCAAGGAATACGAGGGGTGGACAAACAAGTTCATCTTCCCCCCGTACGAGTGCGGACTGGCCGACACGATGATTGCCAATTTCTACCAGCCCATGTCGCCGCTGCTCATGGCAACGTGCGCCTTCGGAGGCTACGACCTCGTGATGAAGGCGTATGAGACGGCTGTGGAAAACGACTACAAGTTCGGATGCTACGGCGATGCCATGCTCATCCTCAACGACTGACAATGGAAGTTTACCTGTCTTTAGGGACTAACCTCGGCGACAAGAGACACAACATCGCCGAGGCTACGGAAAAAATCAGAGAGCTGATTGGCGACATAACATGCCAGTCGGCTCTCTACGCCACAAAGCCATGGGGCTTCGAGTCGGAAAACGACTTCATCAACGCAGCGGTATGCGTGGAGACAACCCTCACGCCGCGACAGCTGCTCCAAGCCACACAGGACATAGAGAGGAGCATGGGCAGGACGGAAAAGTCGCGCGACGGGGAATACCGCGACAGGCTCATCGACATCGACATACTGACCTACGGCGACGAGACGGTGGACGAACCCGACCTGAAAATCCCGCATCCGCTGATGCACGAAAGGGACTTTGTGATGACTCCGCTGAACGAAATCTTGCGGAAGAGAAAAATGAAAGCATAAGTGATGTCTATAGAAAAAGGAATATTCAAGAGAATGGAACTGCTCGTCGGCGAGCACGTGATGCAGAAGACCGCCAGCGCAAAGGTCATCATCTTCGGCGTGGGCGGCGTGGGCAGCTGGTGCGCCGAGAGCCTCGTGAGGTCGGGCGTGCGCCATATCACCATCGTCGACTCCGACAGGGTGTGCATAACAAACATCAACCGCCAGCTCATGGCAACCACCAAGACGGTGGGCAGGGTAAAGGTAGAGGCTCTGAAGGAACGCCTGCTCGAAATAAACCCCACGGCGGAAATCGACGCGCAGCAGAAGATATACGACGAGACGACGGCTGACTCTTTCCATCTGGAAGAATACGACTATATCATCGACGCCATCGACAGTCTGAAGGACAAGGCGCACCTTATCCTCGCTGCCTGCCGCACCGACGCCGTGTTCATATCATCCATGGGAGCGGCGCTGAAGATGGACGTGTCGAAAATTGCCGTGGCAGAATTCTGGAAAGTAAAAGGCTGTCCGCTGGCGCGGGCGCTGAGAAACAAGTTCCGCAAGACAAAGACACGTCCGGCGCGCAAGTTCAAATGCGTGTACAGCGAGGAGCTGCTGCAAAACATCGGGCGCAACTCCACCTGCGGCACGGAGAAATGTATGTGTCCGAAAGCGAAGACTGGTCCCGGCGACCCCAGCCTCGTGAACCACGAATGGTGCAGTTCGAAAGCCCAAATCAACGGCACCGTGGCACACGTCACCGCCATCTTCGGCTTCACCATAGCAGGACTCGTGACAGAGGACATCTTCAGGAAAGGTCTCGAGGAGACCAAGACGGCAGCTGCCACGGGAACTGACCAATAAAGAAGACCGGGAGCGAATACCGCAACAACTACCAAGAAAGACAAATGGCGAGGCATAAAATCCACGCCAATAAAAACAGACAATATATGAGCGACGAGACAATAGACGAGGAGACACTGGAGCTGGACGGAACGGAACAAGGCGAAAACGGGGAGACCGAAGAAGCCCATTCCGACTACGTTCCCGCCAACCGCTTCGACGCATCGGCAGTACACCACCTCAGCGGAATGTACAAGAACTGGTTTCTGGACTACGCTTCGTACGTAATCCTGGAACGCGCCGTGCCGCATATCGAAGACGGGCTGAAACCCGTGCAGCGGCGCATTCTCCACTCCATGAAGAGGATGGACGACGGCAGATACAACAAGGTGGCGAACATCGTGGGACACACCATGCAGTTCCATCCTCACGGCGATGCCTCCATCGGCGACGCTCTCGTCCAGCTCGGACAAAAAGACTTGCTCGTGGACTGCCAGGGTAACTGGGGTAACATCCTCACCGGCGACCGCGCCGCAGCTCCCCGTTACATCGAGGCAAGACTGTCAAAATTTGCCCTCGACGTGGTGTTCAACCCAAAGACGACCGACTGGCAGTTAAGCTACGACGGCAGAAACAAAGAGCCTATCACCCTGCCGGCGAAATTCCCGCTCCTGCTGGCACAGGGCGCTGAAGGCATCGCCGTGGGACTGTCGTCGAAAATCCTGCCGCACAATTTCAACGACATCTGCGACGCCGCCGTGAAATACCTACACGGCGAGGATTTCAGCCTATACCCCGACTTCCCCACAGGCGGAAGCATCGATGTGAGCAAATACAACGACGGACAACGCGGCGGACAGCTCAAGGTGAGGGCGAAAATCGAAAAGCTCGACAACAAGACGCTCGTGATACGCGAAATCCCCTTCGGCAAGACGACCACCACGCTGATTGAGTCGATACTCAAAGCCATCGACAAGGGGAAAATCAAGGCAAGGAAAGTGGACGACAACACCGCCGCAGAGGTGGAGATACAGGTACACCTCGCCCCCGGAGTGTCGTCGGACAAGACTCTCGACGCCCTCTACGCCTTCTCCGACTGCGAGTTGAACATATCGCCCAACTGCTGCGTGATAGAAGACGACAAGCCCCGTTTCCTCACCGTGAGCGACGTGCTGCGTCACTCCGTGGAACGCACCAAGGCTCTCATACAGAAGGAACTGGAGATAAGAAAGGGCGAACTGCTCGAACAGCTGCATTTCGCATCGCTCGAAAAGATTTTCATCGAGGAGAGGATATACAAGGACAGGCAGTTTGAAAACGCCGCCGACATGGATGCCGCCTGCGAGCACATCGACAACAGGCTCACGCCGTTCTACCCGCAGATGATACGCGAGGTGACGAAGGACGACATCCTCAGGCTCATGGAAATCAAGATGCAGCGCATCCTGAAATTCAACAAGGACAAGGCCGACGAGATGATGGCGCGCATCAATGGCGAAATAGAGGGCATCGACCGCGACCTCGCCAATATGGTGGAGGTGACGGCAAACTGGTTCACGTATCTCAAGGAAAAGTACGGCAAGAACCACCCGAGGCTCACCGAGATAAGGAATTTCGACACCATCGAGGCGACAAAGGTGGTGGAGGCCAACGAGAAACTGTATATCAACAGACAGGAGGGCTTCGTGGGCACCGGACTGAAGAAGGACGAATTCGTGTGCAACTGCTCCGACATCGACGACATCATCATCTTCTACCGCGACGGAAAATACAAGGTGGTGAAGGTTGCCGACAAGATTTTCGCCGGGAAGAACATCATCCACGTGGGAGTGTTCAAGAAAAACGACAAGCGCACGATATACAACGTGGTGTACCGCGACGGCAAACTCGGCAGCTATTATATAAAGAGGTTCAACGTGACCGCCATGACGCGCGACCGCGAATACGACCTAACGCAGGGCAAGCCGGGGTCAAGGGTGAACTATTTCACCGCCAACCCCAACGGCGAGGCGGAAGTGATTAAGGTGACACTCGACCCCACTCCGAAGCTCAAGAACATCTTCATCGACAAGGATTTCTCCAAGATTCTCGTCAAGGGCAGGACTGCCATGGGCAATATCCTCACCAAATACCCAATACACCGCATCTCGCTGAAGAGCCACGGACACAGTACGCTCGGCGGCAGGAAGGTTTGGTTCGACCCCGACGTGAACCGTCTGAACTACGATGAGCACGGAAGGCTGCTCGGGGAATTCAACGAGGGCGACAGCATCCTTGTGGTACTCAAAACGGGAGAGTATTACATGACCAATTTCGATGCCAACAACCACTACGAAGACAACATCATGCGCATTGAGAAGTTCCTGCCGCACAAGATATGGTGCGCCGTGGTGCGTGATGCCGATCAGAAGGGCATTCCATATATCAAGCGGTTCATCTTCGAGATGTCGAAAAAGAAACAAAGCTATATCGGGGAGAACCCCAAGAACGAACTGATGCTGCTCACCGACACCAAGTCCCCGCGACTGCTGCTCACCTTCGGCGGTCTCGACAGCTACCGCGGCACGCAGGAACTCAACGTGAACGAGTTTGCACTCGTCAAGGGCTACAAGGCGAGGGGCAAAAGGCTCACCGCCTTCCAGCTGGAGAAGCTCGAGGAACTGGAGCCTCTGCCGGACGAGGAAACGGACGACCCAGAGGAAATCACCGCAAGCGACGCGGCACAAGACATTGACGGAAGTGCGGCAAACGAGCCGGAAGAAGACCTCGACCCGGATGCCGGGAAGAGCAAGCAGCAGATAATCGACGAGATAACGGGACAGCTGAACCTCTTCGGCGACAACGACCAATAACCCCGAGGCCCATGGCAAGACAACGTTTCACCCTCTGCCTGCGGCAAGCCGCCGCCTTCATGCTGGCAGTGGCGGCATGGACTGCCGCTGCGGAATGCAGAGCGCAGGACAAGATAATAAACAACTCGCGCATGATAGGCGTGGGCGGCGCGAACATCCTCGACACCTACCTGTCGCAGGAGAAATACTCCGGCACGGAGGTACGCTACATCTCACACACCGTACGCGAAAAGGAGGGCAGTCCGTGGGCCAGGATGATAGTTCACCAGGGGCGCATGGCATTTGCCAAGGACAGGTCGGGCAACGGCAGCGAAATGGGCGGCGGATACAAGTTCAGCTACGGCGTGCTCTACGGCTGGCAGTTCCTCGACGGCTGTCTCGGCATTAAGGCGGGTGCCATGGCCGATGCCTACATAGGTTTCCTATACAACACACGCAACAGCAACAACCCGGCACAGGGGCGTTTCAACATCGACATCGCCCCCGTAGCAACGGCAGCCTACAGGTTCCACGCCGGGAAACTGCCCATGACGGCACGCTATGAGGTGAGTGCGCCGCTCTGCGGACTGATGTTCAGTCCCAACTACGGGCAGTCATACTACGAGATATTCTCCGAAGGCGACTACGACCACAATATCGTACCCACCACGTTCGTCAGCACACCGTCGCTGCGGCAGACCGTTTCCATTGACGTCACTCTCGGCAAGACGACACTGCGGCTGGGCTACATGGGCGACTGGCGGCAGTCAAAGGTGAACAGCCTCAGATACCACAGTTATTCCAACATGTTTGTTATAGGAATAACAAGACGTTTCAAACTCTTAAAGATGCAGCCATGAGAAGGGGAATGAAGCATTGCGCCATATTCCGGCGCGCGGCGGCGGTGTTCGGCAGCACGCTTTTCTTCTGTCTGGCAGCGACTCTCGCCTTCTGCCTGTCGGTGACATCGTGTATCGACGAAGAGGAACATGCCGACACTCCAACGGGAAATTTCGAGGCACTGTGGAAAATCATAGACCAGAGATACTGCTTCTTCGACTACAAGAAGGAGGCATACGGCCTGGACTGGAACGAAGTCCATGCCCGGTATTCTGCACAGATAGACGACGCCATGACGCAGAAGCAGCTCTTTGAGGTGCTCGGCAACATGCTCGGAGAACTGCGCGACGGACACGTGAACATGTACGCCAGTTTCGACTACGCCCGCTACTGGAGCTGGCAGGAAAGCTACCCCAAGAATTTCAGCGACACCCTCGAGCGGCGGTATCTGGGCACTGACTACAAGATTGCCGCCGGACTGAAATACCGCAAACTCGACGACAACACGGGATACATACGCTGCGAAAGCTTCGAGAACGATTTCGGCAGCGGCAACATCGACGAGGCACTGCTCTATCTCGCACCATGCAACAGCCTCATCATCGACGTGCGCAACAACGGCGGAGGACTGCTCACCGCAGCGGAGAAGCTTGCGGCGCGTTTCACCAACAACGAAATCCTCGTGGGATATATGCAGCACAAGACCGGCACGGGGCATTCCGACTTCTCGCAGATGAAAGAGCAACGCCTCAAACCATCGAGCGGCATACGCTGGCAGAAGAAGGTGGCGGTGCTCACCAACAGGTCGGTATTCAGCGCAGCCAACGAGTTCGTGAAATACATGAAATGCTGTCCGAACGCCAGCATAGTGGGCGACACGACTGGCGGCGGGGCAGGACTGCCGTTCAGCAGCGAACTGCCAAACGGGTGGAGCGTGAGGTTCAGTGCCTGTCCGATGTACGACAAAGACGGCAACAGCACCGAATTCGGCATCGCCCCCGACTACACTGTGGCACTCACCGACGACGACACGAGGCGCAGCGTAGACACGATAATAGAGTTTGCGAGAGATTTACTGTGCAAATAGCCCTCCTTTCATAACATTTAACGAAGGCGGCAAGCCGTAAATAACGGAAAAAGTGTAACTTTGCAATCACTATAGCCCTCTGCGGCCATAGGCACGACTGAAGACAATAACAAAACAACATAAAAGATCATGGCACAAGAAGACGTTTTCAAGAAAATCGTTTCCCATTGCAAGGAGTACGGCTTCGTATTCCCGAGTAGCGACATTTACGACGGCCTGGGCGCAGTCTACGACTACGGACAGAACGGCGTGGAACTGAAAAACAACATCAAGGAATACTGGTGGAAGAGCATGGTGCTGCTCCACGACAATATCGTGGGCATCGACTCTGCCATCTTCATGCACCCCACGATATGGAAGGCGAGCGGACACGTCGACGCTTTCAACGACCCGCTCATCGACAACCGCGATTCAAAGAAACGCTACCGTGCCGACGTGCTCATCGAAGAGCAGATAGCAAAATACGAGGAAAAGATCGACAAGGAAATCGCAAAGGCAAAGAAACGCTTCGGCGAGAACTTTGACGAGGCCAAATTCCGCGAAACCAACCCGCGTGTCATCGAGCACCAGAGCAAGCGCGACGCCCTGCACGAGCGTTACGCCCAGGCCATGCAGGGACCGGACCTCGAAGAGCTCAAGCAGATTATCATCGACGAGGAAATAGTAGACCCCATCAGCGGAACAAAGAACTGGACCGACGTGCGCCAGTTCAACCTCATGTTCTCCACCGAGATGGGTTCCGCATCAGACTCGACAAGCAAGATTTACCTGCGCCCGGAAACGGCACAGGGCATCTTTGTGAACTACCTCAACGTGCAGAAGACGGGGCGCATGAAGATTCCTTTCGGCATCGCACAGATAGGCAAGGCTTTCCGCAACGAGATTGTGGCGCGCCAGTTCATCTTCCGCATGAGGGAGTTCGAGCAGATGGAGATGCAGTTCTTCGTGAAGCCCGGCACCGAGAAGGAATGGTTTGAGAAATGGAAGCAGTTCCGCATGAAATGGCACCAGGCTCTGGGCTTCGGGCCGGAGAACTACCGTTTCCACGACCACGAGAAACTGGCTTTCTATGCCAACGCCGCCACGGACATCGAGTTCAAGATGCCGTTCGGCTTCAAGGAGGTTGAGGGTATCCACAGCCGTACCGACTACGACCTGAAGCAGCACGAGAAATTCTCCGGCCGTTCCATCAAATACTTCGACCCGCAGAGCAACGAGAGCTATACTCCGTATGACATCGAGACAAGTATCGGCGTGGACCGCATGTTCCTCTCTGTCATGTGCCACTCGTTCGAGGAGGAGAAGCTCGAGAACGGCGAGACACGCACCGTGCTGAAACTCCCCGCCGCCCTCGCTCCTGTGAAGCTCGCCGTGTTGCCGCTCGTGAAGAAGGACGGTCTGCCGGAGAAGGCACGCGAAATCATCAACGGCCTGAAGTTCCACTTCAACTGCCAGTATGACGAGAAGGACACCATCGGCAAGCGCTACCGCCGTCAGGATGCCATCGGCACACCGTACTGCGTAACAGTGGACTACGACACACTGAAAGACAACTGTGTGACACTGCGTTTCCGCGACACTATGGAGCAGGAGCGCGTGAGCATAGACCAGCTCAGCAGCATCATCGAGGACAAGGTGAGCATCGCAAGCCTGCTCAAGAAGCTGCAGTAATATAACCTTTGTACGGCAGGGGGTCTCTCCCCTGCCCCGGCACAAACATTTTTCCAGAGAAGTAAATGAACAAGAAACTCTTTTGGGTGCTTATCCTCCTCACAGGGATAATGACGGGACTGACAGCCTGCAGCGAAAACAGCGGCGAAGAAGAGGAATACGTAAACTGGCAGAGCAAGAATGCCGAGTATTTCAACGACATCTACGCCAAGGCCATTGCCGATATTTCACAGAACGGCAAAGACAGCGAATGGGACACGATACGCTGCTGGTCGCTCAACGACACTGTGGCGCGCCTGTCACCCACCGACTACATCGTGGTACACAAGGAGGTAACCGGTACAGGGAGCGGATGCCCTATGTACTCCGACTCCGTGAGGGTGTATAATTTCGGCAAGCTCCTCCCATCGACGACCTACCCCAACGGCAACGTGATAGAGAAAAGCTGGGACGGCATAGGCGGACAGAAAGTGAGCAGCGACGACACTGTAAACTACGAGGCTGATTTCCAGAAATTCAATGCGGCGACTGCCGTGGCGAAGGATTGGGCTGTAAGCGGACTTATCGACGGATACACCACCGCCCTTATGCGTATGCACATCGGCGACAGGTGGCGTGTCTACGTACCGTGGACCTTGGGCTACGGTACTTCGGACAGCAACAGCATCCCGGGATACAGCGTGCTCGTCTGGGACATCACATTGCTCGGGTACTACCACCCCGGAGCGGAACAGCCACCTATCGACGCCAAGAAACACGATACCGGCCTATGGGTGACGGAATAACTGAAAAGCCAGGAACTAATCGTTTCTGGCTTTTTAGTTTATCACGCCCAACTTTGCCCCTACCAATTCTTCTATTACCTTCCAATCAAACTCGTGCATTATACACAGACTTAACATTCTTCCAATTCTCGGGCTGCGTAAACATTCTTTATTTACCGTGATGAGGGAAAAGTAACGAAACCACCAAACTTAACGAGGCAAACGCCATGCCGACAAGACATACGCCAGTCCATCCCATGTAATTCCAAGCCACACCTGCACTCAGTGTACCGAGGCTACCGCCAGCAAAGAGATGACTCATAAACACCGTATTGCAACGGTTTGTAGCTTCGGGCACCATAGCGAGGCAACCACTTTGATTGCACAATTGGTGACACTGCGCACCTATATCCACAAGGATAATGGCCACTATAAGACCGACATAAGTTCCCGATAGGAATATGGCAAAGCCCCATGCGACAAATTGCAGTATTGTTCCGGCATAGCAGAAACGTTCTATTCCGAAGCGTGGAATAAATTTCCCTATACCGCTGGCCGCCATTGCCCCGGCAAGTCCGCAGAGACCGAGCAGTCCCACAGCATTACTTCCGGCATAAAACGGCGCACCTGCCAAGTGAAACGCCATGCACGACCAAATAGCCATCATACTCCCGAAACTCAGTCCGCCACGCAGTGCATAGAGGCGGACAGGCGGATAGTTGAGATAAATCCGTACTACCGATTTCATCAGTTTGCCGTACGACCCCGTGAAACCCGATGCCATTGCAGGGAATGTCCGCAGTATGACGACAAGACTTACTACCATTATCACAGAGGCAATGCCAAACATGGCGCGCCACCCGGCCCATTCGCCTACGTAACCGCTCAACACCCGTGCCCCCAATACGCCGCTCAGCAATCCCGTAAGCACAATACCCATGTTGCGCGACTTATTTTCGGGTTTTGAAAAATGGTTTGCCACAGGAATGAACATCTGCGGCACAACACTGTTGCAACCCAATATGACGGATGCGCCCCATACTATCCAAATGCTATCGGCCAATGCTATGGCGATACAGCAAACCACGGCTATGCTCATGTTTAACGACACTATCTTTCGGCGTGACACCTTGTCGGCCAGCGGAACAACAAAGACGAGACCAAAAGCATAGCCCAATTGAGTGATAAACGTAATGATGTTGGCCTGCAACTCCGTCGCGCCAAGACTTTGGCGCATCGTTTCAAGCAAAGGCTGATTGTAATACAGATTGGCAACCGTCAATCCGCTAATCACAGCCATCACAAAGAGTGTACTGCGGGGGATTCCGCCGTCCGGCACCAGTTGTTTCATTTTTAATACTCCCTGATTTACCCGTATATTATTGCTACAATCTTTCTTTCGCCAACATAATTGCGAAACCCGCAGAGATATTATACAGCAGGCTTTGGCTTAGTCCATGCCGTTGCTGACAAACTGCATGAACTCGGCACGCCTCTGTGCGTTTTCCTTGAATTCTCCCGAAAGATAGAAAGATGTCATCTTTCCCTCCTTCTTCACGCCGCGCATCGACTTGCACAGATGCTCGCCCCTCATGGCAACGGCGATACCCAGCGGAGGATGCTCCTCGCCGAGAGCCTTGCGGAGCATATCGGCGATGTCGCGCACGAGGCGTTCCTGTATCTGGAGTTTCGCGGCACAGTAGTCCACCACTCGCCCCACCTTTGATATGCCGAGGATTTTGCCCTTGGGGTTGGGGATGTAGGCAAACCAGTAGTGTCCGAAAAAGGGCATCATGTGGTGCTCACACATGGAGTGGAAAACACCCTCATCAACAACCATATTATCGTAGGCAATGCCATCCGCCCCGTTGTCAAAAACGGTTATATCCGGGCTCTGCGCCTCGTCGTAACCGCGGAAAATCTCCTCCCACATACGCAGTATCCTGTTCGGCGTGCCCAAGAGGCCTGCCCGTTCCGGGTCTTCGCCTATATATGCAAGAAGTTCCTTTATGCAGTCCTCTGCCTGTTCCCTTGTTATCTTGTCACTCTTAATTCTGTCAGTCATAATAGTTCATTACTAATATATTTGTCAGCTGATGCCGAGCAGTTTGTGCAACTGCAGCGACAGCGACCATTCGGGGTGCCGCTTCACGTAGTCCACCGCCTTGCCCATGATATCCTTATTCTTTTCTTGATCACCCACGTCGCAAGGCTGAATATAGTGATACGACGCCTCAATGCCGTGGCAGTCCGGCTCACACAAGCCATCGAAAACAATCTTCAGCTCATCAGCTTTCTTTATGAAAGGTTCGGCATTGCCTACAAAGATATGCTTTGGCGAGCACGTCACCCAGTCAATGCCGCCGGGAATTCGGTGCGTTCCATTGGTCTCCATCGACAGGAAATAGCCGTGGGCGTGAAACAATGCCGTGAGTTCGTCATCCACCTGCAGCGTTGGTTCGCCTCCGGTGAGCACTACAAACCTACAGTCGCCCCCAAGTTGCTCCGCCCTTTTCAGAATGTCTGCCGCATCCATTTCCTCGTAACCCGAGAAATCTGTATCACAGAACGGGCAGCGGAGATTGCAGCCGGAGAAACGCACGAAAACAGCGGGTCTTCCGGCCCACCGTCCTTCGCCCTGCAGCGAATAGAACATTTCGTTTACCTTGTACGCAGTCATCAAAGAGCCTCCGTTCCGTCAGTTTTGCTGTCGTCGCGATAAACGGCGACATTTCCTTCAGACTCCTGCACCACAGCCTTGTAGCACTCGTCAATCTGGTCCACCACCCATTTGGCGATATTCTCCGCCGTCGGGTTGAAGGGCAACAGTTCGTTGAGGTTGCCGTGGTCAAGGAAACCGTGGATTTTCCGTTTTATATGAGTAAAATCAACCACCATACCGTCAGCGTTCAATTCTTCAGCCTTGCAGTAGACCGTTATGTCCCAGTTGTGCCCGTGCAGGTTGGAACACTGGCTGTCGTATGAGAGGTTCAGCTTGTGGCAAGCCGCTATATTCATTTTCTTGGATACGTAATACATCTTTCCTTCTGTTTAAAGTGGGCTCTTATAAAAATGTGTAAGCCCTTGGCTTTCCTGCCGCAAATGTAGCAAAATTATCGGAAAGAAAGATACCGTCAGCATTATTTTTCGGTTTTCTGCCGCTCCCCGCTATTATGAAGCCTCACAATGCGACATAGAGAATTACACTTTCACCAGCACACGCCTTTCCGGTTACGACGCTATTCCGGAAAAGCATTGCATCCGCTGCCGCCCAGGAAGGGTGGCAGCGGATGCAACTATGTTTTTTCTAATCCGTTCCAAGACGGAGGGTACGGCTTAGTATCCCGGGTTCTGGTATTCGTCGCCGTTGTCGATGAGCAGGATAGCGGCGTCGGGTATCGGACGAAGGTAATATTCCTTCTGGAACGCGTTCGCCTTGATTTGCGGGTTGCACTTGCTGATACGGCTCTCGAAGGCACGGAAGCGCTTCAGCGTCATCCAGCGGTTCCACTCGCCAATCATCTCGCGGGCATACTCGTCGAGCAGGAAGTCCTGCGTGATGTCGCTCTCCTGTATGTCCATGCTGTGGTCGTGGTTCACGCAGGCACGGTTGCGCAGGTCGTTCAGACGGCTCTTTGCCCCTGCCAGGTCGCCGAGCTTCCAGTCTATTTCGGCAGAAATCAGATAGGTCTCGCCCAAGCGGTAGATGATACAGTCGGCGGAGCTGTAAGGCTTGCTGGCGTTAGCCCCCTCGTAGAGGCTCGGGCAGTCGGCCTTCTTCAGACTGGGGAAGAACTTGAGCGGCTGCGACGGGTCGGCATAGTTGTCGTCGATGTTGTAGACGGCGTAGCGTTTGGCATCGCGCTCCTCCTGCGTCATCTTGCGGCGCGACAGATATACTGCGGTGTCGCCGATGGCGAGGTCGTAGTCGTGGTTGCCCACCCTGTCCTGCGACAGCTTGAAGCGGTTCGCGTCGGCAGCGTCCCATGTGTAGACCGTGCCGCCCTCCTTTACACTGGGTTTGTTGATATAGTAGGTATCCTTGAAGAACGCCGCGTACCGCTTGTCTTTCTCGCCGTAGAGGTCGAGCATGTATTTGCTCGGCTCCATATAGCAGTTGCCCTTGGCGAGCTTGTGGGTGCTCATGCCGTTCACCAGGGTGGCGTAGCTCGGTGTCATGCCCGAGAGGTAGATGCCCGAGGTGTTGTTGTTGTAAGCCTCGGCATGTTTCCACACACGGTTGTAATACTGTCCGCGGGGGTTGTATGCCTGCACGGAGGAGTGTGTCACCACAAAGAGAGCCTCCTTGTTGTCCTTGTTGTTGTTCTCGTCGAACACCTCGTCCACGTCGTCGTAGAGTTTCACTCCGTATGTGGCGGCGTTGGCGATAAGGTCGTCGGCGGCAGCCTTTGCCTTCTGCAGGTACTGCCTGCTCTCCTCCTGCGTCAGTGCGGTGCAGTTGCCCAGACCGTCGGTATATGAGGCATAGGTGAGGCAAGCCTTGGCGTAGAGGTGGTAGGCCGCCGCGCGCGCCACCCTTCCGTAGATGGCCTGTTTCACGGGCAGGTATTTCATGGCAAACTCGAGGTCTTCGAGGATAACCTTATAGAAATCGTTCACGCTGCTGCAGGTGAGTGTCCTCGTCTCGCCGGTGACAGGCTCCAGCGGCAGGTATTTTCCGCCCCACTGCTCCACGATGTTGTAGAGGGCGTGGGCACGGATGAAATGCGCCTCAGCCACGAGTTCGTTCTTGTCCGCCTCCGACAGTCCCGTCACCTTGTCGGCATAGGCTATGGCACCGTTGCAGGCACTGAGTGTGCCGTAGAAGGCATAGTAGCCGTCGTTGAGCATGCCGTTGGCCGACCCGTAGTCGTCGTAGCGCAATATCTTGCTCCAGTTGCCGTTGGCCCCTGTGGGGTTGGTGTCCTGCCAGATGTCGGTACCGGCTTCCGCCACCATGAGGTAGGTGTCTTCCGACTGCCCGTAGATAATCCTTATCATGTCGAAGTAGCAGTCGTTTATCTTCTTTTCGTATCCCGCGGCGCTTGTCCACTCGTTTTCGGGAGTGTTGCCGGAGGGGTTGTATTCGTCGAGGCTGCAGCTTGCCGCGGTGAGCAGCAGTGATGCGGCAGCTATCGACATTACTCTATATTTCTTCATTGTATTCTGTAGTTTTTAGGTTTTTGTTGGGGCGCGGTCCCGAAAGTTTTTTTCCGGAACCCGCCTTGTGGTATATCCCTTGCCCGGCTGTCGTCAGAACGACACGTTCACGCCGAAGACGAACTGCTTTGACAACGGGGTGTCGTCGTCGTCGCCGCCCTTCTCGGGGTCGTAGTCCTTGAGATACTTGCACTTGGTGAAGATGAACGGGTTGTCGGCGGTGAAATATACGCGCGCCTTCTGTATGCCCACTTTCTTCGTGATGTTCTTCGGCAGCGTGTATCCCAGCGTGATGTTCTTCACCTTGAGATAAGACCCGTCGAAATAGTTACACCAGTCCTGGTTCGGGTCCTTGCCCTGCGTCATCGTGGAGTTTGGCGCCGGATAGCGCGCCCCCTGGTTTTCTTCCGTCCAGTAGTCGCAGATGGCCGGCGACGGGCTCTGGCCGTCGGTGCGGTACCATCCCGTTATACCGTAGTTGATGGTCCAGTCCCAGCGCATGATGAGGAGCACGCTGAGGTCGAAGCCTTTGTATGTGAAGCTGTTGAAGAGGCTGCCGCTCCATTTCGGCGTGGAACTGCCGAGCACGAAGTAGTCGTCGGTGTTATACTTGCCGTTGCCGTCCTTGTCGGTGATATGCACCTGTCCCGGCTTCTGGCTGTACTTGGCGGCTTCCTCTGCCTGCGCCGTGCCCCAGATGCCCGCATACTGGTATCCGTAGTAAGTGTGGATGGGCTGTCCCTCTATGAGGTAGTAGCTGCCGAACTGCAGCGGTCCGTCGCTCGTGGTCTTCTCCACTCGCTCCTTGTTGGCCGAGAACTGCAATGTTGTGGTCCACGTGAACTTTGGCCCTACGAAGTTGCGGCTCGTGATACCTATTTCCACACCGGTGTTGCGCGTCTCGCCCACGTTGCTCCACATGGAGAACGACTTGGAACCTGATCCTCCCAGCTCGTAGGGCAGGCTCTTCTGGTAGATCACGTCTTTCGTTATGGCGTCATACCAGTCGAAGGTGAGGCTCAGCCTCTCCTTGAAGAGGCCCACGTCGAGACCGAGGTCTGTCATGTATGTCTTTTCCCATCCCAGCTCGTCGTTGCCGAGGGTGAGGCCGTAGCCGCTGTAAGAGGCCGGCGTGTCCTGGAAACCGAAGATGCCGGTGCGCGTGGTTGACTGCGTGGCGTATTCCGCCGCTCCGGCGCTACCGGTCACACCGTAGCTGGCACGGAACTTGAGGTTTGATATCGCCTTCACGTCTTTCATGAACGCCTCGTCGCTGATGCGCCATGCGAACGCTCCGCCGGGGAAGATGTCCCAGCGGTGTCCCTTGGCAAGACGCGAGTCGCCGTCTACGCGGGCGTTGAGAGTGACGAGGTATCTGCCGAGGTAGCTGTAGTTGATGCGTCCGATGTAGCCCATCGACTGGCTCTGCACGTAGCTCGACGCCACTTCGGGAGTGCCCGTGGCCGCGCCGAGGTTGTAGTAGCTGTAGTTGTCGGAATCGAAGCCGTTGGCAGTGGCAGTGGACGTCTCGTATTTCTTCTTCGACCACTCCGTCACGGCGGTCACCGTGAAGTCGTGCTTCTTCTGAATGTTGAAGTTGTAGGTGAGGATGTTCTGCCACTTGTAGTTATAGGTGAACTTGTTTGGTATCTGCGCATAGACCTTGCCGCTCTCAAGTCCCTGGTACGACTTGGAGCCGATGTATATTCCCTGCCGCGAGTTGCGGAAGTAGCCGCCGAGGATGCTCTTGAAGGAGAGTCCCTTGACGGGGGTCAGCTCGAAATATGCCTGCGGCGCGATGCTTATGTTCTTCACGTTGTTCACATAGCTGCTGCTCACGTTGTCTGCCAGCGGGTTCATGGTGCCGTCGCCGAGGGGATACGACACCAGGTTGCCGTTGGCGTCGTAGGGTTCGCCCAGCGGCGGCATGTTGAGCACGCGGTTCCAGATGCGGCTGTAGCGCTTGTCGTTGTTGGAATACATGGCGTAGAGGTTCACGCCGTATTTCAGTATGCGGTTTGCCTTGAAGTCTATCTTGGCGCGCGCCGAGTAGCGTTGCAGCTCGTCGCCCTTGAGGAGTCCTTCCTGGTCGTAGTAGCCGAGCGAGAAATACGTTGTCACGCGGTCGTTGCTGTAGGATGTGCTCAGGTTGTAGCTCTGCGTGGTGCCGGTCTGCGAGGCGAGGTCTGCCCAGTTCACCCATTTGTTCTTGTCCACCAAATCCTGCAGGTATGAGGGGAAGAGCGGCGTGGTGGTGTCGTCTTTCGATATCTCGCCGCCGTTGATCATGGCCTGGCGGCGGAAGTCGAGGTACCGCTGCCCGGTGTTCACTTCGGGGAAGCTCGTTATCACGTTCCAGCCGTAGTAGGCGTCGAAGTCGATGGAGAACTTGTTCTTCTTGGGCGACTTGGTGGTGATGATGACAACGCCGTTGGCTCCTGCCGCTCCGTACACTGCCGTCGATGATGCGTCTTTCAGCACCTCGATGCTGGCGATGTCGTTGGGATTGAGCTCTTCGTACTTGCCCTCCATGCCGTCGATGATGAAGAGCGGCTCGTTGGACCCGTTGATGGAGCGGTTGCCTCGCAGCGTCATGCTCACTCCGCCGCCGGCGTCGCCGCTGGAGCGGGTGATGTCAAGTCCTGCCACCTGTCCCTGTATCGCCTCGAGGGCGTTGCTCGTCGGTGTGCGCGTGATGTCGTCGGCCTTTACCGACGCCACGGAACCCGTGAGGTCGCGTTTCTTCACCGCGCCGTAGCCCACCACCACGAGTTCGTCGAGGGTGTTGTTCTCGGGCTTCATGCTCACCTTTAGCTGGCCGCGCCCTGTCTTCACCTCCTGTGTGAGGTATCCCATGTAAGACACCACGAGCGTGGTGCCGGGCTTGGCGTTGAGCGAGAATTTGCCGTCCATGTCGGTGGCGGTGCCGGTCTGTGTGCCTTTCACCATCACCGAGGCTCCGATGAGGGGCTCTCCCGTTTCGTCGTAGACCACTCCGCTCACGGCATTCTGCTGCTGCACGGCCATCGCCGCGGCGTTTCCTTTTTCATGAAGCGGCGTGCCTGCCATAGCCGGCAGCGACACGAACAGCAAGGCAAGGGAAAGGGTGGTACACACCGCACCTTTCTTCCATGCGCTTACGCCTGCTCCGTAAAAGATTTCTTTCTTCGTTTCTTTCATAGTTAGCACGTTTGATTATGTTATTTTGTGTCAGACTTTTCTGCGTCACAATATTTTGTCAGTGTGTTTTTGCCGATAGTTCTTGCCTATATAACTCCGTATAGCTTTTTTTGTAATTCGTTAATAAATTATTTCAAAATGCGTTTTGTCAAAAAGTATAGTCGTAAATCAAAACCCAAGGTTCTTCTTTTGCCGTTCGCAATGTGGACTTTGCAAAAATGTCGGTTTGTGCAGCAACTGGCGTTTGGCGTTTTTTTTCCGACTTTGCCTGCAAAACTTGCGCCTTTTGGGGAAAATCACTACTTTTGAAACGGAAAGACAAAAGTCAAAGGGCATTTTGCCTTCCGGAAGGCGGAATCTGCAAAGTCACGCACAGCCGGATTTAAGTGGCGTTAATAAAAACAAGACAAGAATGAAGAAGAACAAGAAAAAGATTGTCGCGGCTACCGTGTCGGCAATCGCCGTCATACTGCTGGCGGCAGTATGTGGGGGCAGCTTCTATATGCTGGACTACTCACTGGCATACGGAGAGAAAGACCGCAAGACGGCGGAGCAGATGCTGCAGCGTGTAAAGAAGGAATATCCCTGGACCGTCGGCTGGATGGATTCCATCTATGCCCGCCATGCCGTGAGGGACACCTTCGTGGCGATGCCTTCGGGCTACAGGGCGCACGCCATCTACCTCCGTGCGCCGAAGGCTTCCACAAAGACCGCCGTGGTGGTACACGGCTACAAGATGCGCGCGGAGGCCATGCTGCACATAGCGTTTCTCTACAACCACGACCTGGGCTACAACGTGCTCCTGCCCGACCTCTACGCCCACGGCAGGAGCGAGGGCGACAATATCCAGATGGGGTGGAAAGACAGGTGGGACGTAATACGCTGGACGGAGGTTGCCAACCATTTGTTTGCCCCGAAGAATGGCGACATGGTGCTCCACGGCATCTCGATGGGGGCTGCCACGGTGATGGCAGTGTCCGGCGAGAAGACTCCTGCCTACATCGGAGGCTTCGTGGAGGACTGCGGATATACAAGCGTGTGGGACCAGTTCACCTACCAGCTGAAGGACCAGTTCGGTTTGCCGCAGTTCCCCCTGATGTCCACCACGTCGGCACTGTGCCGGATGAAATACAGATGGTCTTTCGCCGAAGCGCGGCAGATAGACCAGGTGAGGAAATGCCGCAAGCCGATGCTCTTCATCCACGGCAGCAACGACAAACTCGTGCCCACATGGATGGTTTATCCGCTCTACGGGGCGAAGACGGGAAGGAAGCAAATCTACGTCGCCCCCGGCTCCATCCACGCCATGTCTTACCACGACCATCACGTGGAGTACACCCGAGCGGTGAAGGATTTCCTGAAGCAATGACGGTGCTTCGTAGCCGGGAAACGGGCGGAAATGCCGGAGAGGCAATACATTTAAGGCTATTTTCTATATAGGTATAGGCGTTTAGAGTACGTCTGTAAAATGTTTTACAAATAAGACATTTGGAACACTTTGTTTTTTCCTCAGATTTCAAGGAGCAGTGCTTTTCGGGGAGGAAACGATAGCTTTGCCCGGAGGAAACGATAGCTTTGCTCCCCGAAAAGCAGTGCTTTCCTCCGAGGTTTTGGGGTGTCT
>CAVGJZ010000015.1:0-54224 GCA_963629785.1 Oscillibacter sp. MSJ-31 | reverse complement strand
CTGCTCAGCCCTCTCGGGACCTCAGCCCCCTCAGAGTTGTCCGAGAAGTCCGAGAAGTCCGAGCAGTTAAAAAGCCGCAGCGGAGTCGCTGCGGCTTTTTAACAATGATTTTCTCTTTATACCAGATACTGGTCGCTGATACTCTCGTTGTTTACTACTCTGCGTATTGTCTCGGCGAACATGTCGGCCACTGACAGCTGCTTCACTTTGGCGCAGCGCAGAGAGTAGGGGATGGAGTCGGTAAACACTATTTCTTCGAGTGCGGAATTCTGTACCCTTTCGCTTGCAGGACCGCTCATTACGCAGTGTGACGCACAGGCTCTGACACTCTTTGCACCGGCTTTCTTCATTATGTCGGCAGCCTTCGTTATAGTGCCTGCCGTATCTACCATGTCGTCGATAATCACTACGTTCTTGTCTTTCACGTCACCGATTATCTGCATGCTTTCCACCACGTTTGCCCTTGCACGGGTCTTGTTGCACAGTACGAGGGGGCATCCCAGATATTTGGCGTAGGTGTTGGCTCTCTTGCTTCCGCCAACGTCGGGCGAAGCTATGACGATGTCTTCGAGATGCAGCGTCTGTAGATACGGGAGTATAACGCCTGAACCATAGAGGTGGTCTACCGGAACGTCGAAGAATCCCTGTATCTGGTCGGCGTGGAGGTCCATGGTGATGAGACGGTCTATGCCGGCAACGCTCAGCAGGTCGGCTACGAGTTTTGCTCCGATGCTCACGCGCGGCTTGTCTTTCCTGTCTTGTCTCGCCCAGCCGAAATACGGGATTACCGCGTTTATAGACTTCGCAGAAGCGCGTTTCGCGGCATCAATCATCAGGAGAAGCTCCATGAGGTTGTCGGAATTCGGGAAGGTGCTTTGTACGAGGAATATGTCGCGCCCGCGTATTGACTCTTCGTATGACACGGCAAATTCTCCGTCTGAGAATTTTGTGATTAATAGTTTTCCCAGCGGACATCCCAGGCTCTGGCATATCTTTTCTGCAAGATATCTCGTGTTTGTTCCCGAGAAGACCATAAAAGAGTTTTTTTCACTCATTGTTCAGTTGTTTTATTTGTTGTTAGCGATTTCCTTGTTTAACTGATTGCTTTGCAGAGCTTTTCAAAATGGCTTATCAGCCGCTTGTAGTCGTGTTCGTTGTGTATATCGAACCTGTCCCACAGGTCTCCGCATATCACCGCACCACCGAAACCGAGGTCTTTGGCTGTCTTTATGTTTTCCAAATTCACCCCTCCCATAGCATAGACGTGCTTGTCGATAAGCCCTTTTTCGCTCGCCTCTTCCAGTTCTCCGATTGTATGTCGGGGGGCTGCGGCGTTGCCGCCGAACGTTCCTTCGAGAAAAACGTATTCCGCTTTTCTTTTCATTTCCTTAAGCTGTGGGATTTCTGTGCATGTGCGGCTGTACTTGCCTTTGTAGCCCTCGGGCAGCGGAGCTTCGGGGGAGTCTATGTGTATTGCGCCCAGACTGTATTCTGCCTTGAGATAGTAATGGTCGTGGACGGTGATTTTCCTGTAGTAGTTTTCCGATAATAACGAGAGCAGGCGCTCGGAGTACATCGGGGAGGACTGGGGCTTGCGCAGATGCAGGTTTTCCATGCCTCCTTCGAAGAGCGTTGTTAGTATTTTGTCTTCTTCCACAAAAAACGTGGGTTTCGTCATTATAACAAGCTTCATTGTGTGTATGCTTTATTCTGTTGCAAAGTTATATCTTTTTTGTAATATACGCAACATTAACCCGTCTATAATGTGACCTGCTTGTTTTGAGCTGGACATAGCGTGGATCCCGGCATAATATTCGTGCAAGCTTGTTGTTCTGCACTTGATTTGTATTATCTTTGCAAAAAAAAGAACTGATGGACAATAGCAAACTTTTGTATTCACTGGACAGACCGGTGTATGTTTTGGAGGAGAAGTTGTTGAGAGGCAATCTGGAACTTGTCAGGAATGTCGCGCGGACGGCCGGCGTGGAAATAATTCTGGCTTTCAAGGCTTTTGCGTTGTGGAAGACGTTCCCGATTTTCCGGGAGTATATAAATGCCACTACTGCCAGCTCGTATTCTGAGGCGAGGCTTGCTTTCGAGGAGTTCGGCGCACCGGCGCATACCTATTCTCCTGCCTTTACGGACTATGAAATCGGTGACATAGCAAGGTTTTCGAGCCACATTACCTTCAACAGCCTTTCTCAGTACGGGAGGATGGCTGGCAAGGCGAGGCGTTTTAATCCGGCGTTGAGCTTCGGGCTGCGGATTAACCCGGAATATTCTGAAATAGAGACGGAGCTTTACAATCCGTGTGCGAGGGGAAGCCGTTTCGGCGTGCTCGCCTCCGGCATGCCCGACACGCTTCCGGAAGGCATCGAGGGATTTCATTGCCACTGCCATTGTGAGAGTGGGGCAGATGCTTTTGCCAGGACACTTGTGCATATCGAGGAGAAATTTTCGAGGTGGTTCGGGGATATAAAGTGGATTAATTTTGGCGGCGGCCATTTGATGACAAGGGAAGGTTACGACACGGGGCTGCTGGTGGAGACGCTCAACGGCTTTCATGACAGGTATCCGCACCTGAAGGTTGTAATGGAACCAGGCAGTGCTTTTGCGTGGCGAACCGGTACGCTTGTCGCACAGGTCGTCGATGTGGTGGAGAACGGCGGCGTGAAGACGGCGATACTCAACGTTAGCTTCACTTGTCATATGCCGGACTGTCTGGAGATGCCTTACCAGCCTGCGGTGAGAGGAGCGGAGACATTGCCGCCGGAGGCAGCGTTCGAAAGCGCAAAATATGGAACACCTTATATATATAGGCTGGGCGGGAACAGTTGTCTGTCGGGCGATTTTATGGGGGCATGGCGCTTTGACCATGAACTGCAGATTGGCGAGACGTTGGTTTTTGAGGATATGATACATTACACGACCGTAAAAACGAATACTTTTAATGGTGTTTCCCATCCTTCGCTTGCCATTTTGAGGGAAAACGGCAGATTGGAATATTTGCGCGAATTTGGCTACGAAGACTATAAAAACAGGATGGATTAGGGCGGAAAATGGGGTTTTTACAGGAAAAATCAACTTTTTTTGAAAAAAAAGCCGGAAAAGTTTGGAGGATAAAACAAAACCCCTTACCTTTGCAACCGCATTTAGAGAAATGCTTATCACAACAACAAGACAACAAGTTCTTCTTGAAGTTTTGAGTTTGATAAAAAGAGGCGGAAATAGCTCAGTTGGTAGAGCACAACCTTGCCAAGGTTGGGGTCGCGGGTCCGAGTCCCGTTTTCCGCTCTTTTTTTTCTACATTATTGAAAAAGCACAATCATGAATTTGTATTTAAGATATTTCGACAGGGAGACATTGGTATACAATGTTGATGACGCTATAGATTTTCTCGCCTCAATTCAGGAAATTGGTATGAACGAGGAATTGGAGGCCGATATCAGGGATTATGTTGCCAGTGACGTGTATTATCCCAAACGCTATAAAATCCGCCCGAGGGTCTATTTTATCATCATAAAGACCGAGGCGGCTTCCATGCTTGACTTCAAGCAGAAAAAGGCCCTGCGTTCCGGTGCTGACGGCGTGCAGGCTTCCGGACAGCGCGATTTCGTTCCGGCGGCGGTCAACAAGCTGGCGGAAACGAGGGCAGGATGGTATGAGGGAACACTCGATTTCAAACGCGTGGTTATGGTTCCCGGTACGGGCAAGCATGAATACCGCGACACTCATTTCGTGGCGGCGTGCAAGGCCAATTCAGGACTGGAGTGCTACAACAGGATTGTGGAATATCTCAAGAGCCGCGTGGACAGCCGGAGCCAGTTCCCGTCGTCGAAAGGCAAGAATTTCAGGTTCGTCTATTTGGGGCAGTGGAAATGACGCTTGGGCGCATTTCCCTTTTTCGTTTCACTTGATTTGTTTGCAGGCATGAACAAGGTTATGCTTATAGGAAACGTCGGCAAGGAGCCGGACGTGAGGTATTACGACCGGGATACGGCGGTGGCGATGTTTTCCCTCGCCACGACAGAACGCGGTTACACGCTGCAGAACGGCACGCAGGTGCCGGACAGGACGGAGTGGCATAATATAGTCCTTTACAAAGGGCTGGCAAAGGTTGTCGAGAGGTTTGTCCACAAGGGTGACAAGCTTTTCATTGAGGGCAAAATCCGCAGCAGGTCTTATGACGACGCGAAGGGCGTGAAGCGCTATGTGACGGAAATTGTGGCTGACAACATGGAGATGCTGACGCCTAAAAGCGCGGTGAATGCCTCTGCCGCAGACGGTGAAGCAGCCTCTGCCAGTGGGGCAGGCGTATCCGGTCATGTTGGTAATGGCGGGGCGCAGTCCAGTGATTTGGCTGATGACGAGATGCCGTTTTGATGCGGCATGGTGCTGAAGTTTTGTTTAATGTAATATATTTCTAAATTGGATTTTTCTTTTTTACAGCATGCGGTAGAGAGCGTTACCTTTCAGGCACCCACACCGGGTGTTTGCCTGGCTGCCGCACTTGTTGTCTTTTTGCTCGGCGTTTCGGCCTTTGCCAGCGGTTCCGAGATAGCCTTTTTTAGTCTTTCGCCTTCTGACCTGAACGGGATGGATCCCGAGAAAAATGCGAAAGACGCTAACATAAACATTTTGCGTGAAGACAGTGAACGGACGCTTGCTACCATTTTGGTGACGAATAATTTTGTGAACGTAACGGTCATCATGTTGTGCAATTACGTTTTCGGCGAACTGATAAAATTTGGAAAAGACGCATACTGGCTGCAGTTCCTTTGCATCACGGTGTTGCTGACGTTTCTGCTCCTTCTTTTCGGCGAGATTATGCCGAAGGTTTTCGCCCGTCAGGATCCTTTGGCTTTTTGCAGGCGAGTGGTGGGAGGCATTATGTTCGTGAGAAAACTGTTCTGGCCGGTAGAGACACTGCTGCTGAGAAGCGGTGTAATGGCGGAGCGCATGCTGAGCAAGGATAGCCATGTGCTGAGCGTTGATGAATTGGGACAGGCTCTCGAACTTACCGACAATGACGCGATAAGGGACGAGAAAAGCATGCTTCAGGGTATCATACGGTTCGGTGACGAGACGGTGAAGGAGATTATGACCAGCCGCAAGGATGTTGTCGATATTGATATAAACGCACCGTTCTCGCAGGTTCTGAAATGTGTGGTGGACAACAACTACAGCCGCATACCGGTATATCAGGACAATTCGGACAATATAAAGGGAGTGCTCTATATCAAGGACTTGTTGTTGCACATCGGCAAACCGGACACGTTCAGGTGGCAGGAGCTGATACGTGCCCCATATTTCGTGCCGGAGACCAAAAAGGTGGATGACATGCTGAGGGAGTTTCAGAACAACCGCGTACATATTGCCATTGTGGTGGATGAATTCGGGGGAACTTGCGGTATAGTCACCCTTGAAGACGTACTGGAGGAAATTGTCGGTGAGATACAGGACGAGTATGACGATGACGACAAGAGCTACCGTCGGGTGAACAACAATACATATATCTTTGTGGGCAAGACGCTATTGAGCGATTTCACGAGGATAATGAATGTTCCGGACGATGAATTTGCGGATGTGGAAGGCGAGGCTGATACCGTTGCCGGACTTCTGCTGGAATTGAAGGGCGATTTCCCGTCGTTGCACGAGAAATTTGAAATAAAGGATTTCCTTTTTGAGGTGCTCGAAATCTCGGAACGCCGTATCACCAGCGTCAAGGTGGTGGTAGGGTCGAATAAGGATTGACAAACCGGTGTTCCTGATGGCAAGGCTTGACTATCCTTTATATGACTTTGGCGGGAGCGCCGCCGTCGGGCTGTGGAATATCTCTGAGACAGAAGAGGAGTTCTATGGGATTTGTTCCGAGCTTCTTTCTGTGAAAGGGCGTGTCGATGCTATGAAATCAAAGGCGAGACGCTTGGAATTTCTCGCCGTAAGGGCTTTGCTGAAGGATATGCTCGGATATGTGCCGGAGATACACCACGACGGTAACGGCAGACCGTATATGGATGGCGGCGTGAAACTGAGCGTGAGCCATACGAGGGGGTACGCTGCCGTGATAATCTCCAGAGACTGTGGCGTGGCTGTCGATATCGAGTATGTGAGCGATAGAGTCTGTAGGGTGGCTGAAAAGTTTCTGAGAAAGGATGAATCCGTCGCTACGCCGCTGGAAAAGCTTGCGGTGTGGTGTGCCAAGGAGTCTCTATACAAGTTGCACAGCGGCGACAAACTCTCTTTCCACGAAATTCGGGTGCCCGGTACTCCGGGGGTGGAGAAGGCGGCAACCGGCAGGTTTTGCGTTGAAAACTTGAGGCGCGGCTATGCCGTAGATATGTATTTTGCGGTTAATGGGGACTTTTTGCTGACCTATACCGCAGAGAACGCGGCATTGGAAAAAAGTAGATAATTATTGTAAAAAGATTGTCTGCAAGAAATAAAAATTCGTAACTTTGCATACAATTAATTAATTGTAATAATATGAAAATTTCACACATTGAACATTTGGGAATAGCAGTGCAGAGCATTGAGGAAGCACTCCCGTATTTCAAAGAAGTTTTGGGACTTGAGTGTTACGCCGTTGAGGAGGTTGCCGACCAGAAGGTGAAGACAGCTTTCTTGAAATGTGGCGAGGTAAAGCTTGAATTGCTTGAACCGACATCTCCCGACAGCACAATCCAGAAGTGGCTTGACAAGGGTAACCACGGGGTTCACCATGTGGCGTTCTGCGTCGAGGACGGCGTTGCCAACGCTCTCGCAGAGTGCGACGGCAAGGGAGTACGCCTTATAGACAAAGCTCCGAGAAAAGGCGCCGAAAACCTGAATATCGCTTTCCTGCATCCGAAGTCCACTTGCGGTATCCTTACCGAATTGTGCGAGCACTAAAATCGCTGAAAGGCGCATACTGAAACAGAAAAGACAATACAATTATAGTTATGAGCAAACAGTTAGAAAAGATCAAGCAGTTGATCGCAAAGCGTGACGAGGCGCGCATCGGTGGCGGAGAGAAAGCCATCGAGAAACAGCACGCACGCGGAAAGTACACGGCGCGTGAACGTATCGACATGCTTCTCGACGAGGGGAGCTTCGAGGAATATGACATGTTCAAGCTCCACCGTTGCACGAACTTCGGGATGGACAAGAAACAGTACCTCGGCGACGGTGTCGTGGCAGGTTGTGGTACGATAGACGGTCGCCTTGTTTACATATTCGCACAGGATTTCACCGTAAACGGAGGTTCGCTCTCTGAAACGATGGCGCAGAAGATATGCAAGGTTATGGATATGGCCATGAAGATGGGTGCGCCGGTTATCGGTATCAACGATTCCGGTGGCGCGCGTATTCAGGAGGGCATTTGCGCCTTGGCGGGTTTCGCCGAGATCTTCGAGCGTAACATCCTAGCATCTGGCGTGATACCGCAGATTAGCGGTATTTTCGGTCCGTGTGCCGGCGGTTCGGTATATTCGCCCGCCCTTACCGACTTTACTCTCATGATGGAGAATACCTCATACATGTTCCTGACAGGTCCGAAGGTGGTGAAGACTGTTACCGGCGAGGACATCGACCAGGAGCATCTGGGCGGCGCAAGCGTACACTCCACGAAGAGCGGTGTGACGCATTTCACCGCGTCTACCGAGGAGGAGGCAATGGAGATGATCAAGACCCTTCTGAGCTACATCCCCTCCAACAATATGGAGAAGGCTCCGCGCAAGGAGTGTAACGACCCTATCAACCGCATGGAGGACAGCCTGAACGAGATTATTCCTGAAGACCCCAACATGGCATACGACATGTACAAGGTAATCGGGGCTGTTGTAGACAATGGCGAGTTCTTCGAGGTGCAGCCTAAGTTCGCCAAGAACATAATAGTGGGCTTCGCCCGTTTCAATGGCCAGAGTGTGGGTATCGTGGCCAACCAGCCTTCTTGCTATGCCGGTGTGCTCGATGTGAACGCAAGCCGCAAGGGTGCGCGCTTTGTGCGTTTCTGCGATGCTTTCAATATTCCTATCGTGAGCCTTGTGGATGTTCCGGGCTTCCTTCCCGGTACGGGTCAGGAGTACAACGCCGTCATCCTCCACGGTGCCAAGTTGCTTTACGCCTACGGAGAGGCTACGGTGCCGAAGATTACCGTTACACTGCGCAAGAGCTACGGCGGCAGCCACATCGTGATGGGTTGCAAGCAGCTCCGCACGGACATCAACTACGCATGGCCGTCAGCAGAGATTGCCGTTATGGGTGCGAGCGGTGCCGTGGCTGTGCTTTGTGCCAAGGAGGCGAAGGCCCACGAAGATCCGAAGGCGTTCTTGGCAGAGAAGGAGGAAGAGTACACCGAGATGTTCGCCAACCCGTACCAGGCAGCCAAGTATGGCTACATTGACGATGTAATCGAGCCTCGCAACACTCGTTTCCGCATCTGCCGCGCACTGGCCCAGCTCGCCACAAAACGCGAGAGTCTGCCTGCCAAGAAACACGGCAATATTCCTATGTAAAAAAGTAATCGCTTGATATGGGAAAAACAAGTAATGAGGTATATGCCGCTATTGCATTGGCGCTGCATGAGTACAAGGGAAATAACGTGCATGACAAGGAGTCCGGCGTTATCACCATAAAGGAGAGGAACACCGAATGGGGTTTCCGTCTGTTGCACATGACACCGTCACCTCAAAAATAAGACAAGAGATGAAAGAATACAAATATACTATCAACGGCAACAAGTATGATGTCGAGATAAAGGACATCGTGGATTGCGTTGCTACTGTCACTGTGAACGGTGAGACTTATAGCGTGGAGATGGAGAAAGAGCCGGAACCGGTGAAGAAGAAGGTTGTGGTCAAGCCTGTGGCTCAGCCGCAGCCGTCGGCAGCTCCAGCCTCAGCTTCGTCAGCCAGGGTTAATGCCAACAACGCTCTTAAGGCTCCGCTGCCGGGTGTCGTGCGCGACATCAACGTGTCGGTAGGCGACGAGGTAAAGGTAGGCGACACTGTCGTCGTGCTCGAGGCGATGAAGATGGCAAACAACCTTGAGGCTGAAAAGGCAGGCAAGGTGACCGCCATTTTGGTTCAGCCGGGCGAGAGCGTGATGGAAGACACACCGCTCGTGGTAATAGAATAATTCGGATAAATATATCAATAAAGCCGCCGCTTTTGCACCAATGTCAAAAGCGGCGGCTTTATTATACATATACTACTGACCACTAAAGGTTAGATTGAGATATTTCTTAGAATAATGCTATCGGGATTCAGTTTCGTCTACTCCAAGGCCGAACAAGGCGAAATCGCCCTTCAGCGGGTCGTCGGGGAAGATTTCCAGCATGCTGCCGGTTAGCCGTATGGCGGCAGACATTGATGAAGAACGGCTCTGCAGAAGTCTCATGCGTTGTGCCTCCTGCACAACGTGCGTGTCGAGAGGCATTATGAGCGTTCGGCGGTCAATGATGTCTGCCCATAGCCCAAGGTCTACAGGTGAGGATGAACGCACCATCCAGCGGAGGAACATACAGACGCGCTTACAAGCAGACTTTGTGTCCTTTGGTATGATTTTGCTTGCCGAATGGTTGGCAAAGAAACCGCAGAGCGCTGATACCGCCTCAATACCGGTGCCGGCGTTCCGCCTTATGAAATCTTTCATGCTGCCGTATTCTTGTAACATCGACTGAAAGGCGGAGAGAAGCACTGTCATGTCGTGGCAGGTGTAGAGACGGTAGTAGCAATCAGTGGAGTCCGGTATGCTGCTTCTCCAGGCTCCGGTGCGCAGCCAACGGTCCGGCTCACCTTCGGAAGCGTTGAGAAGAAATTGTATTTTTGGAAAGAACTGCTTTCTCGCCCCGTAGCTCAGGCAGGAAGCGATAAACGCCATAGCCTCTTGGTTAGCCTCACCTTTCACCTTGTGCATGAATGAACTAGGGTCGGCGGTGAGGAAATCTGCCGTTTCATATTTCTCGGCCAGACTGATTATGCGTTGTCTGGTTTTGCTGTCCATAGATGGTATGGGGGGTACTTGTACGGTAACTGGCAGAAATTCCTGTTTTTAGATTGATACACTCTCTATCCTAAGTTTTATCATTCCCGCCGGCACGCGCACGTCGACCACGTCGCCGGCTTTTTTCCCGCGCAGAGCCTCGGCGATTGGCGACTTTATTGATATTTTCCCCTCGCGCAGGTTGGCTTCGTGTGGACTCACGATGGTGTAGTCCATGCTCTTTCCTGCTGCCACGTTGGTTATCTTCACTTTGCTCAATAGTCCCACGGTGTCGCTCTTTAGCGCAGATTTGTCTATCACGCGTGCGTTCTCCAGTATCCTCTGCAGGAAACGTGCCCTGCCCATGAGCCGTCCCTGTTCGCGCTTGGCGGCGTGGTATTCGAAATTCTCACTCAAGTCTCCCTTGTCGCGGGCTTCTGAAATAGCGTCCTTTACCTGCGGCAGTTCCACCGTTTCCAGATGGTGCAATTCTTCGGCTATCTTGTCAAAGCCCTCTTGTGACATATATTCCATAATGGGTTTTGTTTTAAAGTGTATGCGGATTTTACATATCCCCGCCACTCGTCGGTGCGGGTGTGCAAAGTTAGGTAAACTTTTCATTATGGACAAAAAAGGGCCGCTGTTCTTACATTAAAGTAGGTATTTGTGAGGAGGAGCGTGAAAAAGTGGCAATAAACTTTGTTCTGTAGATAAAAAAGATGTATTTTTGCAGAAACTATAACTGCACGTACGATGAAAAAAATACTATACATGATATTTGCCTTGGGGGTGTTGTCCCATCCTGTAGTTGCTCACGCTGTGCCGGCGGTTGAGATAATCGAAAACGATGGCGAGGGGCAGAAGGGAAGCATCTCTCTGAGGGTAACAATCGACGGTAATGGAACTGCGCGTCTTCACGTGACGAACGCCACCAACCAGACGCTTTTGGTGTATGACATTTCCGGAGCGCCTATCAAGAAAATTAAGGTGGACGGTGCAGACAGGACTTATGAACTTAGCCTTCACAAAGGATGTTATATCGTGAAGGTGGGCAATGTCGTGCGCAAGGTATCGGTTAGCTGACAATTTTGCCAGCTAACCTTCTGAATCCGATTTTATCCGAAGAGCTTTAGCCATTCGCTCTCGAAATTAGGCGTAAAGAAATCCTTTCCGATGTTTCTGCGTATTTCTTCACGGGAGAAAAACTTTCCGCCGTCAAGTTCTGCTGCAGAAGGGTGTAACGGGGTATCTATTATCGTGCGGAAAGAATTAACAAACTCCCTCTCTACGTCGCTTTCAAAAATATAACCTGCCATTTTCTCCGGTTGGAAACCATTAATGCCAAGTTCCTCATAGGCTTCGCGTCTTAGGGCGTCGATGGTATTCTCGCCAAAGTCCACGTGTCCCCCGACAGCAGTGTCCCATTTTCCCGGTTGAATATCTTTCCATGCTGGGCGTTTTTGCAGGAACAGCTCACCTTTGCTGTTGAATACGTGCAGATGTACCACGGGGTGCAGCGGCTTCATGCCGCCATGGGCGAACGAACGTGTCGTTTTGCCTACGGTAACGCCGCTTTCATACACGATGGGAAACAGTTCCATTGCTCCCGACAGCCTCATGCTTTCCACACGGCAACCCTTGAATTCAAGTAATGGCTTTTCGCAGAATATTCCGAACAAGGCACTGCCGCTGCCGCTCATGGCTGCATATACCGCCCCCGCCCCGTACAATCCTTCTTTTATGGATGCCAGTTCCGGGTGGAGCGGAAATATGGTGTTTTCGAAATCATTTATCAAAACGTTCCGCCACTGTTCCACAGGCAGACAGCTTACAATGTTTTTGCAGTTGTTTTCCGGGAACATGGGCGTTATTCCAGAGAACGCCTCGCGCGTGCTCACGCTCACGGGGGGCTTTACGATGGCGAGCCAGTATTTGTCAAGGTTAATGTCTATAGGCAACATTCTTTCGCCGATGCCTGTCGCATAGACCGGCTCGCTCCTGATGAAGAACGGGCAGTCTGCTCCAAGTCCTGCTGCAATCTTTATGAGTTCATCGTCTGTCATCCCCAAACCGAACATCGTGTTGAGGGCTGACAGGGTGTATGCGCAGTCTGCCGACCCCCCGCCCATGCCAGCCTGTGTAGGTATGTTCTTGTGCAGGGTTATCTGCGTACCAGGCAGAGTTCGGAATTCTGAGAGCTTTCGGTATGCCTTCACCACGAGGTTGTCCTCCTGACTGCCGGGTATGTTCGTCCCGTCGATTTCCAGCTGGCATGTTCCATCGGGCGCACCGGTTCTTGTTATGCTTATCGTGTCGTAGATTGGCACGGGATAGAACACCGTTTCCAGGTTGTGGTAACCGTCGGGACGTTTTTCCGTTATATTAAGTCCGAGGTTTATTTTTGCGCAGGGCGTTACTGTGTATTTGTCCATAATTCACTATTTCCTTTTTATGAAGAGCCAGCCCAAGCGGTGGCTTTTCCCTTTTTTAGATATAGACCGCATGATGTACATTCCGTCGGGAACATTTGCCACATCTACAGTCTTCTGGTATTTTTTCACTGTTATGTTGCAGCCTGTGGCACTTTCAAGCAATATGTATTCAATGTCGATATTTGAGGGCATCGGCGGCATTTCCACCGTGTTGCCCCCGTTGCGCAGAAGTCCGGGTTGCAAGGGTTCTGCGTTTTCTTCGTCGGTGTGGCTTTGTAGCGGTGCGCTCTCTTTGCCGTAGCGGTCGATTGTCGTCACGGCAAAGTATTTTGTCCTGTCAGTGCGGGGCACTGTTATGCGTGTCGTGTTTGTTTTTACGGCGATTATATTCCTCGGGTCGTTGATGTCAACCGGTGACGTGTCGCTGGCATATATATTATAATAGGTGTCGTGAGACAGGGTAGTGCCAGATTTCATTTCCGTCGTTCCTGCGCTCCATGATATTGCAGTTGTGGAGTTGTCGTTTGTTACCTTCATGGCTGTTGGCGAAGCGGGGGCATCATGCCTGTACCATGTCATTTCCGGCACGAGGGCAGGGTAGGTGTTCTGTTCATTTGCAGTGAAATTGTATATCCCCTTGATGTTGTCCATGAGGAATTTGTTTCTGAACATCGCCGTGCCTATTCCCATTTGCCGGCATACGTTCATTTCCCGCTGTATTTCATCCGCATCCCAATTCGCTTCTTTGGGAGATAGAAAATAAACGCCCAGTCCGGCACTTACCGTCTTGCCATGGCTTCGCTCTTTCCAGTCGGCGGCAAACGGGAAGAAATTGTCGCCCCGGAAATACATCATGGGATAAATCTGGTCCATCCAACCTTCGCGCGTCCAGCGTTCCACATCCTGACATCCCTTTTCCTCGGCATTCCATCCACGGCTCCAGTAGCGGTTAAGGTCGTTTCTTTTTCCTATGGGCGAGCAACTCATCTTTACCCACGGCTTTTCGGCTTTGACGGCATCGTGTACAGTCTTCACTATGTTAGAGATGTTTTGTCTGGCCTGCGTCTTGGATATTGTGAGCTTCAGTGTTTCGGGATAGCGTATGTAGTCAAGATGTATTCCGTCAATGTCGTAGTTGCGCGTGATTTCCCGGCAAATATCCGCTATATAGTCGGCTGTGCCCTGCTTTTCGGGGCGCATGAACATTTCGTCGCCGTTTTTCATTATCAAGTCTCCGTGAGTGCGCCTGAGATTGCGCAGTCCCGCTCCGCCTGGTCTTCCCACCGGCACGCACACCACCCATGCGTGGCATTCCATTCCCCTCTTGTGGCATTCGGCAACGGCGAACGCCAACGGGTCGTAGCCCGGTGATGTTCCGGGTGTCCCCGATACGCATCCGTCCCACGGTTCATACTGCGAGGGATAAATCACTGTTCCCCTGATGCGCGTTTGCAGCAGGATAGTGTTGAAATTGGCTCTTTGCAGCCTGTCGAGTAAGTTCCTCAGTTCCTGCTTTTGTTTTTCTATTGTGCGTGGGGTGTGAGCATAGGTCTTAGGCCAGTCCAGTCCGCCGATTGTGGTGAGCCACACAGCCCGAACCTCCCTTTTGGGCGGTACGCTGCTGTAGCTGCTTTCGCTGAAAATCTGAGCCATGACGGCAGGGCTGACGAAAACGGTCAATAATATGAGTGCAAATATTTTCTTTGTCATTAATGTCGTGCTGAGGGAATTGAAAAGTTAATGATTTAATAAACCTCATTTACTTCCATCGGAAAACCTGTGCGGACAAAAACTGTTGAAGGCGCATTCTTGACAGTGTGGCGCACGGCTTGTGCATACGTATCTGCCGTGGAGCAAGAGCCAGTGGTGGGCATCGGCATGAAGAGCTTCGGGAATGTTGGCGGTGAGATGCTTTTCCACGGCAAGGGGTGTCGTGGCAGTTTGCGGCACGAGCCCCAGCCTGCGGCTGACGCGGAATACATGCGTGTCTACCGGCAGGGCAGCTTTACCGAATCCTACGGCGCGGACTACGCTCGCCGTTTTACGTCCGACACCCGGCAGCATTGTCAGCTTGTCTATATCCTCGGGCACTTCCCCGTTGAATTTGTCCACCAGCATTTTCGCCATACCTGCAAGATGCGAGGCCTTTGCGTTGGGATATGAAATACTGCGGAGATAGGGGAGAACGTCTACTGCGTCAACCTTGGCCATGGACTGCGCATCGGGAAAGCGGCGGAACAGTTCCGGCGTAACCATGTTTACACGCTTGTCTGTGCATTGCGCACTTAGCATGGTGGCAACGAGTAGTTGGAAAACGGTTTCGTAGTGCAGCTCGGCAGTGGGGTGGGGTGATTTTTCCTTGAAATAATTTATTATCGCGGCGTAACGTTCTGACCGTTTCATTATTCCCTCCATTTAAGCTGCCGCCCGTTATACCCGAAGTGCAACAAACTTTTAGGTATAACGGGCGGCAAAAAACGCATTTTTTTGTTTGCTGTTTAAATCCGGCAGGGCTTATTCAGCCTTGTCCTCGTTCTTGTCTGCGTCGGCAGCTTTTTCCTCTTCTTCGCTTACGAAGTCTGTCACCCCGTTCTTCACCAAAATATCGTACCACTGCAGGAGTTTCTTTATGTCGCTGTCGTGAACGCGGTCACGGTCGTAGTCGGGCAACACTGAAGCGAAATATTCGTGCAGTTCGTTCTTGGAACACTTGCGCCAGTTAAGGGAACATTCCTTGCCGTCCTCCTTCTTCAGTACGGCGTCGAGGATGTTCATCAACGGCACGTCGTCGGCGTTCGTGTACATGGCGATGTCTGCCAGGCTCGTTACCCTGTCAGATGCAAACACGGGCACTCGTCTGTGCGTTTCGTCGATAGCTTCAACGATAAGGTTCATCTTGGCTCTTGACACGAGTTTATAAAGTCCTGGTTTTCCTGCTACTGATAAAATTGTATAGTCCATTATAAAAAGGTTTGTTATATGTTTTGTTTATAAATTCAATTCCCTAAGTGCTTTGTAAACGGCTGATCTGATGTCGCTCTTGCCGTCGTTGCAGATTACGCAGTCGCTGAGCTCCGCCATTCTTTGCTGGTCCATCTGGCGGTTTATCCACTCCGTTGCCCTTTGCCGGGAGATGCCGTCACGTTGCATGATGCGCTCTACTCTCACGTCAAACGGGGCGGTGACGCATATCACTTTGTCGACAAGCTTGTCGAAGCCGCTCGTGAAAAGGATGGCACATTCCATGAAGCTTGTTCCGGAATTCCTGAATTCTTCTGCCACTGCCGGATGTACGATGCCGTTCACTTTTTTCGCATTATCCTCGGATGAGAGGATGAACGAGGCAACGGCAGACTTGTTCAATTCATTTCCGTTGAAAGTGTCGGGACCGACGGCCCTGGCCAATTTCTCCCTTACGCCGGCATTGGTGCGGATAATGCGTTTGGCGGCATCGTCACAATCGAAAACCTCAATCCCCTTTTCCCTGAGGATGGAGCATACGTAAGATTTTCCGCTACCGATGCCCCCTGTAACAGCTACCTTGATGTTTGTCATTGCTCTTCCAATAGATAGTCCACTTGTTGCACCTCCGTGTGCGCGTTCCTGATACCGTGCGGTACGGAGGCGATTTTCAGCGTACACTTTTCCGACGGTGAAGACTGCAGTTCCTTGTAGTCCACTACTACCCGGAACTTGTCCGGCGTAACGGTGCGGAACAGGCTTGCCCCCACAGTGAATGACACTTTCACCCTTGACGGGAATGTCCGCAGTACCTTTCCTTCGGGCATGTTGAGTGCCGTGATGGGCACCTCCACACTTTCCTCCGTGAGGATGTCCGGATAAATGGAAATCTTCACGTTGGACGGAACGCACTTTATGCCCTTCATGTTTTTTAGGTTCAGGTCGCGTTCAATGGTGTCCTTCAGATTTCTGATGGCGATTCTTTCGGTATAGACGCACTGCATGCTGTCCAGTGCAGCCTGACTGCCGTATACGTCTACCGTTTTAGGTGAAAACTCCACTCTCGCAAGATAGTAGCTCGCTTCGGGGGTTATGTCGCCGCAGAGCCTTACCGGCAGGCTTTTGTGTATTCCGTAGTTGTAGAAATACTCTATCTTCTCGGGCTTGACGCTCAGAACAGATGTGGAACTGTATATCTCCTGGTAAATGAGTTTCGTGATGTCTGAAGATGCAACCGCTCCGTATCCTTTTTTCTTGAGGTATGTGGAGAACGGCAGGTCAATCCTCTTTACCACGTCGCCGTAGAGGTAGGCACACAGCGTGTAGCCCTTGTCGCGCAACACCACCCTCACCGTGTCGTCAACGTCGCACGTGAGCACCACGTTTTTCGGCACGTTTACGATTCTCACCGGAAAGCGTATTTCCTTCTCGTATGTGTCGTTGAGGGCAAGCATCAGCCAGAATGTTCCGCTCAAGGCGAGAAAGAACAAAAAAATCAGGAACTCCTTGTTCACCAGTCTGAAGAAGGAGTTTCTGAAAGCGTTGCGGGTGTTTGCGCGAATGTTGTGCTTCATTATTTTGTCTGGCCGGCGGCAGCCGTAGCTGTCACGTCAGCGAATACATAGCCTTTGTCTACTGTTATCACAACACCCTTGGCGATTTCGAGCTCCACCTTGTTGGTGGTGAGGTCGATTTTCCTTACAGTGCCGTAGACACCGCCGCCTGTAACCACATTGGCTCCGGGTTCGAGCGAGTTCTGGAACTTACGTATCTCTTTCTGCTTTTTCTGCTGCGGACGAATCATGAAGAACCACATGATGGCAAAAATCGCCACCATCATAATGAGGAAAGACATACTGCCGCCCTGTGCGCCTTGCGCAGCCATAAACATTGAAATTGCCATAATCGTTTAATCTTATTTTTTTTCTTGATTTTTGTTCATAACTTTCATCATCTTGCCAGTGTCGACAAGGTAGCGTGCGATGCTGTCCAGCATGCCGTTGATGTATGAGCCGCTCTTTGGCGTGCTGTATAGTTTCGCCAAATCGACATACTCGTTTATCGTCACGCTGACGGGGATGTTCGGGAAATTGAGCATCTCGGCTATGGCGATCTGCATTATCACCACGTCCATATAGGCGAGTCGCGCGAAATCCCAGTTGCGTGAAGTCTCGCTCATGTACCGCTGGTACTGGTCGGCGTTGAGAATCGTGGCGCGGAACAGCTTCACGGCGAAATCCTTGTCCTCCACGTCCTTGTATTCGGGCAACAGTTCCTGTTTTGCCCCCGTGCTCGGGTCGAACCGCTTGATGGTCTTCAGCACGAATGTGTCCACGATTTCCTTGTCGTCGTTCCAGTAGAGGCTTCTTTCTTCAAGCAGCGAGTCGAGAGTGTCGTCGTCCGTCACGAAAGCCTTGTATAGCTTCCTCCATATTTCGCGGTCTTCCTCATACGAATCCTCTCCGCTTTCCATGTAGTCAGCGTACATCTGGCTTTGCTCCATCCGCGAAAGAAGGCTTCTCACATATTCTATATTGTCGTCCCATGTCAGTTTCTGGCTGTCGGTGTATTCTGTCAGCTGCTTGTTCTCTTCGAGCTGCATTGCAAATCTGTTGTTGGCGAATTTGCCCGAAGGCAGGTCTTTCCCCTCGCGTTTCGCTCTTGACGTCTCCACGTCATAACGGAGGTGTGCTTCCTTTGCCACGGCAACAATCAGCGAGAGCAGGTTGTTGTATAGGTCGTACGCCTTTGAAAGGCTGAAGAGCAGCTCTTTCTCAGCGTTATCCATGTTGTGGTTGCCGTTTTGATAGTAAGCGTAGGTTAACTGGACGATTTTTATCCTTATCAATTCTCTATTTATCATCGTTCTCTATAATAAATGAATGTGTATTTCGAAAAACCACTGCAAAAATAGGTAAATTAGACGTGATGTGCAAGAAAAGCAATGGGTTTTATGCTTTTTTTGTCGCAACGCTTGTGGGTTATGCGAAAAATGAATACCTTTGCACCGCTTTTCCAAGCACTACGTGAATGTTATTTCCGTGTGATGGTGAATTAAGCAACAAGAACAACTTAATTTAGAGTAACACAATTATGAAAGAAATTGAAGTAAAAGGCCAGAAGAGAACAGACACTGGCAAGAAGGCCGCCAAGGCGATGCGTAAAGAGAATCTTGTTCCTTGCAACCTCTATGGTGAGGCAAAGAACGCAGACGGTGCTCCTGAGGCATTGTCAATCGCCTGCCCGATGAGCGAGCTTCGCAAGATTGTTTACACCCCCCATATCTATGTTATAAAGCTCGTTATCGACGGCGAGGAGCACACTGCAATCCTGAAGGAACTGCAGTTCCATCCGGTGACAGACGCTCTTCTTCACGTTGATTTCTACGAGGTGAACGACCAGAAGCCTATTACTGTCGGAATTCCTGTCAAGCTCAACGGCTTGGCTCAGGGTGTGCGTGACGGTGGACGTATGAACCTCTCTATCCGCAAGATTAACGTTACTGCCAAGTATCAGGATATTCCTGAGCACCTCGACATCGACGTTACTAACCTTACAATCGGCAAGAGCATCAAGGTTGGCGAGCTCAGCTACGAGGGCTTGGAGATGGCTACCAGCAAGAACGTTGTGGTTTGCTCTATCAAGGCTACACGTAAGTCTATTGCCGCAGCTAACGGAGCAGACGCTTAATATCCGGGTTATAGTCCGGACAAACGGATACATCGGGGTGATTCTGAATATTATTATTTGGAGTCTCCCCGTTTTTTTTGTAATTACATTCAAACCTGTCAGAGCAAGTTTCTAGAAATACAAGCGGTAGCCTGTGTGTGATAAGGTTTGTAATGCGGGTAATCTTTTGAAAATAATAGAATGGATAAATTTTTAATCGTCGGGTTGGGGAATCCGGGTGACGAATATGACATGACTCGCCACAACACGGGATTTATGGTACTTGACGAGTTCGCCAAACAATCGGGTGTTGTGTTTCAGGACAAAAGGTACGGGTTCGTGGCGGAATGTTCGGTAAAGGGGCGTAAGCTCATTCTGCTGAAGCCGACAACGTTCATGAACCTAAGCGGCAATGCCGTGAGATATTGGATGAACAAGGAGAATATCCCCGTGGAGCATTTGCTTGTGGTGGTTGATGACTTGTCGCTGCCACTTGGAAACCTGCGCTTGAAAGGCAGCGGCAGTAACGGCGGACATAACGGGCTGGGCAACATACAGTCGGTGATAGGCACTCAGAAATACGCCCGCTTGAGAGTTGGGATAGGCAATGATTTCCAGCGTGGAATGCAGGTGGAATGGGTCTTGGGAAAATACAATGGCGAGGAGATGCAGACCCTCACTCCGGCAATCGGTACTGCCTGTGAGATAATAAAGAGCTTTGCGCTTGCCGGCATTGATGTTACCATGAATCAGTTTAACCATAAATAAATAAGGTATGGCAGATACAGCACGTGTGGACAAATGGCTGTGGGCGGCGCGGATATTCAAGACGCGCTCCATTGCCGCCGATGCCTGCAAGAACAGTAGGGTTACGGTGAATGGCGCTAACGTGAAGCCTTCGCATATGGTGAAGGTGGGTGAGACAGTCAATGTCAAGAAACCGCCGGTGGTCTACTCCTTCAAAATATTGAAATGTATCGAACAGCGCGTCGGGGCAAAGTTCATTCCTGAGATATACGAGAATGTGACGGATCCCAAACAGTATGAAATTCTGGAGATGAGCCGTATCAGCGGTTTTGTGGACAGGGCGCGCGGTACGGGGCGTCCGACGAAGAAAGACCGTCGCAGTCTGGATGCCTTTATAGAACCGGCTATGTTTGGCTTCGATGAGTATGATGACCCGGAAATGGAGGATGCGTGACATGAAGGGCAGGAGTGTATCGGTCAGGCATTGGGTGTTTGCCGTGGCCATGGCTTTCGCCTCGGCTCCCGTTGCTGTTTGGGCGCAGCGGCATGAAGTGTTCAGCGACAATATAAAGTCGCTGCAGGTGGTTTGCGGCGACAAATGGCTCGCGTTGCCGGTTATGGAACTTGGCTCCGCAGATGCGGGCAATGTGATGAATATCTCGTTTGACGATCTCACTCATGTTTATCGGCGCTATACCTATAGCATAGAGCATTGTGAGGCTGACTGGACACCTTCTGAAGGACTTTTCCAGAGTGATTATATTGAGGGTTTCCAGTCTGACAATACTATTGACGACGTGCAGGAGTCGATAAATACGAATGTACTTTACACCCATTACTCATTGGCCGTACCTAATGACAGGTGCAGGCTGAAACTCAGCGGTAACTATAAGCTGACGGTCGTTGATGACGAAAGCGGGGCAAAGGTGCTCACCGCCTGTTTTATGGTTACGGAAGCGTCTGCGTCTGTTGGAATGGAAGTGACCACCAACACCGACATTGACACCAACAAGTCGCACCAGCAGGTGGGGATGACTGTCGGGTATGGCTCTTTGCGCGTTACCGACCCGTCGTCGCAGATAAAGACTGTGGTGATGCAGAACCGGCGGTGGGACAACGCCAAGATAAACGCAAAGCCGCAGTATGTCACTGTTGACGGGCTGCAGTGGACGCATTGTCGTGATTTGATTTTTGATGCCGGTAACGAATACCATAAATTTGAAGCTCTTGCCACCTCGCATGCCACTATGGGGGTAGACCGCATCTCATGGGATGGCGACAATTATCATGCGTGGCTTTACGAAGACACTCCGCGCCCCAATTATCTTTACGACGAAGACGCAGACGGCGCGTTCTACATCCGTAACAGCGACAATCGGGAGAATGACCGTGCGTCGGAATATATGTACGTGCATTTCACGTTGAATTGTCCACGCCCTGTACCGGGCGACGTGTATCTTAACGGCGACTGGACGCGGGATATGTTCGTTCCGGAGTACAAGATGGAATACAATGCAGAGAAGGCGCGCTACGAAGCGTCGGTGTTGCTCAAGCAGGGATATTACTCGTATCAGTATCTCATGCTTGACAGTGACGGAAATACTGCCGTAATGCCGACGGAAGGCAGTTATTTTGAAACGGAGAACAGATATGCGGCGCTGGTGTATTTCCGCGGACAGGGAGAGCGCACCGACCGTCTCGTCGGGTATAGAGAGGTGCAGCTGAAATGATGTTTGAGATGTGTTTTAATGCGCTTCCAGACCTGTTGTCGCAAGGCTCAAACATGTTTTTGTGCGGTTCAATTATTTTTTTGTAAAGTTCAAACGCGCGTTGGTAAAGTTCAAGCGGAATTTTCAACACTCTGCTGCTTTCCCTATTTTGGGGTATTTTTGTTTGCCGCGGATTGTTTTCCCGGTCGGTGAAGGCTCTTGGTGAATGTGTTCTGTAGGCAAATATGGTGAAGTTATTGATAAACAGTAAGTAATATTTTTTCTTGTCGTGCGGGCTGGAAAAAACGTCTTTTTTTTCTTGTATTTTAAATGTTGGAAAAGCTTGTTGACAATATAATTTTTTATACCTTTGCACCCGACAAGAACGACAATACGGAAAACTTTTTAGTTGTATTATATCTGAAAGCTATCCGAAATGGAAAACTTTGTGGTATCTGCTGGGTGATATTAAATATTGAAAGGCGTTTGATACTATTTTGATAATAAGTTAAATATAACGTTTGGTGAAAGTGTTGTTGTTTGTTAAAATGGAAAACTTTATAAAATAACCAGTTAATAAAACATATCTTAATTGACATCATGGAAATAAAAAACTTTACCATTACCAAGCGCGACGGCTCCAAAGACCGTTTCAGTCTGGACAAGATAATGAGTGCCATCATAAAAGCGTTCAATTCGGTGGAAGAACCTACGGATTTGGGTTGTATTTCAAAGATTATCGCTAACCTCGACATCCATGAGGGGATAACGGTGGAAGACATTCAGAATCAGGTGGAGGAGTCTCTTATGAAGGAGGGCTATTTCCGTGTTGCCAAGAGTTTCATGCTCTATAGGCAGAAACATACCGAGGACAGGGAAACGATAGAAAAGATGAAATTCCTTTCCGACTATTGCCGTGCCTCGAATGCAGCAACCGGGTCAAAGTATGACGCCAATGCCAACGTGGAGCACAAGAATATTGCCACGCTTATCGGCGAACTGCCGAAGTCGAGCTTCATACGCCTCAACCGGCGGTTGCTTACCGACAGGATAAAGCAAATGTTCGGCAAGGAACTCGCCGACCGCTATATTGAATTGCTTACAAGCCATTTTATATACAAGAACGACGAGACCAGTCTTGCAAACTACTGCGCGTCGATAACCATGTACCCGTGGCTCATTGGCGGCACGACATCCATCGGGGGAAACTCCACGGCTCCCACTAACCTGAAGTCGTTCTGCGGCGGCTTCGTTAATATGGTGTTCATGGTGTCGAGTATGCTGAGCGGTGCCTGCGCAACGCCGGAATTTCTGATGTATCTCAATTATTTCGTCGGGCTTGAGTATGGCAAGGACTATTGGGAACACGCCGACAAGGTGGTGGACCTCTCCTCGAAACAGCGCACTATTGACAAGATTATCACTGACTGCTTTGAGCAGATTGTCTATTCCATCAACCAGCCGACGGGGGCAAGGAACTACCAGGCTGTGTTCTGGAACATTTCCTACTACGACAAGCCTTATTTTGAAAGCCTCTTCGGGGAGTTCTATTTCCCCGACGGCAGCCAGCCCGACTGGAACGGACTGAGCTGGCTTCAGAAACGCTTCATGAAGTGGTTCAACAAGGAGCGCACCAAGACGGTGCTCACTTTCCCCGTCGAGACGATGGCTCTCCTTTCGGACGGCAAGGATGTGCTCGATGCAGAGTGGGGCGACTTTGCGGCAGAGATGTATGCCGAGGGGCATTCGTTCTTTACTTACATGAGTGACAATGCCGATTCTTTGAGTTCCTGCTGCAGGCTGAGAAACGAGATACAGGACAACGGATTCAGCTACACCCTCGGGGCGGGCGGTGTGTCTACAGGTTCGAAAAGCGTGCTTACAATCAACCTCAACAGGTGTATACAGTATGCCGTGAAGAATGGCGTGGACTACAAAAAATTCCTTGCAGAGGTGGTGGATCTGGTACACAAGGTTCAGCTTGCCTACAATGAAAACCTGAAAGGCTTGCAGGCTCAGGGCATGTTGCCGCTCTTCGACGCAGGATACATCAATATGGGTAGACAGTATCTCACTGTGGGAGTGAACGGTCTTGTTGAGGCTGCCGAATTCCTCGGCCTTCAGATTAACGACAACCCCGAATATCTGTCGTTTGTGCAGGGTGTACTCGGAATCGTGGAGGAATACAACAAGAAATACAAGACAAAGGAGGTGATGTTCAACTGCGAGATGATACCTGCGGAGAACGTGGGCGTGAAACACGCCAAATGGGACCGCGAGGACGGATATTTCGTGCCGCGCGACTGCTACAACAGCTATTTCTATGTGGTGGAAGACGAATCGCTGAACATTATCGACAAGTTCAAGCTGCACGGCGCTCCGTATATCGAGCACCTTACCGGCGGTTCTGCTTTGCACATGAACCTTGACGAGCATCTCTCTAAGGAACAGTACCGCCAGTTGTTGCGAGTTGCCGCAAAGGAGGGGTGCAACTATTTCACATACAACGTTCCCAACACCATTTGCAACGAGTGTGGGCATATCGACAAGCGTTACCTCAAGGAGTGTCCGCATTGCCACAGCAAGAACGTGGACTACATGACGCGTATCATCGGTTATCTGAAGAGGGTCAGCAATTTCTCGGCAGCGCGTCAGGAGGAGGCCAACCGCCGTTATTATGCAGGCAAGGAGAAACTGGCTTGACAAGGTAAAGGTGGGTCCTGAAAAATTCCCACCGTAGCAATATAACGGAAAATGCTCAGATACGTAAACAGCGGGATAGTGTTTCAGGAGGTTCCCGACGAGGTGACACTCTCGGTGAATATCTCCAACTGTCCGTGCCGTTGCCCGGGGTGTCATAGCAGTTACCTTTGGGAAAACACGGGCGAGGAACTTGACAGCCGTGTCATAGATGCCTTTATGGAGAAATATGGCGGGAGCATCACCTGTGTCTGCTTTATGGGAGGAGATGCCTCGCCGGCCGACGTGGAGAAACTCGCCATTTACATACATTCCATGTACGGTGACGTGAAAGTTGGATGGTACAGCGGAAGGCAGAAGGTTGCCGCAGGTGTGGACAAAGGTAATTTTGACTATATCAAGTTGGGGCCGTATATCCAGCACCTAGGAGGGCTGAAAGACAGGTCCACTAACCAGAGGCTATACAAGAAACAGCCTGACGGAACATTCGTGGACATAACCTCAATGTTTTGGCGGAAATAATAAACAAACTCTATCTTAACGGTTAAAGGCTGAATTTCTCATCGGAAATTCAGCCTTTAGTCATGGTATGCCCGGCATGAGCATTGTCAGGTGGGTCCTGACGGCCTTTGCCGCGTGTTATGAATTCATTATCATAAGGAACTCGTCGTTGCTCGCAGATCTTGTCAAACTGTTGTGGATGGTGTTCATGGCTTCTACCGGGTTCATGTCGGCGATGTGCTTTCGGAGTATCCACATCCTGTCGAGAGTGGTCTTGTCCTGTAGCAGGTCGTCACGGCGTGTGCTTGAAGCGACAAGGTTTACAGCCGGGAAGATACGCTTGTTGCTCAGGCTGCGGTCGAGCTGGAGCTCCATGTTTCCTGTTCCCTTGAATTCCTCGAATATCACCTCGTCCATTTTGCTGCCGGTGTCTATGAGGGCAGTTGCGATGATGGTGAGCGAACCGCCTCCCTCGATGTTGCGGGCTGCTCCGAAAAATCTCTTCGGTTTCTGGAGGGCATTGGCATCAACACCTCCCGTAAGCACTTTGCCGCTGGCAGGAGATACTGTGTTGTACGCACGCGCCAGTCGTGTGATGGAGTCGAGGAATATCACAACGTCGTGTCCGCATTCTACCATGCGCTTGGCTTTCTCAAGCACTATTCCCGCGATTTTCACGTGGCGTTCCGCCGGTTCGTCGAATGTTGAAGCTATGACCTCAGCGTTTACAGTCCGCGCCATGTCTGTCACCTCTTCCGGGCGCTCGTCGATGAGCAGCATCATAAGGTAGGCTTCCGGATGGTTGGCGGCTATAGCATTCGCAATGTCCTTCATCAGCACGGTCTTACCTGTCTTTGGTTGTGCCACGATGAGTGCGCGCTGTCCTTTGCCGATAGGTGAGAAGAGGTCTACAATCCGCGTGCTGAGGTTTGTCGTGGCCTTGTCGCCGCAGAGGGTGAATTTCTCGTCGGGGAACAGCGGTGTAAGGTGCTCGAACGGAATGCGGTCGCGCACTTCGGCCGGGTCTCTTCCGTTTATCTTGTCTATTGACGTGAGCGGGAAATACTTCTCGCCGTCGTGGGGCGGGCGTACATGACATTCAACGATGTCTCCCGTTTTTAGTCCGTAGTTCTTCACCTGTGCGTTCGACACATAGATGTCGTCCGGCGATGACAGGTAGTTGTAGTCGCTTGATCGCAGGAATCCGTAGCCGTCGGGCATTATCTCAAGCACGCCGTTCGCCGTTATTATGTTGTCGAAATTGTAGCTGCCGGCCTGTGACTGGGACGATGCCTGGAAATTGTTTTCCGCATTGATGAACGGTGTGGTGGGGTTGTCGAACATGTCGTAGCTCGGCATAACAGACTGGTCTTCTATTGGAATGTCTACGATGGTTATGAAGTCGGTGCCGTCTCCCGGGTCGCCTTCCCATACTCCTGTCGTGTCCTTTGCCGTGTCAAAAGCGGCAGTTTCCGATTTCTCGTTGTGGGCGTTTACCTTGGCTTGCAGCTGTGCGATGAGGCTTGGCTGAATGTTGTCGTCGGTCGGGTTTGTGTCTTCTTTGGTGAACTGTGCCTCCGGGGCTGCGTAATTTTCCGTCGGGGCTTCGTTGCCGTCCTGGTTGTCGTCCGTCGGGTCTTCGGCGTTATGTTCTACTGTATCCTGCACCGTTGTGTCAATTGTTTCGGGCATTTCCGGAACTGAATTGTCCATACTGTTGATTTCAGCTGCGGCAGCTGCCGCTTCAGCCGCTTCTTCGGCAAGTTTTAGACTTTTGGGCTTGCGGCCTCTCCGTTTCGGTGCAGATGCCGTTTCCTCTGCGGGAGTTTCAGCTTCAGGATTTTCAGCCGCTGGCTGTGTCTCGTTTGCGAACAGGTTTTGCTCGCCCGGCTCCTGCTTCTTCTTCAGGTCGAAATTCTCGCCGTCGGAACCGTTCACGCTGTAAACCCTGTCGGTGTCTTTCTTTGTTATCCTTACTCTTTTCCTTTTCGTGCCGAGAGGGTTCTTGTTTCCCTCCACTTCGGCCTGTTTGTCGAGTATGGCGTAAACAATGTCGTCTTGCGTACCGCTCGTATCCAACGTCATTCCAATATTGTTTGCAATATCTTCCAATTCGGAGATACTTTTCGAAAGTAATTCGTCTTTGCTATACATACAAGTATATATGAGAAATGTTTATGATTGCATGTTTCCGAACGGAAACAATAAGGTTTCGTGCTAAAACTATGCAAAGGTAACGTTTTGTTCGGTAAAGGCGAAATGCTTGTGTGAAAACAATCCGCCTTTTAACTTATTTTTAGAATATCACATTCCTATTTCCGACAATTCCATCCATTCCATGGTCTTTTCGTCTATAAGGTCTTTCAGTTCGGCGAACCTTTTGCTCTTTTGCGTAAGCTCGTCCATGGCGAGAGTTCCGGAGCAGAGTGCTGTTTCTATGTCTTTCTGCTCCTCTTCCAATCCGGCTATTTCCTTCTCGAGCTGTTCGAAGCGTGTTTTTTCCTTATAGCTCATTTTCCGCTTTTCCTGCTGTGGCTTTTCGCGCCTGGCCTTTGTGTCTGCAGCCGTTTCCTTTTTTGACTCGGCGGGCTGTAGACTTTTCCACTCCCTGTATTGCGTGTAGTTTCCGGGAAAGTCCTGAATTTCACCGTTGCCCTTGAACACAAGCAGATGGTCTACGATTTTGTCGATGAAATACCTGTCGTGGCTGACAACGATAACGCATCCTGCAAAGTCGGCAAGGTATTCCTCCAGCACCTGGAGTGTCTGTATGTCGAGGTCGTTTGTCGGCTCGTCAAGAACGAGGAAATTGGGGTTCTTCATCAGTACCGTACACAGGTAGAGCTTTCTCTTTTCTCCTCCGCTGAGTTTGTACACGTAGTTGTGCTGCTGTTCCGGCGTGAAGAGGAAATACTGGAGGAATTGTGAAGCCGACAAGTGTTTCCCTCCTCCGATGTCGATATAGTCGGCGATGTCGGTGATCACGTCAATCACCTTTTGCTGTTCGTTGAACTTAAGTCCTTGCTGCGAGAAATGCCCGAACCTGACCGTTTCCCCGATGTCGAACTTTCCGTTGTCCGGTTTTACGTTTCCCAATAGCAGGTTTATGAACGTGGTCTTTCCGGCTCCGTTGTCTCCTACGATGCCCATTTTTTCGTACCGGGCAAAATTGTAGTAAAAGTCCTTGAGTATGACTTTCTCCCCCCACGCCTTCGACACGTATTGGCATTCGAAGATTTTGCTTCCGATGTACACGTTGCGCGACTTGAGTCTGAGCTGTCTTTCCTCTATCCTTTTCTTTGCCGTTTTCTCCAGTTCGTAAAAAGCCTCTTCCCTGTATCTTGCCTTGTGTCCCCTTGCCTGTGGCATGCGCCGCATCCATTCGAGTTCCGTACGGTAGAGGTTGTTGGCTCTCTGCACTTCGGCTCTCATGTTGTCGATGCGTTCCTGCCTTTTCTCCAGATAGTAGCTGTAGTTTCCTTTGTACTTGTATATGGTGTTGTCGTCGAGTTCGAGGATGACGGAGCATACCCTGTCGAGGAAGAAGCGGTCGTGTGTCACCATGAGCAGTGTCTTGTTTCCTCTGGATATGAAGCCTTCGAGCCATTCTGTCATGTCTATGTCGAGGTGGTTGGTGGGCTCGTCGAGGATTAGCATGTCCGGTTCGTTGATGAGTATGTTCGCCAGAGCCACTCTCTTCTGCTGTCCTCCGCTTAGCTGTTTCATCGGCTGCGAGAGGTCGGTAATTCTAAGCTGCGTGAGTATCTGCTTTGCCTTGAGAATCTTCTCTTCCTGTCCGTCATGGTTGAAGCACGCTTCGAGCACGCTTTCCTCCGGGTCGAATTTGGGGCTTTGTTCCAGATAGCCCACCTTTATGCCGTTTGAGTAAACGACTGAGCCGGAGTCGTAGTCTTCTTTCCCGGTCAGTATTGACAGGAGGGTGGACTTCCCCGTTCCGTTCTTTGCTATGAGCCCCACTTTTTGGCCTTCTGCCACGCTGAACGATATGTCTTTGAACAGCACCTGCGCCCCGAAGGTTTTCGTCAGGTTCTGTACGTCAAGAAAAGGTTTTTGGCTTGCCATGTCTTGTTATTGGTTTTCCTCTATTTCCTTGTTTATTTTTTCTATGTAGTCAAGCACTTCGTCGCGCCCGGTTTTCTTGTCGCTGCTTGTCACGAAGTATGGCGGGAGTTCTTCCCATTGGTCCTTCAGCTTTTCCATGTACGCCGCCGCCGCTTTCTTTGCCTTCTGTTCGTTGCCCAACTTGTCGGCTTTGGTAAACACGATGGCGAAAGGTATCTGGCTTTGTCCCAGCCATTCGATAAACTCCATGTCTATTTTTTGCGGGTCGTGCCGGATGTCGATGAGCAGGAAGAGGTTTACCAGCTGCTCCCTTTGCAGTATGTAGGATGAAATCATCTGCTCCAGCTTCTGCTGTACCGACTTGGATCGTTTGGCATAGCCGTATCCCGGGAGGTCCACAAGATACCATTCGTTGTTTATGATGAAGTGGTTTATGAGCAGCGTCTTTCCCGGCGTCGCGGATGTCTTTGCGAGACCTTTGTGGTTGCAGAGCATGTTGATGAGGCTTGATTTTCCCACGTTGCTCCGTCCGATGAACGCATATTCCATCTTGTTGTCCTTGGGGCATTGTGACAGTGTGGCGCTGCTGATTGTGAATTCAGATTTCTTTATTTCCATACTTTTGGTGTGTTCTAATAATTGTATTTGACAAAACGCAATATATTGCAATTGTTATTTGTTTACGGGGGGGATTACCTGTTTCCCCGTTATCCGTTCTTTTTCTTATTCTGCCGACATGTCTGCCACCATTTTCCTGTAAGTGGAGTAGAGGTGGGAACGGCTTACGTAACCAATCAGTTTTCCGTCCGTGTCGAGCACGGGCAGCATACCGGCATCGGTGGAATCGAATTGTTTCATAACCTCCTCCATCGGGTCGTTCACTCCCAGTACGCACGGCGGCTGCGACATGAGTTGCTTCACTTTGAAATGGTGGTACAGTTCCGTGCGGAATATGATGTGCCTTAGTTTCTGCATGTCTATTTCGCCGAGGAAATTCCCACCGTCGTCGAGTACAGGGAGGATGTTGTTGTGGCTTCGGCTGATAGCGTGGACGAGCGTCCCGAGGTCCATGTCCTGCGGCACGCTGGTGATACTCTTGTCGATTACCGTGTCGATGTTCATCAGCGTGAGGATGGCGCGGTCCGTGTGGTGCGTGAGCAGTTTCCCCTCCCTGGCCAGACGCATGCCGTAGATGCTGTGCGGCTCGAAGAGGATGATGGTGAGATAGGCGCAGATGCTGACGATCATCAGCGGAATGAACATTTGGTAGCCTCCTGTGATTTCGGCTATCAGGAATATTCCGGTAAGCGGTGCGTGCATCACTCCCGCCATTACCGCCGCCATGCCGAGCAGGACGAAATTCTTTTCAGGCACGTACACGCCGATTTGGTATATGTTCCACAGTCTGGCGAAGAGGAAGCCTCCGTATGCTCCGATGAAGAGCGACGGGGCAAATGTTCCGCCGCATCCTCCTCCACCGTTGGTGGCGGATGTGGCGAACACTTTGGTGAGAACCACCAGTGCCACGTATATCACGAGCATATTGCTGTGGCCGTAGAACATGGAGTTGTTGAGTATCTGGTCCCAGTCGGCTTGGGTTCTGCCGTTGAGCAGAATGTTTATGCTGTGGTATCCCTCGCCGTAGAGTACGGGGAATACAGCAATGAGTACGCTGAGCATTATTCCTCCCAGCGCCAGCTTGGCGTAGGAATGCTTGTTGAGCTTTGCGAAAACTCCCTCGCACGCCGTCATTGCCCTCATGAAATACAGGCTTATTATTCCGCCTGTGATGCCGAGCAGTATATAGGCGGGCACTCTCGACATCGTCCACGTTCCGTCCACGTGGAAATCAAACAATATGCCTCCCGACGAGAATATGTATGTGAAGCAGGCTGCCGTTACGCTGGCGATGAGTATCGGCAGCAGCGATGCCATAGTAAGGTCAATCATCAGCACTTCGAGCGTGAACACCAGTCCGGCTATGGGCGCCTTGAATATTCCGGCAATGGCGGCAGCCGCACCGCAACCGACGAGCAGCATCAGTGTCTTGTTGTCCATCTTGAACAACTTTCCGAGATTGCTGCCTATGGCAGAGCCTGTAAGCACGATGGGCGCCTCCGCTCCCACGCTTCCACCACATCCGATGGTTATCGCCGAGGCTATGACGGAGCTCCAGCAGTTGTGGGCTCTCAGCCTGCTTCTTTTGCTGCTTATGGCGTAGAGTATACGTGTTATACCGTGGCTGATATTGTCTCTCACCACGTATTTGACGAACAGTGAAGTGACGTATATTCCGACGACAGGGTATATCATGTATAGCCAGTTGAAGCGGTCTACCATGAAACCAGTCGTGAGCAGATGCTGAATCTGCACAATCAGTGCATGGAGCACGCTTGCCGCCACTGCTGCCAGAAAGCCCACGGCAAGGCTCAGTATGAGCGTGAACTGTTTGTCGGTGATGTGCTTTTCCCGCCATTCTATTACTCTGTTGAGCAGTTTTTCCGTTTTTTTCTCTTGCATGTATCAGGGGAGTTTCCTATTGTCGTCTTACCTTATTATCTTGACTTCTCCGTTTTCCGAGAGCTTTATTATGCTCGAGGGCTTGTGCGGCTTGTGCTCTTGTCTGCGCGAGAAACACACATAGTCTACGGCGGCGAGCAGTTCTTCCGATATGTCGCGGTAGTTTTGTGCAGCTGGTTCTCCGCTGATGTTTGCGCTCGTTGACACGACAGGTTTCTGGAACCTGTAACACAGTTCCTTGGAGAACGGCTCCCTTGTAATTCTCATTGCTATTGTTCCGTCTGCGGCGATGAGGTTGGGGGCGAGGTTCACGGCGTTGTCGAGTATCACTGTGGTGGGAGTTTCCGCCAATTCCAGCAAGTCCCATGCTACTTCGGGCACGTTTCTCACGTATCGTTGCAGTCTGGCATCGGAGTCTACCAGACAGATGAGGGCTTTCGAGTCATCCCGGTGTTTTATCCTGTAGACTTTCTCCACGGCCTCCGCATTTGTCGCATCGCATCCTATTCCCCACACAGTGTCAGTGGGGTAGAGTATAACGCCGCCGTTTCTCATTGTTTCAACGGCTTTCCTTATGTCGTCTTCTGTCTTCATTATCCTTTTTACTTGTTTCTTTTTACTTGTTGCTTTCTTGTCGTTATTGTCCTTCGCTATTTTTTTATACGGCCTTACAGTAGTTTCTTGTGCGTTATGAATAGAGCCAATAAAACCAGTATGTATTGCCGAATGTTTCCCGGGCCTTGGCCTTGCGTTCCGCTTTGTCGGCGGTACTCTTCAAAATGGATTGCAAATCTGTGTAGTCAGCGTCGGTAACGGTGTTCGTATAGCTTGTCACCGGATTAGACCGTATGTGGTTGTAGAGCACCAGCGCTTCCCTGTAGTGTTTGGGCAGAGTTCCGCCGGCGTATCTCGGGTCTGTCGCTATTTCCCTTGCGAAGGAGTCTATGTCCTTGTCCATGAGGTAGGCACATAGGATATAGTCGTGCAGCGGTTTCTTTGAATATCCCATTCTTCTCATGCGCGTCAGGTATTCTTTGGCGCGCATCCTGCGGTTTGCGGGTCTTGCCACATTCCTGAATATCTGTGCTTCGGGGCAAATCATTGCCTTCACGCTTGTTCCGTTGGGCAGCAGAGCATCGCTTCCGCCGCAGAGCGGGTATTCGAATAATTTCTCGCCCATTTTGCCCGTGCGCGACAATGCGTAAGCCCGCAGCATCGTCGTGGAGGAGTCTGTCAGGGCGTTATGCTTTCCCTGCTCAAGAGCCTCGCTGAAATTCCCTTCGCTGACGAGACGGTCTATCTTCATCCTCGTGTGGAAAATGCTGTCGGTGTTCGATGTGGCGCAGGTGAAGACCATCAGCGCCGCCATTACCGTAAGGTTCTCCCAAAGTATTCTGTATTGAGACTTTTTCCCGGGTCCGTTGTTGTTGGCGAGCAGCGAAGCCGACACGTAGGTTGCCAGTGCGTATCCTGCCATCAGCAACGGTATCGCCCATGCCCATGCTCCCAACGTGTATCCGCTGTCCACTGTCGGACTGATGTCGGTTATTATCGCTATTGCCGTGAACGGGATGAAATAAGTCATGGCGGGATGCTTGGTGCATTTGCGCGTGGCGGTGTCGACGGCAACCTGCATCAGCTGGAGCAGTAGGGTGATTATCAGAGCGCCTGCTATGCGGTTATAGTGTGTAAGCCCCTTTGAGAGGACGTGCTGCTCCATCGTGAGCAGGTCGTCCTGATAGAAGAACAGGTACACGAACGAGAACAAGCAAAAGACAACGCCACAAACGGCGCTGGCTGCCGTTGTGTCGCTGCCTCTTCTTATGAATTTGCTTTTTGTCATTTTAAAGGCGTGTCCTTAAAGTTCCACGCTGTCGTTGTTAATTCTTTCTCAGTACCACGGCAGACCGTGCCGGGATATACAGTTTCAGCCATTCCTTGCGCTGCTCCACGTAGAGCCTGTCGTAGTTGGTGAGGTGGGTCACGGTGTCGTCGGTGAAGCCGAAGCCTCCGAATCTCTTGTCGTCAGTGTTGAGCACCACGTCGTAGGAACCCGTCGGCACGAGGAACCCGTAGTCGGTGAACGAACGGGTGGGGTTGAAATTGAACACGAAGAGCAGGTCGCCCCTCATGTATGCCAATATCTGGTCGTCGTCATTGTGCCATATTTCCTGCAGCTTGGTATTCTGGAAATTGCGTTCCGACTTTAGCGTTTTCAGCATTTCCATGTCGAAATCTCCCAAGTAGTGGTAGTCCAAATCATTGTTGTCCACCAAATTCCACTGGCGGCGCGCGTATTTGTGGCTCCAGCCGTTGCCCTCGCGCGGAAAGTCAATCCATTCGGGATGTCCGAACTCGTTGCCCATGAAATTGAGGTAACCGCCGTTTATGGTTGAAGCAGTGACGAGCCGTATCATCTTGTGCAGGGCTATGCCGCGCCTGACTGTTCCGTTCTCGTCGCCTTTCTTGAAATGCCAGTACATGTCGGCATCAATGAGCCTGAATATTATAGTTTTGTCGCCGACAAGAGCCTGGTCGTGGCTTTCGCAGTAGCTGATGGTCTTTTCATCGGGCCTTCTGTTCTTCACCTCCCAGAAAATGCTGCTTGGTTTCCAGTCCTCGTCGCGCTTCTCTTTTATGGTCTTTATCCAGTAGTCCGGTATGTTCATTGCCATCCTGTAGTCGAATCCCATGCCACCGTCTTTGTATTTCGCCGCAAGCCCCGGCATTCCGCTCACTTCCTCGGCAATGGTTATTGCCCTGGGGTTCACCTCGTGTATCAGTTCGTTGGCGAGCGTGAGGTAGCAGATGGCGTTGTCGTCCTCGTGCCCGTTGTAGTAGTCTCCGTATCCGCCGAAAGATTCGCCCAGCCCGTGGCTGTAGTACAGCATTGATGTCACGCCGTCGAAACGGAACCCGTCGAAATGGAATTCCTGCAGCCAGTATTTGCAGTTGCTCAGCAGGAAATGCAACACCTCGTCCTTGCCGTAGTCAAAACAAAGGCTGTCCCATGCCGGGTGCTCCCTCCTGTCGCCTTGGTAGAAATACTGGCAGGGGTCTCCCGCAAGGTTGCCGAGACCCTCCACTTCGTTCTTCACTGCGTGGCTGTGGACGATGTCCATTATTACCGCGATACCCATTCCGTGTGCCGTGTCGATAAGCGACTTGAGTTCTTCCGGGGTGCCGAAACGGCTCGACGGGGCGAAGAAACTGCTTACGTGGTAGCCGAAAGAGCCGTAGTACGGGTGCTCTTGTATTGCCATTACCTGTATGCAGTTATAGCCGTCAGCCTTGACGCGTGGCAGGATGTTGTCGCGGAACTCCGTATATGTCCCAACCTTCTCTGCGTCCTGTGCCATTCCCACGTGGCATTCGTATATGAGCAGCGGTGACCTGTCGGGCGAGAATTTTTTCTTTTTCCATTCGTATGGCTCTGCCGGATTCCATACTTGTGCCGAGAAAATCTTTGTGGTCTCGTCCTGCACCACTCGTGTGGCCCATGCCGGTATCCGCTCGCCGCATCCCCCGTCCCAGTAGACACGCATTTTGTACAGGTCGCCGTGTTTTATGGCCTTTTCCGGCAGTTTCAGCTCCCAGTTCCCGGTTTCCCCGACTTTGTGCGCCTCGAACTTCTCGGATTCTGCCCATCCGTTGAAATCGCCCGTGAGGAAAATCCGGGTGGCGTTGGGCGCCCATTCCCTGAACACCCATCCTCGTTTCATTTTGTGCAGACCGTAGTAGTCGTGTCCGCAGGCGAAACTTTCCAGTGTCTTTTTCCCTCCGGCAGTGAGCTGGCTCTTTTTCCATTCTGCGTGGTCATGCCTTCCTCGTATTGCTTCTTCAAAAGGCTCGAGGTACGGGTCTTTCTGTACGAGTCCGATGTGTTTCGGGGCAGCTTTCGTCTTTGTCGCCTTGCGCGGCCGGGCTGTCCTTGTCGTTGATTTGGTGGCCATATTTTAGATTATTTGCGTTAATTCAATGCGTGCCCTTTATTAGGGTTCGCCGTAATGTTTTCTCCTTTCCTAGTCCTGTACGCTGTCTTCTTGTATTTGATGCACCTGCGTATTATGCCAACACTTTAAAGATGGCTTTCTTTATTTCTGCTTCGCCGGAGATGCACGGCGCATGTCCGTCTTGAGGGAAGAAAATGGCGAACTCGCCGGGCTTGCACGTTACGTATGTGTCAGCCAGAATAGCGTACTTTGTGATATCCTTCTCTTCGTTGTACTCTTCATTGGGGAGGTCGCACAGTGGAGTGTAGCCGTATGTCTCGCAGGTACTGAGCGGAATCTGGATGTCAATCATCTTCTTGTGAGTTTCCAGCTTTGCCTCTTCCTCAGTTTTTCCCTTGGCTGTCTGAATGTTTACAAACAGGTCTTTCTCCTTTATGAAATGTTTTCCCTCTTCAAGAGTGTTGAGGTCGTTCTCTTTGATGAACTTTACCACGTCCGCGAAAAGCGGGTTCAGTGTGGCGTACTTTTCAAGGTTGTCAAGTGTGTCGATTACCATTTTGTTTTCGTTTTTTTTGGGTTATATTCGTTATTGGTTTTATCCAGTATCTAGGATGTTTGTCTTAGGGTAGTCTGCCCCGGTGTCAGTTACGTCTGCCTCGGCATCAGTTCCGTCTGCCCCTGGTGTACATACCTTGTTGTACTACGTTTCCGTTGCGGTCTTTTTCCACGAATTTCCCGTCTCGTTCGTCGTCTTTGTATGTCCCCTCGAAGCGTTTCCCGTCTTTGTCCACTTCTATGGCGCTGCCGTTGCGTTTTCCGTTCCTGAACGTTCCCTTGAACTTTCCGCCGTCGGCGAAGTGTATGACCATCTGGCCGTCCTGCAGCCCGTTCTTGAACTCGCCTTCATATACGTCGCCGTTTTTCTTTGTCAGCTTGCCGTGTCCGTTCTGCTTGTCGTCGCGCCATGCACCAACGTAGACGTCGCCGTTTTTCCAGGCAAACGTGCCCATGCCGTCCATGTATCCCTCATTGAAGTGCCCCGTGTATTTGTCGCCGTTGGCGAACCGGAATATACCTTCGCCGGTGCGCTTCCCGCGGATGTAGTCGCCTTCGTAGGTGTCGCCGTTCTTGAACTTGTATATACCCTTGCCGTTCTGCATGTCTTCAAGCCACTCCCCGGTATATTTGTCACCGTCGGAATATATGTTCGTGCCTTTTCCGGAGCGCATGTTGTTGAGCCACATTCCGTCGTAGGTAGTTCCGTCGCCCCAGTCAAAGAAGCCTTTTCCGCACTTTTTGTCGTCTTTCCATTCGCCCTCGTAGAAGGCCCCGTTGGCGTAAGTGTACTTTCCCCTGCCGCTGCGTTTGTCGCGTTGCCAGTTGCCGTCGTATTTGTCGCCGTTGTAGTAGTACATCACTCCGTGCCCCTCCTGATAGTCGCGGAACCACAGTCCGTCGTACTTGTTGTTGTTCATAAAATGGAACACTCCCTTGCCGTGCTGCTGGTCCTGAAACCATTCTCCCTCGTATTTCTCTCCGTCGGAGAATGTGTACACGCCGTAGCCCTGTCGCCTTCCTTTGGCATACTCCCCCTCGTAGGTGTCGCCGTTTTTGTATAAGGCGCTGCCTTTCCCGTTGGGTTTCCCTGCCATCATCTCGCCTTTGTACTGTCCTCCGTCTTTTGTGACGCATGACCCAAGCGTGATTTTCTGTGCCGGTGCGAAAACCGGCATCAAGGCCATGAGAAGTATGTATATCTTATTTTTCACGTTATGTCATGTTTATTCAAAGTCAAGCCAAAGGTAGTGATTAATTTTATATTCCGCAAGTTTTTTGTATTTTTTAAGCGAGAGTGCTTCATCCTCCTTTGCAGTCCTGTGCTTTCGCAGAAATTCGGTGGTTTTGGGCCTGACATAAAAAAAGTCCCGGGAACTTTTCCGTAAAGTCCCGGGACTGTATTCCGCTTATGTCTTTGCTTCTTCTTGTCTAGTGTGTGTGACGGTTACTTTTCTATGTTGGGCTTTTGCAATCCGTAACCTTTACGCTTGTCTTCTGCGAGCAGGAGCAGCGACACGAGAATGGCGAGCACCCCGAAGCATGCGAAGATTGTCATGGTCTGCGTGTAGTCGATGGTGCCGTCGGCTGCCGTATTGGCCTGGTTCACCTTGCCTATCCATACCGGTACCAGGGCGAGACCAATGTTCTGGATATAGAATATCAGTGCGTATGCCGTGCCGAGCAGCTTCATGGGGATAATTTTCGGCACTGAAGGCCACATGGCCGACGGTACAAGTCCGAAGGCAATGCCGAGCACCACCATCACGATGATGGCGAGCACCCAAGAGTTGAACGGCAGGGCAAACATGACGTGTACGCAGGTTAGCAGCACGCTACCGATAATCATCAGTGTGGCGCCCTTGCCGTATTTGTCGTAGATTCCCCCGAAGAACGGTGTCAGGAATATCGTGCCGAAGGGCAGCATGGCCGGTATTAGTCCTGCCACATTGGCGTCAACGCCGTATTTGAAGACCATTAGTTTCGTGGCGAACTTGAGGAATGGGAACACGCCGGCGTAGAACATGAGGCAGAGTACTGCAACGTACCAAAAACCTACGTTGGTGAGAAGCAGTTTAAGGTCGGAGAATTTGAAGCCCTCTTCCGGTTCTGTCTCTACGGCGGCAGCCGAATCGTCTTCGCGCTTGTCCATCACGCAGTACACGACGAACGCCACCATGCCGGCGCAGAGCATCGCCGCTCCCAGTCCTACCGATGCCGATACGCCTCCCATAATCTTGGCAAAGGGCAGGGCAACGGCCAAAGCTCCTGCCGTACCTATACGGGCGAGAGCCACCTGCAGTCCCATCGCGAGAGCCAGTTCGTGTCCCGTAAACCATTTCACGATGACTTTGCTCACTGTTATTCCTGCTATTTCGCAGCCGACACCGTAGATGGCAAAGCCGAGCACGGCCCATAACACCTGCACGCTGTATGTGCCGATGCCGAGGGGCAGGGTGACACTGCCCTCGAAATCCTGTCCGAGAGCCCACCATTTTATCAACGCTCCTCCGAACATCAACACAGTGGACATCAATCCCGTGAAGCGTATGCCGAACTTGTCGAGGATGATACCGCCGAAGAACAGCAGCAGCAGGAACACATTGAAGTAGCCGTACGCCCCTGAGAAGAAACCGTACTCGTCCGAGGTCCACCCAAGTCCCAGTCCGCCGTCGCTTTTGGCAGCGGTGAGCAGCGGTTCGAGCGGTGACATGACATCAGTGAAAAAATATCCGAACATCATCGTAAAGCTCACGATGACGAGTGTTGTCCAGCGAGCCGTCTTTGAGTCGCTGAGCTTTTGTCTGATTGCTTGTGTCATTTTGATATATGTAAATCCTTTTTGTTTTTATTTCTTGAGCCATTTGTCCAGCCATTCAAAATACGTGCGCTGCCACAGTATTCCGTTCTGCGGTTTCAGCACCCAGTGGTTCTCGTCGGGGAAGATGAGCAGCTGTGCCGGTATGCCGCGCATACGGGCAGCGTTGAAAGCCCCGAAACCTTGGTTGGCGTTGATGCGGTAGTCTTTTTCGCCGTGAATACATAGTATCGGCGTGTCCCATTTGTCCACGAACCGGTGCGGTGAGTTCTCATACGTGCGCCTGGCGTTGTCGGTGAGGTCTTTGTTCCAGTAAGCGTCGTCATATTCCCAGTTGCTGAACCATGCCTCTTCGGTGTCGGTGTACATTGACTCAAGGTTGAAAGCCCCGTCATGTGCGATGAAACACTTGAAGCGGCCGTCGTGGTGGCCAGCAAGCCAGTACACACTGAAGCCGCCGAAACTTGCCCCCACGGCACCGAGGCGGTCCTTGTCCACGAAGGGCAGATTCTCGGCCGCGTCGTCAATGGCAGCGAGGTAGTCCTTCATGCACTGTCCAGTCCAGTCTCCGCTTATTTCCTCGTTCCACTCAGAGCCGAAGCCGGGCAGTCCGCGCCTGTTGGGCGCTACCACTACGTATCCGTTGGCTGCCATTATCTGCATGTTCCAGCGGTAACTCCAGAACTGCGACACCGGGCTTTGGGGACCGCCCTCGCAGAAGAGCAGCGTCGGGTATTTCTTGTTCGGGTCGAAGTCGGACGGCAGTACTATCCACACGAGCATGTCCTTGCCGTCGGATGTCTTGACCCAGCGCTGTTGTATCTTTCCCATCGACAGGTTGCCGGTTATAATCTTGTTCTCTGCCGTCACCTGCTCTACTTTTGTCTTGGCGGCATTCTTCTGGGGCGCTACGATGTATATGTCGTTCGGTGCCGACATACTCTGTCTTATTGCGAGAAGCTTGTTGCCGTCGTTGGCGAGGGCTACCGAGACGTAGTCCGCCCATTCGTCAGTCAGCTTTTCCACATTGCCGTTAAGGTTGGTGCGGTACAGGTTTATCGTTCCGTGCCATACGCCCGTGAACGCTATTGACTTTGAGTCGGGCATCCAGCAGAAATCCTCTGCGTTGGAGTCGAAATTTTCGGTCACGTATGTCTTTGTCCCCTTTGCAAGGTCATATACACAGATGCGGTTGCGGTCGCTTTCGTAGCCGTCGTGCTCCATGCTCTGCCATGCCACGTATCTGCCGTCGGGTGAGAACTTGGGGTTCTGGTCATATCCCACGTTGTTCTTCAGGTTGTCCGCTGCATTGACGGCTTGGTATTTCATCGTTTTGGTCGGGTCGGTAGCAGGTTCCGCATATCCTTCGGGCTTGCACAGGTTCCTGGTCTTCGCTGTAGCCACGTCGTAGAGGTATATGTCGGAGTCCGTTGAAGTGGCATATTCCACTCCGGATTTCTTCCTGCACGTGTAGGCTATGCACTTTGAGTCGGTACTCCATGCCAGCTGTTCCATTCCTCCGAAAGGTTTCATCGGACATTCATACGGTTCGTTGCCGAGGATGTCTTTCTCTTCTCCGATGCCGTTTTCCGTCACGTCGGCCACGAAGGGGTGGGGGATAGTCTCAACGTATTCGTCCCAATGGCGGTAGTTGAGGTCGGTTACGAGTCTGCCGCTAGCCTTCGGCAGGTCGGAGGGATTCTCCTTTATGCTGGCATGGAACGGTATTTGTTTCACGACAATGACCTTTTTGCCGTCGGGAGAGAACTTGAACCCGTCGATACCCGTCTTGTCGTGCGTCAGCTGGCGGCGGTCCGATCCGTCGGCTTTCATCGTCCAGAGCTGTCCGCCCGTGATAAAGGCAATTCTTGTTCCGTTCAGAATCCATGCCGGATCAGTCTCGCTTGAGTTTCCTGTCGTGAGCTGACGTGCGTTTTTCCCGTCCTTGCCGATAACGCATATAACTTGCCTGCCCTTATTCTGTTCCACGCTGTAGTAGCCCACTTGATATACTATCCGCTTGCCGTCCGGCGATGCCGCCGCACTCGCCACGCGCCCCATTGCCCAAAGGGTTTCGGGGGTCATTAGCTTGGAGCTCGGGGCAGTTTCGCATTTTCCGATGAGTTTCACTGTCGTCTGTGCTTTAAGCTGACAGCATCCCATTGCGAGTGCCGCAGCTATGATGAATGATTTGTCCATATATGTTTGAATATAAAAAGGGGAGCTGCGGAACGGCGGCTCCCCTTATGGTTAGTTTCCTTTTCTTTTCCTTTCCAGTTCGCTGCGCTGCCTCTGCAGTTCTTCCGCTTGCTTCTGCATCGCTTCGAGGCGGGCTGCCAGTCCTCCTGTCTTCTTGGGATTTTTCTTGTTCTCCTCGTATTTGGCCTCAAGGGACGCCAGCAACTTCTTGTCGTTGGTCGTCTTGCGCAGCAGCCACATTATGGCGGCGCTGAAGAAGAGCGATACGAAATAGTAGAAGTTGAGGCCCGCCGAATAGTCGTTGAACATGAAGAAGAACATCACGGGCATGAGGTACATCATCCACTGCATGGCCTTCATCTGCTCAGCCTGTTGCCCCACCATCTGGTCACGCTGCTGGCGCATGGTCATCATGGAGTAGAGCACGTTGGCCACGCAGAAAAGTATGCAGGTCAGAGACAGGTGGTCGCCGATGAGCCATATATTCCTGTTCCATTCTATTATCGGGTCGTAGGTCGAGAGGTCTTTAATCCAAAGGAAACTCTCGCCGCGCAGCTGTATGGCGTTTGGCACGAAGTTGAACATTGCGATCCAGATAGGCATCTGTATGAGCATGGGCAGGCATCCGCTGAGGGGGCTTACGCCATACTTGGAATATTCCGCCATCATGGCCTGCTGCTTCATCATCTGGTCTTCGGGCTTGTCGTATTTTTTCGTCAGCTCGTCGAGCTTTGGCTTGAGCACACGCATCTTGGCCGACGACATGTAGCTCCTCTTCACAAGCGGGAAGGTAATGAACTTCAGCAGCATCGTTATGAGGATGAGCACCACACCCATATTGAAATCCAACTTTGTGAGTCCGTCGAACACATAGATGGTGAACCACCTGTTGATAATGCGGAACAGAGGCCATCCGAGGTACACGAGTCTCTGCATCTGGAGATCCTTGCCGAAACGGCTCTCGTCCTCCACTTTCTGCAGCAGGCGGAAATCATTGGGGCCGAAATAGAATTCCAGTTCCGTGGGCTGTTTTCCCGTCGGGTCGAAGAATGTCTTCATCTTCGCCCCGTACTGTTTGAGATAGCCGGACCCCTTCTGCTGCGGCACGCTTGTCATCTTGGCGTCTTTGCCGAAATCCTTTCCGGCTATCATGACAGCCGAGAAGAACTGGTTTTTGAATGCCACCCAGTCGATTTTGTCTTCTATCGTCTCGTCCACTTTTTCCTTGGCTTCGTTCAGGTAGTCGGTACCGCCTTCCGTCTTGTGGTAGGTCAGCGAGGCATACCTGTTTTCAAAGGTAAATCCTTTTTCCTGCTGGCGGCACTTTTCAGTCCACTCCACGTCCATCGTGTTGCACCCGGGAGCGAACAACCCGCTGATGCCGTCAGTCTGTATGGAGGCGTGGAGCATGTAGTCGCTTCCCAATACGTAGCTTATGGTTATGCTTTTCCCTCCTGTGGAAGTGGCTGTGAAGACTACAGTGGAATCATTCACTTTGGAGGGGGTGAAATACATGTCGCTGGTCACTATGTTTACCTCCTTGCCGGCGAGCATAAACTTGAGCTGCTGGTCATCGCCGTCGAAGAGAGTAACGTCGTTTTTCCCGCTCCTGTCCTTGAAACCTTTTATGACGGCTTTTTCGACTGTCGCGCCTTTCGAATTGAATGTCAATTCCAACTTCTTGTTTCCCAGCGTTACTTTGCTTGCCTGTCCGCTGAGGGCTTCATGGAAGGCTACCGTGGTGTCTGTCGCTGCCTGCGCTTTTGCCGCCGCGAGCGTCTTTGCCTTTGCAGCAGCCTGCGCCTTGTTCCTCTCCACTGTGGCGATGGAGTCCTGGGTGCGCTGCTGTGCCATTTCAGCCTCGGAGGGCTTGTTGTACCAGCTGAAGCCTATCAGCAAGGCTGCGATGAGGACGAAGCCGGTGATTGTATTTTTGTCCATTTCTTGAATTTGTCTTTTTTATTTCTTGTTCTCAATAGCGGCTTTCACGAAATCGAGGAATAGCGGGTGCGGCTTTAGCACCGTGCTTGAATATTCGGGGTGGAACTGCGTTCCTATGAACCACTTGAGGCCCGGTATCTCCACTATTTCCACAAGGTTGCTTTCCGGGTTTCTTCCTACGCATTTCATTCCGGCGCGCTCGTATTCCTGCTCATAGTCGTTGTTGAACTCGTAGCGGTGGCGGTGGCGCTCCTGGATATGCTCTTTTTTGTAGATGTCGAAAACGCGCGACCCTTGTTTAAGTACGCATTCGTAGGCTCCCAACCGCATTGTTCCTCCCATGTTCGTGATGTCCTTCTGGTCTTCCATGATGTCAATCACGTTGTGGGTGGTCTTCTCGTCGAGCTCCCGGCTGTTGGCGTCTTCGTAGCCCAACACGTTGCGGGCGAATTCCACTACAATCATCTGCATGCCCAGGCATATGCCGAACGTCGGTATGTCGTGGGTCCTCGTGTAGTGTATGGCAACAATCTTTCCCTCTGTACCGCGTTGCCCGAAACCGGGGCATATCACTACGCCGTCCACGTTTTTCAGCTTTTCCGCCACGTTGTCCTCCGTGAGCTTTTCGCTGTTTATGAATTCAAGCACAGTCTTGCGGTCGTTGTATGTGCCGGCCTGCGACAGGCTTTCCCTGATGCTCTTGTATGCGTCCTGCAGGTCGTACTTGCCCACCAGTCCGATGCGGACTTCTTCTTTGGCGTTCGCCCTGCGTTCAAGAAAGTTTTTCCAGGGACCGAGAGCTGGAGTTTCGCCCGGCTCTATTCCCATTTTCTTGAGTATGGCGGTGTCGAGCCCCTGGTTCTGCATGTTTACCGGCACTTCGTAGATAGAGGGCAGGTCTTCGCTCTGCACCACGCAGTCGAAATCTACGTTGCAGAACGACGCCACTTTCTTGAGAATACCCTCGCCGAGGTGTTTCTCTGTGCGCAACACGAGGATTTCCGGCTGAATCCCGACGCTTTGCAACTCCTTCACGGAATGTTGCGTGGGCTTGGTCTTGAGTTCTCCGGCGGCGCGGAGATAAGGCACGTAGGTAAGGTGTACCGAGATAGCGTTTTTGCCCAGCTCCCATTTCATCTGTCGTATGGCTTCAAGGTATGGCGCACTCTCGATGTCGCCGATGGTGCCGCCGATTTCGGTTATCACGAAGTCGTAGTGGTTCTTTTCCCCGAGCAACTTTATGTTGCGCTTTATTTCGTTGGTGATGTGTGGTACGACCTGGATTGTCTTTCCGAGGTAGTCGCCGCGGCGTTCCTTGTCAATCACTGCCTTGTAGATGCGTCCGGTGGTGAGTGAGTTTGCCTTGGTGGTTTGTATCCCGGTAAACCTCTCGTAATGCCCGAGGTCGAGGTCCGTCTCCATCCCGTCCACTGTCACGTAGCATTCGCCGTGCTCGTATGGGTTGAGCGTTCCTGGGTCGATGTTGATGTAGGGGTCGAATTTCTGGATAGTGATGTTGTAACCTCTTGCCTGCAGCAATTTACCTATCGACGAAGAGATGATGCCTTTGCCAAGCGATGAAACCACACCGCCAGTGACGAAGATGTACTTTGTTTCTGCCACAATTATAAGTTTTTTCGTTATAAGTTCAAAAATACAAGGTGCAAAGTTAGCAATAAAAAAAAATCCGCCAAAAAAATAATGTGAATATAATCAAGCGGTAGCGAAAATCCGGCGGCGGGCGGTCAGCGTTCGTCGAGCAGCTTTTGCATTCGCAGGATTTCGTCGCGGTACTGCGCCGCCTGTATGAAGTCGAGTGATTTTGCCGCGCGCTTCATCAGTTCCGTCGTGTCCGCGATGCTTGTCTCGAGTTCCTTTTTGCTCATTTTCAGGGTCACGGGGTCGGCAGCGAATGCGGAATTGTCCTCCGTGTATTCCGCATACCGCACGGCTTTGCGGTTCTTTTCGGTGCGGATTTCCGGGTGTTCCGCGGTTTTGCCGAAGGAGTTTGCCTTGATTTCCTTTTCAATCTTGTGCGGAGTTATATGGTGTTCCGTATTGTAGGCGGTCTGCTTCTGCCTCCTGCGTTCGGTCTCGTCGATAGTCAGCTGCATGCTTTCCGTCACGGTGTCGGCGTACATGATTACCTTGCCGTCCACGTTGCGCGCCGCCCTTCCTGCCGTTTGGGTGAGGGAGCGGTGTGACCGCAGGAAGCCCTCCTTGTCCGCGTCGAGTATCGCCACAAGAGACACTTCCGGCAAGTCGAGCCCCTCGCGCAGCAGATTGACACCCACGAGCACGTCGAAGAGGCCGGCGCGCAGGTCGCCCATTATCTTTACGCGGTCGAGTGTGGCTACGTCGCTATGGATATAGTTTGCCCTGACGTCGTGGTTTATGAGGTATTCGGTGAGTTCTTCCGCCATCCGCTTGGTGAGCGTCGTGACGAGGGTGCGCTCGTCTTTGTCCACCCTCATCAGGATTTCATTCATAAGGTCGTCAATCTGATTTTCGCTGGGGCGCACCTCAATCATCGGGTCCAGCAGTCCTGTCGGTCTTATTACCTGCTCCACGACGATGCCGTCCGCCTCGGCGAGTTCATAGTCGGCAGGTGTGGCCGAGACGTATATGACCTGGCTGGCCATTTCCCGGAATTCCTCGAATTTGAGCGGTCTGTTGTCGAAGGCTGCCGGAAGGCGGAACCCGAATTCCACAAGGTTCTGCTTTCTTGCCCTGTCGCCTCCGTACATTGCCCTTATCTGCGGTACGGTGACGTGGCTTTCGTCTATTACCATCAGGTAGTCTTGTGGGAAGAAATCGAGCAGGCAATAGGGCTTGTCGCCGGCCTGCCGCCCGTCGAAATAACGGGAGTAGTTTTCGATTCCCGAGCAATGCCCCAGTTCCTTAATCATCTCGATGTCATATTCCACTCGTTCCTTAATGCGCTGAGCCTTAATCGTATCGCCGATTTCGTTGAAGAAATCCACGCGCTCGTCGAGGTCTCTCGATATTTGACCGATGGCTTGCTGTGTCTGCTCCTTTGACGTGATGAACAGGTTCGCGGGATAAATCTGGTATTCGTCAAAGGAGGCCAGACGGCTGAATGTGGTGGAGTCAACTTCTTCGATGCTGTCAATCTCGTCGTCCCAAAATGATACGCGCAGCACGTTGTCGCTATAGGCCATGAATATGTCGATGGTGTCGCCCTTCACCCTGAAATTGCCGCGCTGCAGTTCGATGTCGTTCCTCACGTAGAGCGATTCTACAAGCCTGCGCAGGAACATGTTGCGGCTTATCACAAGCCCTTTCTTTATATGAATCACGCTTTGTGCCATCGCTGCCGGCCCGCCCATGCCATAGATGCACGATACGGATGATACGACGATTACGTCTTTTCTGCCGGAGAGCAGTGACGAAACCGCCGAAAGCCGCAGCTTGTCGATCTCTTCATTGATGGCCAGGTCCTTTTCGATGTAGGTGTCCGTCTGCGGCAGGTATGCCTCGGGCTGGTAGTAGTCGTAGTACGACACATAATACTCCACGGCGTTGTCGGGGAAGAATCCCTTCATTTCCTCATACAGCTGTGCGGCGAGCGTCTTGTTGTGGCTCAGTACGAGTGTCGGCCTGTTGACGTTGGCTATCACGTTCGCCACGGTGAACGTTTTGCCGGAACCGGTCACACCGAGCAGAACCTGGGCCTTGTCGCCGCGGTTCACGCCGTCAGTGAGCTGCCTGATGGCTTCCGGCTGGTCGCCGGTTGGCTTGTATTTTGATGTAATTGCGAATTTTTCCATTTCTATTGTGATGTTGCGAAGTGGCAGGGTAGGGTGATGTCAAATAATCTGATTCGCGGAATCGCCCCGGACGGTTCGCTGACTGTTATAGACCGTGCAAAAATACTTAATTTGCTGCTAACAGACAATTTTAGTCTCCAAAAAGAGGGGAAAAGGAAATTTATATTTGGGAGTATTGATATTTATTTTTAAATTTGCAGCTCAAAAATACTTTGGACTGTTTATGGATATAAAGACATTCGTTGCGGCCGCTGCCTGCGTGGTGGGGTTCTCCAGTTGTGTGAACCAGTTCAACCAGGTTTACAAGTCGCCCGACAACGACTTGAAATACGAATATGCCAAGGAGTGTTTTGCCAAAGGGAAATACCTCAAGGCAACAACGCTGCTGCAGGAGCTTGTCACAATACAGAAGGGTACGGACAAGGCTGAAGAGTCGCTCTATATGCTTGCCATGGGCGAGTTTATGGGCAAGGATTACGAAACGGCTGCCGAGTATTTCAAAAAGTACTACAAGACGTATCCCAAAGGGATATACGCTGAGAATGCTTCATATTATATAGGTGAAAGTCTATACCAGAGCACACCGGAGCCTCGCCTTGACCAGACGCAGACAGTGAATGCCATAGCATCGTTTCAGGATTACCTTGATCTCTTTCAGGATGCAGCAATGAAGAAGGAAGCGCAGGAGAGGTTGTTCGCACTTCAGGACAAGCTTGTGAAGAAAGAGCTGTATTCGGCGCAGCTGTACTACAACCTCGGCACATATTTCGGCAACTGCACAAGTGGCGGCAGCAACTACCAGGCGTGCATCGTGACGGCACAGAACGCTCTCAAGGATTATCCCTACACAAGTATGCGCGAGGATTTTGCAAAACTTGTCATGAAGAGCAAGTTCGAGTTGGCACAGCAGAGTGTGGAGTCAAAAAAGATGGAGCGTTTCCGCGATGCCGAGGACGAGTGCTACGGTTTCATAAACGAATATCCCGACTCGAAGGACAGGGCATTGGCTGAAAAATACATCGAGTTTTGCAAGAAATATGTCAAGGACTGAATTCCCCCCGGGGGATGACGTTTGTAAATTCTTTGTGTCATTCGAGAGGTGGACAGGTAATGGAATAATAAATAACTCAAAATAAAAATGGATTACAAAAAGTCAAAAGCGCCGGTCAATACTGTGACGCGCAATATCATGGACCTTTGCGACGAGACAGGTAACATCTACGAAAGTGTAGCGATTATAGGCAAGCGCGCAAACCAGATTTCCGTGGAGATCAAGCAGGATTTGAGCAAGAAACTCGCCGAGTTCGCCTCTTACAATGACAGTCTGGAGGAGGTATTTGAAAATCGGGAGCAGATAGAAATCTCACGGTATTATGAGAAGCTGCCGAAACCCACACTCCTTGCCACCCAAGAGTTTGTTGATGGCGACGTGTATTGGCGCGACCCCTCTAACGAAAGCAACAATGCGGAAGCATGATACAGCGCAAACAGTCGGTTTTCCTCTTGTTGGCGGCGTTGGCAAGCTTTGTTTGCCTGATGCTGCCGGTGGGAGTGTTCCATCCGGAAGGGGTAGGGGTGGATTCGGTGATGTATAACCTTTTCATACTTGACGGCAACGGTGTGGCCAGTTATGTTTCGTCACCGTTGTTTGCCGTTCTTTTGCTCGGATCGCTGATGTCTCTCGTTACGGTTTTCCTGTATAGAAACCGCAGGCTGCAGATGAAGATGTGTTCGTTCAATGTGCTGCTTCACTTGATATGGTATGCGGCATTCTTTGTTCTTGCTTATGCAAATGCAGGGACATTCAGTTTCAGGAATGCGTCGATTTTGCCGCTCGTCTCCATGATTTTCATTATCATGGCTCGCCATGGCGTGAAGGCTGACGAGGCACTTGTCAGGGCTGCAGACCGTATCCGGTGATATAAATCAAACAAGTGTCATACTGATTTTTTTTTACGGCAATAGAGACAATTTAGACAACAGAGACAATTTTCCGGATTACCCCCAGATTGTCTCTGTTGTCTAGATAGTCTCTATTGCCGTTTTCTTTGGATTTTATGATATTTCCTTTGGCTTTTATTCTTTTCTCATTGGCTTTGGCCGGCCTGCCGTTGGGGCTGGCAGTGTCTTGCGGTAGAAGCCGTGTCGAAGCGGGGAATGCGCACCAGTCAAAAGTGTTCCAAATTTCCTATTTTTAGATTTTCCATATTCTGGACATTATTTTCTGTTTTCTTGTCATTCGGGAGTTTTGGCACGTTTGGCACTTTTGGCACACCTGTGCAAAAAGTACAAAAAATATTACTATCATTGATTATCAATAAGTTATCTTTTTTACATATATTTTGCACGGGTGTGCGAAAAGTGCAAAACGTGCCAAAACTTTTCTTTACATTTTTATTTTCCTTTCTGAAAATGTCCTATATGTCCACTCGGACGTTCTGTGCCATCCTGTAGAATGAGGATATGGTGACGCTCCGTGACTAAGGCACACAAGGGCATCTTTGTTTATAGCGAGTTCTATAAGAACCATGATACAACGCAATTTTTATAGCATTGCTAAATATTCTTAAACGTCATTACGATAAATAATTTAACTATAATTAATACTTTAGTATATTTTGATTTTTGGTGTCACTTTGCGTATTATAGGACAAGGGGTGTACGAACCGACTAAAAGTTGTTGTGTCGGTTTCCTTTCGGACAAAGTGTAAGGTTTCACAAATATAAATCATTAACAATTTTTTTATTTTAGTAAGGGTGGACGGGACGTTACCCGTCCGCTTGCTAGCGCCATGGTAAATGTGCTGCGGTGCAGCACGTGCGGCGGACATTCGCCGCACAGGCTTAGTATTCGCTACGCTCATCAAAGGCGATTTTCCGCTTAGAGCGAAAAACCGAATGTAAACGTAAATCAAAGGTGGACAATGTAACATATGTGATAGTGAATGTAACAAATGTTCTATTGCTCTATCAACAAAATTGCTTTTACTCTAACAACAATGTAACAAATTTGCTATTGAATGTAACAAATTTACTATTGAATAGACAGCAAAAAAGGCAGAACCGAAACGGAACTGCCAATTAACTACACATGTAATACAAATTGTATAAAGCAAACAATAGAGCCTAAAAGGAAAAGAAACAACCAAAAGGCTAAAATACAAATAATCAAAGACTTTATAGTTTTCATATCACAAGGACGTAACAAAATAAAAGTGTACTCATTTAAAAGAAACCTTTACCTAAGTCAAGAGTAGAATAAATAAAGTTATATAAACCTTGACCTAAACCATGATAAGCAGGAGAGTTATTAAGCTTCCAAGGATTATCGGAACCACTATTATTTTTGCTATGTATAGAAGTCCATTTTGCATTGTCCGCTTCCCATTTAGATTTAACAGCTTCATGATAAAGCCTATTAGTAATATAATCAGAGTTTTGTGCTTCATGGTATAAACCTTCTTGACGTAACAGTTCAGAATTTTTTTGAGCAACAAGTAATTTAGCCTGTTTACTACTGCACAAACCAGCCTGTTCGGCGGCAAAAGTTTCGGCAGCATACTTTGCTAACTCTGCCTTTACTCTTTGGGGCATAAAAGAGAGTTCAGAGGAAGCCAAAGCAGCTTGATAACGAAGATACTCCGTTTGGGCTTTACTTTGCACTTTCTGCTGCACAAGATAATCATTTTGGATAGACTGATTAGCAATTTGCCCAGAGAGTAGCGCATAACCTTGTTCGGTCTTAAAAGCATTAAAGGCTGCTTGCGCTGCAGAGTTCTTGCCATCATTGATAAGCTTACCAATTTCCCAAGTATTACGTACATCTTGCGTCTTGTTGTTAATTTCAGAAGTGAAAGCCTGTGCGTTTGTAGCTCTAGTTTGAGCATCAACAAGCTTTTCCTGCTGCAACAGGTTAGCAACACCGTTAAGACCTTGAGTAACATAAGGCGAAGCGTCAAAAGCTTGATAAGGCAAATCCATACGAGCATTACCAGGAGAAGCAGAGGTAACAGTAGATGCAGTACCAGCAGAACCACCATCCATCATCATGTAGGGGTTAAGTCCTGCAGCTTTAAGCCGTTCAACTTGACTACTAGCGGAATTATACTCGTTAGTACGGTTAAACATATCAAGGTTAAAGGCATTTTGCTTATCCATCATTGCCTCGTTCCAATCTTTATTAGACTGATTAATGCGTGCATTTGCATCATTTGTCTTTTTATTGGAAGAAGCAGCAATTGCAGCACCTGCAAGAGCGGCAACACCTGCAATAATAGCAGGGATAATAGGCTTTTTTGCTCTACCAAATTGGCAAGGAGCGTCAAGCGGAATTAATATATTACATATCATAGTAAAAAGCGTAAAAGGGTAGCACCGAAGCACTACCCAAGTTAAACATGAAACAAAAATCAAGAAGCATCGGAAGCAGGTTCAGCGGAAGCAGGTTCAGCAGAAGCAGGTTCAGTAGGCTTATTTTTAAGGTCTGATTTAGCTTTAGCAATATCCATCAAAGTAGAATAATTATCGTTAAGGTAATTACTCCAAGCAAGAACTTCGGAGGGAGACTGAATATAACGTGATTTACACAACTCAGCCAGATCATTATCAGAAATCTTAGAACGGAGAGAGCGCAAAGCGTCAGATTTAGGCGCAAGGCTATCGAAGAAAGCTTTCAAACTATCTTTACCAAGAACCTTTTCAAGTCTTTGTTGGTTAAACAACAATGTAACGTCATTTGTATAAAAAATGGCATCGGTCTTTCCGTTTTCATCGGTATGTGCAACCTGTAAAAGAGGTTCAATAACTGAACGCTCAACAGCAGCACTATGAACAATGTCAAAACTAGTGATATTGAACGAAGGTTCTTTACCTTCCTGTATTTCTTTAATAGTCATAACAAAAAAGTTTAATAAGGTAAACCATTGTAGTCAAGGTTGCGAACAGCCTTTATATCAAAAAAAGAGGAAATAAGGAGGTTATCCGAGGAGGTATAACCATCTGCATTAACAACGAAAATCGTATCAAGAATTGAGGGATTAACCTTAAAGAAAGTAGAAGTTAGCTGCTTACTCTTTAAAAGTTCTGCCGCATAATTTTTGAAATATGAAATACTCATGGGAGCACACCAATGTTTTAAAGTACGGGTAAACTCACCTGTAACAACATCTACCGAGGTTTTATAATCTACATAACGAGGAACAAAGCCAAGAGAGTTCAAAGCATCAGTATGTTGCATGTATGGAACATCGGGTTTAGCACCTGAATATGAACCGAACTGGGGAGAAAGAGCAAGAGCAGGAAGCGATTGCATACCTACACTATCAAATTCGGGGATTGCAAAATCAGTTGGAACAAGCTTAAACAAGAACAAATCCGTAATATTATCAGCATAATCCATAAGCGGCAAAGCGTGATAAATACACATAATAATACCATGTTCCTTACACTCAAATTCTTCTGAACCGCTGCAAGAACCAACACCTTTACCCGAAATGGAAGCAGGATTTTGTTCATAATTATTGGCATCCCAAAGATTAGTATTAACAACCTCACCAATAGAAAGGACGGAAGAAGTACCACCAATCCAATGGCAAAGGTTAGAACGGACTTCGGGAACATTAACACCGAAATGCTTTTCGATTTGGTCTTTATAATCCTGTTTTCCACTCAAAGAAATTTCTCTCCACTTCTGCAAGGCTTCAGCCTGTCGAAGAGCAAGAACCGAAAAAGCGGATATGTCCTTACTAGTAATTTGGAAAGTACCATTAACACTTTCCAGAAGTGTGTCACCTCGAAAGTTAAAAGCATTAGAAGTCCATCCTTGGTCAGTTGGAATGGAGGGGTCTGCAGAAGCCTGTCCGTCTTGCCGTTGAGTAGCGGTAAAATCACCTTTAGTCACTTGAGCAGTAAAAGAACCAGCACCATTAATAAAAGCAGTTTCACCAAATTGAGGAGAGGGCATAACACCAGTAAAAAGGTCTTTGTTCCAGTTGCAGTAATTAAGGTCAAAGAACGTTTTAGTGTTCTTAATATCTTTAATACTAGACAAAGGAACTCGCCAATTAGTTCCTGTGGCACCTGTCATATAATCAAAGTTATACAAGCAAGGATTGGACTTTTCCCACTGGGTATTGCGGAAATAATCTTGGCAAATTTTTTGATAAGCAGCAAAGGGCAAAATATTCAAGGCAACAAGGTTACCCGTAGAAGAACCAACACCACCACCAAGACCAAATTTGCCGCACTCGACTGGGTTTTGAACATCTACATTGACAAAACCATAACCAAGAAGCTTCAAAAGCTTATAGGTAAGAGCAGCACGAGAAAAACCAAACTCATTAAGATAAGATTTGGACGTAGTTGGGTCTTTAAGTTGGTTATTCAAATACTCAAACAAATCATTAGCCGTAATACTAGGCAAAATGTTATTACCGGTTTGCGTATCAGTCAAACTACCTGCAAACTGCGGATTACTACCCTGCGTATCCGTAACAAATTGGTCAAAATACCGCCACAAAAGACGATACGGAACAAAGAAATAATCATAATACTCCTTTATACGAGTAAAGGCAGCCGTATTTACAGGTTGAGTTCTAGTAAAGGCATCAACCTTTAACTTAAACTTATCACCGGGAAGACACTCCTTAAACATGACAGGCAGGAGTTCACCAACTTTAGCTGTAAATAACTTTCGTTGCGAAAGGTCAAAAGCAGACCGAGAAGGCTTATTCTTTATCTGCTTTAAAGACATAACGTTAGACATAATAATAAAAGTTTTAATTTAACAAAATATATCATTTACAAAATATATCGTTTTGGTCATTAAGTACCTTGTGTTTTACACTAAATTGCCATTGAGTATTAACCTGTTCGACAAACAAACGATACAACGGTAAAGAATTATATAACTTGTAATTGTAAAGTTCATCATGAACGGCAAAATAACGAACTCCGTTAAATTCATAAGTCGTGAAAACATTATCGTACAAATACGGTAAATAATCTTCAACAGGAAGACCGTTAAATTGCATTTGCTCCTGCTGTGTATATTGATTAATCAAACGTTGATAGTCCGCACACTGATAGAACTTCAATATTTTATGAAGCATTAAATCAACGTGTTCCTTACTCAAATCATCATCACATACAAATGTTTGAAAATGTTTAGAAGTGTAAAGCATGGAAGCAATACAAGGCTTGACGTATTCTTTCCAATAGTCATAAGGTAAATTTCGATATGCAAAAGCACCGTAATGCTTTGAAAGATGTTTATCCCACTTCTCACGGATAGACAAAAGGAACTTATCTATAAAATATAACAAATACTCTCTTGTTGCTTTGCCACAATGAGAATAGTGCGACCAGTCATCAACACACCAACTACTATACTTATACAAATCTGAACAAATATCTTCAACCAAATCACTTATTTTGGTTTTGTTGTAGAGCTTAGAACAGGTTTGTAAGAGGAGATAAGAGTAAGTAAGCTCGGGAAGAGCGAGCGAGTTAAATCTTCTACATTTTGGAAAGAAGCAAGAGACAAGCGACCGCCAAGATAGGGTAGGGGAGTTCTTACCATTGACAACACGTACAATTTCATCAAATGTACCATTGACATTTTCATATATGAGCGCACTTGAAAAAGTCAAGAATTCCCGGCTACGATATTTTTTTTGATGATA
>CAVGJZ010000014.1:0-56360 GCA_963629785.1 Oscillibacter sp. MSJ-31 | reverse complement strand
AGTTCGACATGCTGCGTCATCTTTTACAGGAGATGGGTATACCGTGTATGAGAGCTGGAGCAAGGGCAGTGATGGCGGCAATGGATTACGAATTCGACAGGGCGATGCTCATAGCGCGCAAGTCGCAGGTGGGAGAGACGAAAATTGCTCCAATCGTGGACTACTACAGGAAGAACATGTAAAATGCAAGAACTTTAAGACAGAAGCGGAGGGAGGTTTGCCTTCCGCTTTTTTTTTAGCCAATGCCGTGTTTTTTTTTGTGCATCAATACACAAAACATGACACAAGTCAACAAATACCATATAATACTTAAATTTACCCCTTATTGCAAGTATACAAAAGAAAAAAGTGGTATCTTTGCATGTGGATAGCGTAGCTTATACCATGGAATGAGGATTAAAGATGGAAATTAGTTTATAGTGTTACATGAGTCGCGCGCAGGAAACAACCTTTTACAGGTTCGCTACGCTACCCACCTGCGTGTCGGCTCTTTTTAGAAAGAAAAGAAGTGGGTAGACTCAACAAGAAATACATACTCGCCAACGGATTCAGCGGGCTGTCGCTGAAAGCAGTCGCTTTTGCCTTGCTGATGAAAGACCGTATGGAGAAGGGCGGTTTCATTAGAAACTGGTCTTTTAACCGACTGGCGGCTATCACTGGTACTTCGCCTTCCACTTCGAAGAAATACATCAACGAACTTTTTGACTGCGGTATAGCCTTCATCGAGGGGAAAGGGAATCTTCGCCTAAAGAAGATGCACTCCAATTCCGACCACCGCAACATAAGAATAGACAGCCTTGACCTTGGCTCGTTCAAAGATGCTTACCGCAGCGTACAGGCTACAGCTTTCCTGCTGAAACAGGCTTCCAAGGACCGCGTGAAATCCACAACTCGTTCACTCGCCCACCCCAAATCCATTGAGGTTCTCAAGAAGGCGAGGCGATTCTGTAGTCGTGTGGTTTCCGCGTCCAAGGATGCCCATAGTTTCGTGTACAGGGAGATGGGCTTCTCGTTCGCAAAGATAGCCGAAATATGCGGTGTGTGCGCGAGAACCGCACAGAGAATAGTAGGGTTTGCTTTGTCTCACAAGTGGTGTTCAAAGGAGAAAAGGTGCGTCAACCACTATACTCCGGCGGCCAATTACAGAGATATGAGTGAATTTGGCTATCATTTCTCTACGAAGAACTACTCTTACAGGATATTGGCTAACTGCTATTCTCTCTCCAGTTCTATGCAGAGGGATTTAATACTACATGGTACATTATAGATGGTAAAAAGTGGACGGTCGGTTTTGGCCGCCGGAAAACCCGAATAAAAGACATGCTGAAGACTGCAAGACGAATACTGAAAGAGAAGGGCCTCGACTTTGACCGAATCAAGTCTGGACCCGAAGACTCGAAGGACTACCTTATGATTTCCCTCGTGGAGTTTATATCGGAATGGCTGGAATCGCGCCCGGTCGGCGAGAGGCTTGCCGTGATGAAGAGAAGGGCGGGGGAGGTGCGCAACACCGCCAACCCCGAAACCAAGAGGGGCTATCTGTACAAGGTTCCGGGGAACTACCGCGAGGGGTCATGGCACAACGAATACACTACCGTCATATTTGACCCGGACAGAATGACTGACCCCATTCCGATACTTGTTGCCCTTGGGTATGCCGTATGGACGAACATGGGGATGACCTATGTCGGACTTGTAAGGAAAAACTACTGAAACAACCAAAAAAAACAATATGGAAAGACAAAAGAATCCGAGCCGGAATATTTCCGACGAGACACTGAAGGTAATCAGGGACAGGTTTGACAACGACCCGATTGTAATCAAGATGCGCATAGAACAGGACATGGCTCTCAGGGCGAGGCACAACCCGACGGAGGCAATGAAGATAGGGGCGAAGATAAACGCCCTTTTTAATTCTGTTGTTGTCGATTATTGCGCCAGATGCGAAAAGGAGGCGGAAGCCCTGGAGAAAGGCGTGAAACTGGCAGACATGGGGATGACAGAGGAACAGGCGCAGGGAGTCGTCACCGTGTGCGTCTCCCTGTTTATGCTTTGCGACATTGCGGAGTCAGCCATCATGGAGGTGACTTCTTCCATAAAGAAGGTAAACGAGAATTTTGACTTTGAAATGTTTTCCGATGTAAAGGATACAATGGGCGTACTGAAGGACAAACTGAGAATCCTGACCAAAAGCACCAACCTGAGAGATGACGCACGGTGGGGGACAGAGTGCGACAGGATGTACATGATGATGAAGAACAAGGCCTCGAAGATTATGCGCATGAGCGAGAGCGAAGGATGGGGCAAGTAGGGGCAGTCCAGAAGGGAAGCAAAAGGCGAGGTCTAAATCCCCGCCTTTTTCATTTCGTCCGCCACCGTGTCGTCCGACACTCTCGCATAGAACTTCATGGTGGTTGCCATGTCCGAGTGACCGAGGATCCTCGCTATCACCTCTGCGCGGACATTGCGGTTGATGAGTACCGTGGCGGCCGTGCGCCTCGCCCAGTGCGATGACAGCGGTTTGTCCAGTCCTGCGCTGGAGGCAACCTCCTTGAGCTTTGCGTTGTACCCTTCTATGCTCGTCACCGGGAGTGTGTGTGCGTATTTCTTTAGTATGTCCATTGCTTTCGGGGTGAGGACGAAGAAGAACGGCTCGCCGGTCTTTTCCCTTTTGCCTCTATATACAGTGTCATTGCCTTTTGCTTCGGTCTTGTCAAAGTCAAACGCTCTGAGGTCTGCATAACTCAACCCTGTGTAGCACTGGAAGAGGAACATGTCCCTTGCCCTTGCGGCCGAACCGTTGGGCATGTCCGCTTCCTCCAGTCTGCGCAGCTCTTCCATCGTAAGGTACCGTCCCTCCTCTCCCTCTCCCTTGCGGAAATGGAGGTCTTTGTACGGACTTTCCTTCAGGAGACCTCTCCTTACGGCCATTCCTATGTAAACCTTCATGAACTTGTGGTAGTCGTAGATGGAGTTCTGGCGCATCGGAGCCAGGTATTCGCGTCCGTCAAGGCCGTATTTCTTTATTTTCCGTCCGTGCATCCAGTTGTCAAAGTCGAGAATGGCGGAGGGTGTAAGGTCGGAGAACGTCTGTATTCTTCCGTACTCGGTGAGCAGTGTAATGATTTTCCTTTGTGTTTTCTTTGTACTCTCGGCAATGGTGTTGCGGTCGTCTATGTTTCTTTTTACAAACTCGATGAAGCTGCCACCGTTCTCCATCCCTTTGAGGTATGCGCCAAGCCTGTCCCACGAGAAAGGAGGGTTTGCGGTCATCCATGCGCTCAGATTGCGCATCGTCTCGTCTATCCTCCCGTTCAGTTCGAGGCTGTCCATGGAATTGACGACACGTCTTCTGTCGTTCCATTGGTCTTTATATACTTTTACTCCCGTTCCCACATATTTCCTTTTACCCTGGAACGAGATTTCAATCTGCACAAGACCTCTCTTTTCTTTCGTTGCCGTGTGTTTCCTGTCGAACACTACTCTCATTGACGGAAAGTCCATTGTAGTTATATCCATAACGCTGTTTTTTTTAATTACCCTCCCCAGGTATCATGAAACGGAAAATGGTATCATTTTGGGTGCAACGGTATCACAGATATATGCAAATGGGTGCAAATTGGTATACAAAATTGACCGTTTTTGAGCCTTATAAGAGGGGTGCTTTTGTTATCTAACTAATTGATTATAAAAGAAATAAGTCGCCTTTGAAAAGCGACTTACCGTGACCCGCTTGGGGTCTGAAAGTAATTTGTAACTTATTGCATTTCAATTTGTTAAGTCGGTATTTTCTTTGAATGGTGCCAAAAGTATCACAAAAGTATCATGATATTTCATTTTCACCAGGGGGCTGAACCCCTCGTTTTATGGGTCACAAAAGTTTTGCAACCGCAACGACTTTGAACACCTGCCGAATCAAATCCTTCCGTATTTCCTGCTTTTTATATTCTGTATTGACAGGCACAAGAGTTAGAGAAAGTTCGTCATAGCCTCTTTCAATCTTCTTGACAGTACGCATGTCGTTGACGGTTTCAATCGCATAGATTTCTCCTGTGGTCAGATAGGCACTCCATTCTTCAATTTTCTTGAGACAAAGGAAGTCTCCTGAATGGATGACCGGTTCCATGGAATCTCCTGTCGTTCTCACCCAACACGTAGCATTCCTCGTTCCTGGAAAGTCGACGTAAGCAAGTGGACCTTCCATCGAATCGTTGAAAAAGTCAGTATACCCGAGGGCGAAATCTACGTCATACAAGGGTATCCCTGTTTCTTTGGTGATAACAGGAACGGGGTGTGCTTCCCACTGGGGAGGCGTAAATCCTTCCTTAAACATCTGCCCCTCCCCTGTTACAAGCCAATCCGTATTAACGGGGGTCTTCTCCATCTTGCGGATGTCGTTCCTTGTGACGGGTCGGATTCCCTTTAGCTTCTTTAAGAGGTAAGACGGCTCAATACCGTAGTCGCGTGCAAATGCGGTTGGTGAGGCACTTGCCTTGTCTATTGCCTCAATCAGTCTCTTACGAACAGCGTTAACATTTCTAAGCTCCATAGTTGTTAATTTATTAATGTGGTTGAACTTATAGTAGCAATAGAGTTAAATGTGTCCTTTTTGAATGGTAATAGTCGGTATATTGTTTGGTATATTCGGGTAAAAACGGTAACTTTGCACCGTAAAACAAGAGAGTCCCTACAACCTCTTGACGAACACACTACCCGGCTCCATGCCCTTTGTTTTATATCAAGCGCAAAGTTAGCGGAGTCCGGCAAACGAAACAAATTTAATAACAGGTAAAAACGGAAAAAGCATGGACAAAGTGGAAAAAGTAGGCGTGGTTGAACTCTCCAGTATACAACCAGGAGAGACAAAAACCTTTTCGCTGCCTACTGGAAGTGCCAGGGCTTCGGCCCAGTCGCAGGCTTACAGGATGCCCGTCCTTCATCCGAGGATGGGGGTGGTCAGGTACAGATGTAAGAGTATTCAACCTTCCGAGGGAAATTTCCCGGTGGAAATAACAGCAGTATCCTATGACGAGAAATGAGGCAAGAATGATAGCCGAGGAATTGTACGCTATCATGGAAAAGAACGGGAACACTCAGGACGAAATGATGGATGTCGGCAGTGCTGCTGAAATGATGGGGTGCAGTGCATCCTTTATTTATCACAACAAAGAGACAATCCCACACTTTAAGGTTGGCAAATCTCTCCGGTTTAGAAGGAGCGATATGTTGAAATACATCAGAGAAAAAGCCAGGGTATGAGAAGGATAACGGTAAGAATTGTTAAGGACATGGCCTTCTCGGCTGTATTTGTCGGAGTTGCCGCAGTAACTACTGCTGGTTTTGTCGAACTGCTTAAACTTATATACGAATAAATATGAAAGAACTGCTTACAATCCAGAAAAAGCTGAACGCACCCAAGGGGAGGCGGAATGGCTACGGGAATTACAACTACCGCTCATGTGAGGATATCCTCGCATCTGTCAAACCTCTGCTTGAAGAGACATCGTGTACTCTGTCGCTGTCAGACGAAATTGTGATGGTCGGCACACGGATATATGTGAAGGCAATCGCCACACTCACTAATGCAAGTGGAGAAAAGGAACAGACTACCGCTTATGCCCGTGAAGACGAATCCAAAAAAGGGATGGACGTGTCGCAGCTCACCGGGGCCACAAGTTCCTATGCAAGGAAGTATGCCCTGAGCGGACTGCTCGCCATCGACGACGAGAAGGACTCGGACGTGACAAACACATCCGGGATGGAGGCGAAGGCGGATTCCGTACAGCTGAAGACACAGGCAAAGAAGGAGGCTGAGGCCATCAACAGCCGTGAAGGTCTTGTCGCATGGTGGAGCAAGTACGATTCGCTCCATAACGACGAGGAGATAAAGGCACTGAGCAGGATTATCGGACAGAAATACCCTAAAGCATGAAGGCAAATATAGAGTTGAAGAACAGTGGAGTCATATATGACAGGGAGAACCACACGTACTCCCTGGACGGCAGGGCTCTGACCGGGATAACAGGGACTCTCGTCAACAGGGCGTATCCCAAAGACGAGCTGTATGCAGGAGTCGCCGACTCCGTGCTGGAGACTGCCGCAGCGAGAGGCACGGCGTGTCACCAGGCCCTTGAAGACCTGTTTGGAGTGGGACTCGTGACAAGCGGTTATGAGAAGGTGTCATCCGAGGGAGCGCGGTTGCTTGAAGAAAAGGGGTTGCTCCCGGTACGGTTCGAGTATGTGGTGACAGACTACGAGAGGTATGCCTCCCCCATAGATATAGTCTGTCTGAACAAGGACGGAGAGGTCTGCATCGTCGACCAGAAGTACACGTCCAAGCTGCATACTGAAAGCGTAGCCTTACAGACCAGCATCTACGCACGTTTCCTCTCCATCGTCAATCCGGGCATGGAGGCGAAGCATCTCTATGTGTTGTGGATTCACACCAACGACAGTCTCGATGTGCTTGAGAGTTCCCTACTGGAGCTTCCCTTCGCCAAGAACGAACTTATAGACGGACTCATGGATGCGGACAGGAACGGGACAGTATTCGATGTAGCGGACTATTACGGAGACTTCCCTTCGAGAGTGTCGCAGGCAGAGGACTATATGGCATGGCTACAGACGATGATAAAGGAAAGGACGGAGGAGTTCAACAGGATAAAGGACGGTCTCTGTTCCATGATGACGGAACTCGGGATAAAGTCCTACTCGTCAAGGAGGCTACAGATGACGGTGGTAACGCCCAAACCGAGGGAGTCGTTCGATACCGCACGGTTCAAGGCAGAAAACCCGGAACTATACAGGGAATACATAAAGACTGCTGATATCAAACCGAGCGTAAGGATAACAATCAAGGAACAATAAAATATCTAAAAAAATGGAAATTCAAGGAAAAGTGTCATGGGTAGGCGAAACTACCACTGGTGTGTCACAAAAAGGGAATCAATGGACGAAGAGGGAGTTTGTCGTGGAGTATGAAGGCGGTGAATATCCCAAGAGAATCAAGTTTGATGTGGTCAACGACGACATCATGGGTATGCTTGCAGTCGGTGTCGAGGTTAAGGTGCAGTTCAGCATCAACGTCCGGGTATGGAACGGAAGGATGTTCAACGACATCCGTATCTGGCCAAAGGGGCTTGAGATTATGGGAGGGGCGGCAGTAGGGCAGCCTGCGGCAGAGAGGGTAGAGAAAACTATGCCCGAACCGTCCGGCAATAACGGCGACGACCTTCCTTTCTGAAAGACTTGACAGGGTATGGGGAAGGAATGGATAAAGCTGTACAGGAACGTCACTGAAGACGGATTGTACTTCGGAGGCAAATTCGACGGGATGCACGCCTGGATTGATTTGTTGCTGATGGCAAGCCCGGAGAAGAGGGCAACCGTCACCCGAAGAGGGATGGAAGTCCTTCTCGAACCAGGGGACATCGTAGCCTCTACACGGGAACTGGCATCACGATGGGGGTGGACACGCAGGACCGTAGAGTCGTTTCTCGGCCAGTTGCAGTCTGATTGCAAGTTGTCCGTTTCCAAGTCCAAATCCTTTAGTTTGGTCAGAATTGGAGATTGGGAACAATACATGGGGAATGAGCCAACGAATGAGCCAACGAATGAGCCAACGAAAAAGGGTTCTAAAACACTCAATGTCAGTACTGGTAACAATAGATTAACGTCCTTGTTTGAGCCAACGAATGAGCCAACGAATGAGCCAACGAAAAAGGGCAAGTGGAGTGGCTCGATAAAGCAAAGGGAAGAAGCTTTTCACAAATCTCTATCACCATTCAAGAGTAAGTTCGGAGAGGAGATGATACAGGACTTCTTTAATTACTGGAGCGAATTGAACCCGTCCCGGACCAAGATGAGATGGGAAATGCAAAAGACATGGGAGACAGGCAAAAGGCTCGCTACATGGGCTGCAAAAGACTACAACAGAAACAAAAACAAAGGATATGGACAAGAAGTCGCAGATAAACGTAGAGGAACTGAGGTTACGGCTACTTCAGCAGAAGACTATGAGGGACGCTTTTAGGCTTCCGATGACTAAAGACCAGGCAACGGAGGCTCTGATGGTTGCGTATCAGGCGGAGGTTGAGCTCAGAAGGAGAACTTTTGTCTCTGACGAGTCGGTAAAGCAGTGCATAGGACAGTTCGCGGCATTCCTTACGGAGGGCACAGACAAGTTCGGTGTGATATTCAGCGGAACGTGCGGAAACGGGAAAACAACACTTCTGTACGCCTTTCAGAACTATCTGAACTATCTGTACGAACAGTATGTAATAGACAAGGGGATAATCATCGTGGATGCGAAGGAACTTGCATACTCCAAAGGAAAATCGGTTGAATTGCGCAATGAGGAGCTGCTGGCAATCGAAGACTTGGGCAGGGAACCTGTTGACGTATTGGATTACGGCAATGCGACCAACCCTGTGATTGATTTACTGGAACACAGATACAACAACCAACTCTTTACTGCCATTACCACGAACCTCACGCCGAAGCAGATTCGCGACAAGTACGGAGTCCGCATGGCAGACCGCTTCAACGAGATGTTCCACGGGATAATCTTCAGCAGAAGAAGCTTCAGATGAACTGGGGAAGGTACATTGAGCAGGAAGTAGGGAGTCAGAAGACCTTCACGGCAGAGGAAGTGCGAAAGAAACTCCGCAGGGCACTGGAATACGAGTGCGATTCGTGGGCAACCAAACGGAGATGACGGAACTGACGATATACTGGAAGACGAAGAATGCGGAGACCATCAGCCGGATAAGGAAGCGGTTCGGACTGTCTTATGTCACGACCGTCAACGGTGAGACCTTCGCACGGATAGAGGATGCGGACATGCCCCTTCTGAGGGAAACCGAACGCAGGGGGTTCGTGGAACTGAGAAACAAACGACTGAAAAAAATGAACGGATATGACAGAGAATGACGAGAGACTGATAGAACAGGCATGGGCGGTACCCCCGATGGACTGGATGTACATAGAGAAACTGATAGCGAAGGCCGATACGGACAGGGCCCGGGACGAACTCAACAGCATACTGGTGAGCAAGTACCACCGCGACTGCGACTGAAAGTAAAATCTTATCCCCTTAACCAGAGGGGGTGGGAGAATTGGGAATAAAGGCGATGGAAGTAACCCGTGAGGGCGAAAGCCTTTTTGAATAAACTCATAAATTAGATTAATATGTCTTACATCCTCAGTCCGTGAGGATAGAGGATTTTTACAAACCGCCTTCGGGCACAAAAACATACTTGCGATGGAAGAAGTAAAATCAGGAATGACAGTGGATGCGCGCATCCGCACCTTTGCGGAGCTGGACGCATCGAAGATGGAAGACAACGAACTGGTCGCCTACTGCCATACGGCACGCACAGGACTGGAGTCCGCACTTGCTGAGATTGAAAGGAGGGAAAGAGGATGAGAAACTTCATCGGAACGCATAACAGCGCAACAGGCGAGAGACCGCTGGAACTGGTGTCGCTCATTGGACAGCCTGTCGCCAAGTGTCAGGACAAGACCATAAAAGAGCAACTGGAGGCAGGAGTAAGACTCTTTGACTTGAGAGTAAAGCCCTACTGCAACAAGGGTAGCTACAATCTCGGCTATCCCCTTGCCAAAATACAGGAGTGCCACTTGGGGCATGGGATGTGTGACTACATGATGACCCTCGGTGAGGCGTTCGTCACCATTGAGGACTTTCAGAAGACAATGAACGCCCGGGTATATGTCCTTGTCACTCTTGAAGGCAAGGCATACGGCATGGAATCGCGGTTCCTTCACGATGTACAGGTGTTCGCCTCGCAGTTCTCGGGCATCACCCTTCTGGAGGTGAACGTCAAGAAGCCGGAATGGACGCAGCTGTGGAGACACCCGAAGAGTAAGGTGACGTACACCAAGGACTACCCTCTTATCAAGGGGTGGAAGGTTCTGCTGCCATTCCCGAGACTGTGGCACTGGCTTAAGAACTACAGGCCGCAGATAAAGCAGGGTGTTTATTCTCTGAGGGATTTTGTGTAAACCGAATAAAAAGAACAGACATGGAAAAGAAGAACAGAACTTACAGAATCTGCAAGGCGGTTGCCCTTGCAGCCCTTATGGGACTGGCGACACTCGTTGTCATCACGATAGCACTGGAGTGCATACGCCATCTTGAATACTGGTACGGAGAAAATGTAGCGGTGGTTTCTGTAGTAGGCGTCGTCGCTGTCTGCGCTGCAACACTTCTTGGCGCACTGCTGCCGGAAAGGAAGAAACAATGAGAGATAGAGCCAGGGAAGTTGTCGCCATAAGCCCAGATGGCAAGGTGGCGGCACGGTTCCATTCAATAATGGAGACCGCAAGACGAATGAGGGTCAGCAAAAGTACAATCTGTAACAGATGCAATGAGATGGAGAAACTGAAAGGATACAGATTGATGTATGCAGAAGACTGGTCTCCGTGGGGCGATTACAGACACAGCGGAGGCGAGAGGCGAAGGAAAAGATACAAACGTGCGCCTTTTGTTCTCAGCGAGAAGGGGCGCAAGAAAAAGAGTGACGACGCAAAGATTAACAAACCGTGGCTGCATAGAAAGGTCAGACGTATCCTGTGTGCCGATACCGGGGTGATATTCCCTTCACGCAGGGAGGCGGCAGAGTGGTTAAGTGTTGACCCGCGCCGCTTGTCATCACACATAAGCGAACACCGCAGGATTAAGGGATATACGATGGTGTACGCGCCATAAGAAAATACAGAGGTTGAATTTGTTTTTATATGCATGTATTAGTTATTGGTTGATATTACTAACCAGGGAATGGGCAGCGCGTGATGTGTAGCCCTTCCATTTGGAGACAGGGCAATGGGGCTTCATCCGGTTCGACTCCGGCTGTCTCCACCACAAGAAAGGAATGGAATGTGCTTTGCGGCAGCAGAGATTTTTTTTGGTTCTTTCCCCCTGCCGCACAGGGGCGACAGCAAGGCAAGGCGGTTGGAGTCCGCCCGTCCCACAATGAAGGTTTAATGATATGGAAGAGAAAATCAATTCACAGCTCCAGCTCAGACTGGAGGACATCCTTCCCAAGTTCGGGGAGGAGATGAGGGCGAAGATAACGCACAGCGTGGAGCTGTTGCGCAAGGCGGAGAGGCTGGCACTCTCCTACGACCCTGCGGACGGCTTCTATCTCGCCTTCTCGGGGGGCAAGGACAGCCAGTGCCTCTATCACGTTGCAAAGCTGGCAGGGGTGAAGTTCAGGGCGCACATGTCGTTCACGAGCGTTGACCCTCCCGAGGTGATACGGTTCGTGAAGAACCAGTACCCGGACGTGGAGCGGATAGCACCTGGGAGGAGCATCTACCGCGCTGCGGTGGAGAGGGGAATCCTTCCCACCATGAGGGTAAGGTGGTGCTGTGCCGAGTACAAGGAAAGCGCAGGGGCAGGAAAGGTGACGCTCATAGGAATACGGCACGAGGAGTCTTCGAAGCGCGCGCGGCGCAACGAGGTGGAGATAAGCTCGCGGAAGTTCAGCGGAGACCTCGAAGGTCTGGACAAGTACAGGACGGAACGCGCATCGAAGCCGAGAAGGGGACGCAAGCCGAAGAACTACAGCGAGACCACCATTGTGAACGCGGACGGGGAGCAGGTGCTCGGCTGCATCCGCGGACAGGAGACACTGCTCATTTCCCCCATCATCGGGTGGACGGCAAATGATGTCTGGACGTTCCTCAACACCCTCGGGGTGAAACACTGCGAGCTGTACGACCAGGGATGGAGACGCATCGGCTGCATAAACTGCCCGATGTCATCCCCCAAGATGAAAATAAAGGAGAACGAGCGTTGGCCGCACGTGAAGCGCAACTGGATAAAGGCAATAAAGGCAATACGCTCGGGGAGGGGTCTTCTACAGCACAGCTACATGGGGGGCGAAAGTTCGCGGACGGATACGTCTGGTGGAACATCCCGAGCGACCTCACACCAAGCTCAAGCGTCGGCAAACGGTTGCGTAGCGGAACTTTACCCCCCCCCAACGGCAACGCATCAACACGGGACTTTGGGCAGGGTTTTCCAATGGCTCCACGCCTGACCGCTTGACGGAGGAGCAAGAGAACGAGATAGCGGAGAATATCTATGATTGGTGGATAAGTTCATTGCCGTACAAAGAATGGTACGCTCGAAAGTTTTTACAACAGAAACTGGATTTTGAAACGGAACAATAACAACATCATGACAGACCAAGAAGAGAGAATCAAGGCAGCTGCAAATGAATGCGCTGGTCGCTGTCCCACCTACAGCGAGGAGGACATCGTGCGAAGGGCATTCACAAAGGGTGCAAGGTGGATGAAGAAGGATATGACCGCAGACCTATGGCATCCAGCAAAAGAGCAGCCCAAGAGAGACAAGTGGATAATCGTGTCAAGTCGCAACAGGGTCTACAAGGCAATAATTGCAGCGGACAGGGGCTGGGAGGAATACACTCTCTACAACAGCATCTGTGAATGGTGCTATATAGAAGACATTGAAGGAATCAATAAATAACTATGAAAGTAAAAATCAAGAGACTAAACGAGAAAGCCGTGCTGCCCAAGAAGGCACACGGAGACGACTTCTGCTACGATGTAGTGGCGACAAGCTGCGAGGAGATTGCCCCGAACGTCTACAAGTACGGCACAGGGCTGGCATTGCAGATTGACGAAGGCAACAGACGGATGAGCGCAAGAAGAGGCGCAGTCCTGGGCATAGACGCACGTCCGCGCTCCTCCGTATGGAAGACAGGGATGGTGCTCTCGAACTGCATCGGCACGGTTGACGCAGGCTATACTGGAGAAATTTCCGCAGTGTTCTACCACGTCATGCCCGGTATGCCGAAGTATGAGGTGGGCGACAGAATTTTCCAGCTGTGTATCGGACACACCTATCAGATAGAATTTGAGGAGGCGAGCGAACTGAGCACCACAGACAGAGGAGATGGAGGGTACGGCAGTACAGGGAAGTAAAGCATTAGAGGACAAGAAACATGAGCGGAGACGACAGTGAGAAGACATTCCTCAGACGGCTTCGGGCTGACCTCAAAGACCTGCATGACAACAACAAACAATAACCAATAACCAATTAAAAAAACAGAAAATGGAAATCAAGAAAGAAAACATCGTGAACGCCTACGTGAATGGCGATGAGAGTGTAAAGGAAATGTTGCGGACAATGTTCCCCGACATCGAGTTTGAAACGGCACAGGCGGCTGAAAACCGCCCTGTCACGGAACGAATCAAGACCTTTGAGGATGCTATTGACGAACTGGGAGCGGACCATCCTCTTGTACAGCAGTGGGAGGCATTCGCAGGATTGCCTGGCAATGGCATTGACGAGTATAATGCCGACCTCTGCGCCTTCTACAAGCTCCGCATCATTACGGCTGCACTCAACGAGGGTTGGCAACCGAAGTTTACGGATGACGAATGGCGTTGGTATCCGTGGTTCTGCCTGTACACAGAGGACGAGCTGGCGGAAAAGGACGACAAGTGGAAGCAAAGCCACACTGTGATTGCAACAGGCGACTATCATACAGGATATGCGGGCTTCGCCTGTGCGATCTCGAATGGCGCCCCCTCGCGTACGGATGCGTCCGTCGGCTCTCGCCTTTGCTACAGGAGCGAAGCGTTAGCCGATTACAGCGGTCGGCAGTTTGCCGACCTGTGGGCTGACTTCAATTTAATCAGAAAATGACACATAACTATGACACAGAAAGAAAAACTAAAGGAAGCCACGATATTATGTGCAGACGAATATATCTCTACTAACTTTGGTTTGGATAGAGAAGAAACCAACAGGGAAATATTTGAAAGGGGTGCGGAATGGGCGCAGAAGGATTTCATCAACTCTCTGTGGCATGATGCCACTAAAGAACCTGATGCAAAGTTGGATGCTTGGCTCATCATGCAGACTGGCAAAGACCTTTACGAGACCGTCAAATATGGCGGTTACAATGAGGACGGAGGACAGACATGGCAACAGCAAGCCAAGAAAGGCAACATTCTGCGTTGGTGTTACCTCTCAGACCTCTTACCAAAGGAAGGAGGTGAGGGATGACGATAGTGATAATAAACAGCCCGATAATAGATAAAATAGATTTGTCAGTAAGACGGGAACATTACTGGAGTTTCTTCGGTCAAGCTAATATAGATGCACAGTGGAAGGTATTGGAAGGCATGCGCGAGACAGGGGGGTTAATAATGGCACAGCCATGTTCCGTATCTGCATTGAGAGAGCTTCTGTCGCCATATCTTGATACAGCAGGATATATAGCAGATACAGGATATAAGAAAGTACATACCCTGGAACATGGAGACTTTGATATATTCCTTTATGACAATAAACATAGAAGTTGGATAGGCAGCGAATGACCCCACACCTTGCACAACAGATTGTCAATGTCTGCATAGCCACAATGGGAGTAGTAAGCATCGTAGGCTTCTTGGCTGTCTACATTGACATGAACAACGAGAAGAAGACAAGGCAATGCCTTGTAGAATTGATAGGCACAATAGCCTTGCTCTTCTTCCTCTTAATCACAATACTAATAATTCAAACAGAATATTTATAATGGATTATCAAGCATATCTTAAAACCACAGGCAAGTACGAAGAGCCTGCAAAGGTTGAACCAAAGGAAGAACCCACGAAAGAGATAGACTGGGAACAGCGCAGATATGAGATTGCAAAGGATATATTCTGCATACAGCAATCACATTATTTGGATACTAATAAGAAAATGGCAGAAGTAGCAGTTATTGCTGCCGAAGCTCTCATTGAAGAACTTAAAAAGACGAATGTAAATTGAGTATAAAACGCTGGTTTTTATATTGGTGATATTCTACCAAAGAAAGGAGCAAAAATGACAGACAAGGAAAACATCTGGAACATAGACTGGATTAAGGAGATTGAAGACCTTATGAAAGACGCGAGAGAGCTAAAAGAAAAGCACGTAAAGAACTAAAGGAGGACTGAGACATGTGGACAGAGAAACACATAAAAGAGAAAGCCGTGGAGTACGGCAGTCAGACGGACGCTTCCGCCCATATCCTTTGGACAAGCAAGAGGCGCATAGCCGAGAAGGCGTTCTACGAGGGCGCAATGTACATACTTAACAACACTCAGAAATACTCAAAAACGAACAGAAATGAAGAAGAGGCTACAGGATTTGAAGAGTGGTGACGAGGTTGTTGTTGAAAAATACAACAGGATGCGGTATGTAACCGAGGTATACAAAGTGGGGACATCTCTGATAGGGGCAGACGGATATAAATTTCATATCTCCACTGGCGGTATACAAAGCGGAGGGTTCGGTAAGCCGCTCCGGATACTGCTGACGGATAACATACAGAAGGACGTGACAGAACACAACGAGGCGGTGCGGTTATCAATAGTCATAGCGGACTCGCTGGACAGACTTCCGCTTGACAAACTGAAGGCGATATGGGAAATAGCGAAGGACGCATGACGGACGAGCTGGATGTCCTGCGCAGGGAGGCGGCAGAGAACCCTGTCCCCGTAAAGATGGGGATGCTGGTGCGATACTCCGCCTACCTGCAAGGGGCAAGACAGATGGCGCAGACGCTTGCCGAACGTTTCCCCCAGATGTTCAGCGGCAAGGACGGGGTGTACACCAAAGCCGAGATGATGCTGGTGCTCTCCTCGCTGAGAGATACCGACCTCTTCCTCTCCGGGGAGTACGTGATACGTTACCGTGGACACGTGAGGGACAAAAAAGGGAAACTGGTGGAGTGCGAGGCTTACTTCGCAGACACCGAAGGAAAGGAAATAAAATGAAGGAAAGGGCAAAGAAAGCAATGGAGAAATACAACGAGGCGTGTGAGGAGCTTGCCGAGGCTGTAAACCAACATCTCTTTAACGGATGCAGAACCTTCTATTGGGTAGGGGACGGAATTGGAGGCGACTACGAGGATGAGGACTTCCTTACTGTCGCCGACATGGTGCTGATACTGGAACATGGAATGACTTACGGGCAGTACGCGGAGTGGAGGGATGCCAATATAGACAACGAAGAGTTTATAGGGCTACATTCGTGGCTTTTGGGTCTAAGGCACATGAGCTTGAAGCAACCGCCAATGGAAACAACTAAAAACAACTAAAAAAAAACAACTGGAAACAACTAAAAACAACTGAATATGATGAACGACTACGATGAAAGGGGAGCAATGATGCCATGGGGCGAGACCGTGACAAGACGGTGCATTCTCCGCCTGGAGGGAGGCGCAAGGGTGTCGACCGTGCTGTCCATGCCCAAACCGAAGAAGGCACTGCGTCCCGATGAGATGGAGCGGATGCTGGTGGAGCAGTTCAACCGCTCACAGCCGCACGCAAAGCACAAGGCTATTGGAATACACATGATGAGAAACTGAACGCATGAACTACGGAGTGCCCTACAAGGGAAGCAAGAACAGGATAGTGAAGCAGCTGGCGGAGGCGATACCGAAGGCGGATGTCTTCTGCGACCTCTTTGCAGGAGGGTGTGCCGTGACGCACAGGATGATGGAGCTGGGGAAGTTCGGAAGGTACATCGCCAACGACCTTGACGGCGGGGGCGTGAGGCTCTTCAAGGACAGCGTGGACGGCAAGTACAGCAACGAGACGCGGTGGATAAGCCGTGAGGACTTCAAGACCCTCCGCTATACAGACCCCTATGTCGGACTGTGCTGGAGCTTCGGCAACAACGGGCAGGACTACCTCTACGGGGCGGAGGTCGAGCCGTGGAAGAAAGCCCTGCACTTCGCAAGGGTGTTCGGGGACTTCTCGCTGATGGAGGAGTTCAGCATCCGTACGGACGGAAGCAGTGCCGACATCACCGCCCATCATGAGAAGTACAAGGCGAAGTATATCCGATGGTGGCTGTCGCAGCAGGAGTACAGCAAGGAGGAGCTGGACGCACTGATTGAACGGTGCAGGGGACAGATTGCAGTGCAGCAGGAGGAGCTGCGGCAGTACCTCCTGCGCGGACTGGAGAGTTCGGGACTGACACAGAAGGAGGTGGGCAGGAGGCTCGGCACTCAGATGCAGGGGCATTACTTCGGCAGAAGCCAGTGGATGTTTCCCACGAAGGAGCACTACGACACCATGCGGACGTTCATGCCCGCGCTCGACAAGGACTACAACGAGATTACCGGACTCTACAGACTATGGCAAAGTCTGCAAAGGCTGCAAAGTCTGCAAAGTCTGCAAAGTCTGCAAAGGCTGCAAAGGCTGGAGGTGTCGTTCAAGTCATACGACAAGGTGGAGATACCGAAGGGAAGCGTTGTCTATTGCGACATCCCCTACCGGGGTACTGACGGCTACGGCATGGAGTTCGACCACGATGCGTTCTACGACTGGTGCAGACGGCAGACGGAACTGGTGCTCGTAAGCGAGTACAGTATGCCGGAGGACAGGTTCGCTGAGGTGTGGAGCACATCCCACCGCAGCAACCTGTCGGCAACAGCGAACAATGCAGTCACGGAGAGGTTGTTCGTCCCCAAGGGGCAGCTGGGACTGTATGGCCGCATGATGAACAGAGGGAAGGAAAGGGTGCAGCTGGAGCTGTTCCCCGAATAGAAACAAAACTACAAAAAAACGGAAATGAAAGCAATTAAAAAGATGAAGACCCGGCTCATACACTGGCTGGGAGGAAAGACGGAAATGGAGACAAGGGCAAGAGCCCTTGCAGTAGGGTGGATGGCGTGTGCAGGACTGAAGGATACAGCGGACAGCCTGTACGGTAAAAGCCCGGACGAGTGGTGCGGTGAAATGTACAGGGAGATAGAACGCGCCATGGACAAATACATGTCACTTATGGAGACCGTGGAGAGAATGTCGCGGCGGCAGGGAAAAGGAAAATGAACGTAACGGAAACGCGCAATCCGCAACATAAGGGGAAGGGGACGGAAACCCTACGCGCAGAAGCTGGAGACGGGAGAAAACCTCCTGCCTCACCCGGGTGGCGAAGGACAACATGATACTGGAGATATATGAAACAGCCGGTACAGATGAACGGACAGAGTGAATGGGGTTCGGGTCCGAGGCAGCAGAACCGCTTCTACTCCGTACTGGGGGGGGCTGTGTGCGTGCAGACACCAAGAGGAAGCAGGATGTCAATGAACATACTTGAAGTGTACGAAAAGGAATAGGGAACAGTTTTTACGCTTGATTTCTGCGGAAATTCTGTAGAATCCCACGTTACAGGACTAAAGGAGACTCTTTCGGGTCTCCTTTTTTTTGTGCAAAAAGTGCGGCTACCCTCCCGGACTGCCGCACGCCAATACAATCGAAATATTACCAATAACAAGTAAAAAACAAATAACAGTCATGTCAATGCCCTTATGGCGGACAGGATCCGCCTTCTGTATTTCCATGCGGCAAGCAGTGCCAGTAGGGATGCCATGATGCGGAATCCGTGTATCTGCGTCTTCTGCCACCATGTAAGTTGCCGTTCCACCTCCACGGTGCGTGTCACCTCGTAGGGCACGGGGACGGAATCCACCCTTGAACGGTAGAGCGTGTCCGTGCGTTCCCTCACCCTGTAGACGGTGTGCCACCTGTCGGTGTAGACCGTGTCCCCGGCAGTCCTTATGACGGTACTGTCGGACTTCACCAGCGTGTCCGCCCTCACTTCCTTTACCCTCACGGTGTCCGTCCTCACGGACTCCACGGTAACGTACTGCGTCTCCTTGCATGACGAGCACATCATGACAAGCACTGCGGAGGCACTCACCATGAACGTTACCCTCAACAGTCCCTTCAAGTCTTCGCTCATACGCCTCCCACTTTAAGCCACACGTCATTACCATTGCGTATGGCCTCGTTAATCCTGTCGATGACGATGCCAGTGTACTTGGTGCTTTGCAACACCTTGCCCTTCTCCGTATTCCGCCCTGGAAGCACGCATCCTGCGGTATCCCCAGGGACGTTCCCCGAGTGTATTCTTATGCCAACGAATCCGGGCACGTCAAGCACTTCGGGCAGCACCTTGCCGAACTTGGGCGAGAGGCTCATGATGACCCTGTACCGCCCCGAAGGGATGGCTGTCCTGCCGTACACCTTCCGCTTTCTTATTTCTTCTGTGGGCATGTCCTGCCTGAGTCCCCTGTCGGTGTCCTCCAGTGCCTCGCATATCCTCTCCCCGTCAATGAAGAGGCGGCTTATGGTGTAGCCGTCCTTCTTCCATGCCCTGTCAATCCTTATCTCCATTGTACTTCTGTTTGTAGAAGTTTTCCACCGCCTGCGCCACGTCCTTGTGTGTGGCAAGCAGGCTTATTATCCTCTCCGCTTCCTTGATTCTCACCCTCGTCTTGTCCTCCGCCTTCTCGCGGATGCTCAGTCCCTCGACAATGCACCAGAATATGGCAAGCACGAAAGCCGTGAGAGGAAGGTCTACCATTGTCTGCGGCATCCCTGCGTACTCATACAGATGGGTGAAATGCACTATGGTGTCGATACACAGCGCAACAAGCATGCTCCCTTCGTATAGGACGAACTTCGAACCTGTGCGTTTGAGAAGCTCGCTCCGCGTGAACTCACCCCTCATCCTTGCCTTGTAGAGTCCGCTGGCAAGGTCTGCCGCCATAGCCACCAGCACCAGCAACACAGCCACCGCACCGAAGGCAAGCAGCGTGTCCGTCCCCTTCATTATCTCCTCCATACTCAGTCCTCCTTGGTGTTATTCGATACCCAGCTCCTCGCAGTCTGCGTCAACGGTCTGCTTCAACTCTGCACGCTCCGTAAGGAACGCCTTGTACTTGGCGATGATAGCCTTTGCCTCGTCAGAGGTCTTGGAACCTCCGTAGAGACTCAGCTGTGCTCCGTTGTACTCGTTGACAAGTTTCTGCTCGTAGTCGCTGTCCCACCTGTCGGCAATGACTGCCTGTGTAATCTTGTTGCCCGACACAGGCGACCACACTGTCACTTCCTCGCACTGCCACTGCTTGCGTGTCTCCTCAGCAGTCTCCTGCTGCGTGTCAGTCTGCTCTACCTCTTGGATGTTGTAACGGTACAGATAACTGCCGTTTCCCACTGCCTCGTACTTCGAGGGCTTGTTGTCATAAAATGCTTGCATAATCTTTCGGAATTATTGTTTGTAATAAATGTTTCGAGTTGCTGTGCTTCGCCCAGCCGAGCCAAGAGCAGATGCGCTGCTTGTACTCCTTTGGCGGTAGTTGCGGTTGCCGTCTGTTCAAGCGTGCGACCGTGCGGCATAGGTTCTTTTTGATACCCTTGCGGATAAGTTTCTGCTGTCGGAAGAATTTGTACCCGACATAATCTATTGCCCTGCCGTGGCGGTCGTAGCGGTTCACGGCGACAGGGAATATCTGATGGTTGCCCTTGACGGTAAGTTGCAGCTCCTCTTCGATGTACCTCCGTATCTGTGGAAACACCTCGTGAAGTCGCTCCTTGCTGTCGCTGTAGAAGACAAAATCATCGGCATACTCCTCGCACTCCAATTTGAGGGTTTCGTTCACCCAGTGCATGAAGTAGGCGAAGTTCAAGTTGGCGAGGTACTGCGACAGGTAGTTGCCTATCGGCAGACCAGGCGCACTGTCTATGATTTCGTCAAGCAGCCACAGGAGGTCTCTGTCCTTTATTTTCCTGCGGACGAGCCGTTTCAGCACGTCGTGGCTTATGGACGGATAACATTTGCGGATGTCGATTTTAAGGCAGTACAGGGGCTTTCCCTTGTAACGTCTTATCATCTTTCCGACGTGGCGTGCGCAGCCCTCTATGCCTCTGTCCTTGATGCACGAGTAGGTGTTGTGCGTGAACACGGACACCCATATCGGTTCGAGGACATTCATAATGGCGTGATGCACGATGCGGTCGGGATAGTACGGAAGACGGAATATGACACGCTCCTTTGGCTCGTAGATAGTGAAAACCTCATAGGGCGATGTCTTGAATGTTTTTGTCAGCAAAGCCTCGTGCAGAGCCTGTATGTTCGCTTCACGGTTGCGGTCGTGGAAGCGGACACCATAGGTACGGAGCTTCCCCCGACGGGCTTTCTCGTCAGCCAGTCGGAGGTTCTCCACCGAGATTATCTTTTCGTATAAATTTCCTATACGTTTCATTGTTCTTTGCTTTTCTTAGTCGGAGTCTTCGGTAGCCAATACAACAGGCGTTCCTACCGACACCTTTCGGGTTACTTGAAATCTTTTGCCGAGAGGCAGGGTCGTCGCTCCCCTTATTTCGTTAGCATAGGTGAGAGCCGATGTTCGCATTCGTATTCGAGGGGGTGTTATTCGAGTTCGCATAGGCGAAGCCTGCATTCGCACCGTTATTCGCATTACCGCTGAACAGGACACCACAGGAGCGACCAACCTTGAAATGTCATTTCCTATTCAAACCAATAACGGTTGCCGTTGCCCCTCATCGTCACACGACGGGGAAAGGCGTTGCGCTTCTTGATTTCCTGACAGACGTACAAGATGTCCTGCGAACCCGTGAAGAACTTCTTGGCTGTATGCTCAGCCCCGTCCCTCTCAGGCTTTATCTTGACAAGCGTCTGACCCTTTGTCCCTTTCTGCTTAGAGAACCTTGTCGGCACGTCCTCTATGAAGTCCATGACCCAAAACTGAGTGTTGACCAGCTTGCTCTGAGTCGTCTCGTCACAGTTGAACGACCTGTTGCTCTCGTCCCTCGGGATATTCAGGAATGACAGGCTTCCGTCATCGTTGTTGCTTGTTCCTTCCATATCGTTTATTTTGTTTTTTTGAATGAGGTTTCTCTTAGGTATGCACCCTCCTCTTGCCGCTTCGCCGTGGCAAGAGAAGGGGCGTGCCGTGTCGCTTATTCGGGGATAAAGCAAAGGCGAGAGCCGACGTACGCAGACGTATACGAGGGGGCGCTATGCGAGTCCGCATAGGCGAAGCCCGCATACGCACCGCTAGCCGCAAGACCGCCGAACAGGACACCACGGAGGGTTTCCGCCGTAGGTATGTTCGTATAGTGATAGTCGCAGTAGTAAGTGGTGCTTCCGCCGCCAACCTCACTCGGCATCATCTCGCCATACTCTCCTCCGATAACGTTCTTCACATAGCCACCGGAGCGTGCCTCGTTGCCGACGTGGCTGTAGCCGTCATAGCCTGTGTCCTTGAACTTGCTCGGGTCGGAGCAGACGAAGACCTTTGACAGTCCGTCGCCTCCGTTCTCCTCGGTCGGGCTGATGCGGATGTTGATGCCGTCCGTCCACTGCCATATATGCCCAAAGGGGTTTTCAATGCCACGGTAACGGGGCACTGACACCACCTTGAGCTGTGACTGCAGGTCTGCCGCAAGGATAGAGTAGAAGACAACACCTGTGCGGTTGCCGAGGCTGTCGGTGTGTCCGCAAGGCACAAACGGATTATAACCGTTGTAGCTGCTCCACGAACCGCCGTCCCAATCCGTGACACCTGCCCCGAGACCGCCCTGTCGGTAGCCCTCCGTGGTCAGCTCGGCATTGTAAGCCGCCTGTGAGTTGAGCGTGGCGTACTCTATCACGAAGAGCCAGAACAGGGTCTTCTGTGCGTCATACGTCATACAGTTCCAAGCGGTGCTGCCCGACTTGCGGTTTCGGGCATAGTTACGGAAGTTCGTGCGGCTGATTGATGTCGCAGGACGACCGAGCAGGGTGTTGCCCTGTCCGTCCCAAGACGAGTTGTTGCCACCGCCTCTGTACTGCGCCGTGGTGTTCACGACAGATGCCAGCTTGTTGTTCGTGCGGTCAAGAGCAGCCTCGTAGGCGGAGACGTACATCCTCGGCACTTGATGATAACCAGGCAGCGGCAGTTCGCTCACACGTACACGCATCACGTTGCCGTCGTAGGAGAACTTGCGGTAGTGCATAGGTATCTCCACCATCACCTGTCCACGGCTTCCGTCACGTGTCTGTCCTGTCCAGTCTTTCGGGTCGAGGTATTCAACCACGTTGCCGTCATCGTCCAAGAGACAACCTTTCATCCGTGAGTGTACAGGCAATGACTTGTGTAGGTCGGTGCTTCCGATGCGTGTGCAGGTCGGTGACGATACAGTGATGTCACGCTCAATGCCGTAGGAGCATTGCTCCTCAACGTAGGGGAGCAGGGAGGCGAGGGCTGCTTTCTTGCTTTCCCCGTCCTCGTCAAGAACCTCACAATAGAGGTTATAGGGGTTTGTGCCTGACACCTCAGGGAGGTCAGACAGACGCTTCCCGTTCTTATAAGCCTCGATAACCTGTTCGAGGATACTTTCCTGTTCTGTTGTAAAAGCCATATAAATCTGATTTAATGTGTTCATTAATTGTTGAGTCTGAACTTTCCGTCGCCTGTGAGACGGAGCGCACTGCTGCTGTTCACGAAGCGGACTGCCCCTGAGCCCAACAGCTTGCTGTGGTAGACCGCTTCTCCGTTGTATATTGCCCTGCCGTAGCAGGTGCCGTTATAGTATATCTTCATAGCCTGTCTGTATTAATATGGTACTTCTGCCGTCATGTACGAACCCATGGTCGTGAGGCGCAGCAGTATTGCCTTGCCTCCGCTGACCGACAGGGATGCACCTGTCTGCTTTGTTCCGTTGGCAGAGCCGAAGAAACTGCCCAGGAGGAATATTTCCGCGCCGCCAAAATTGTCACTGCTCAAACTGACCGTGACAGCTGAAGACCCCGAGTTGTATATCAGTATATTGTATGTCAGTCCGTCCTGCATTGTGCCAGAAAAAGTGAGCGTCTGACTGGTCGAGCAGTTGCAGTTGAACGACTGTGACCTTGGCACAAGCGAGGAGAGTGACGTGACGGTCTGCGTGCCTCCACTCCTTCCGTACTCCTTGCCGTTCATGACGATACAGTCGGAGTCTTTGGGGAAGTACAGCACATCCCTGTTGCTTGTGCTGCCAGTCTTGCTGTTTGCGTAGGTCTGTGACTTGTTGAACGAAATCCCTGCCATGCTTCACCTCCTTTCATTGCCATGTGAGTTGAGTAATCAGCGGACTCACCAAATCATATACTGCCTTGCCTCCTGCTGCCGCATCATTAGTGCTTTCACTTGTAATGGATTCATATATACCATACACAACTTTACCCTGTTGCACCTTCTCGTAGTTGGCTGTTGACTCACCTGTACCCAGGAACGCCACCGCAAGCCCATACTCACCGCCAATATAACAGGCGAACACCTCGTAGCTATAGCTGTCTATTGTTTTCTGTCCCCTATACTCAACAAGATGGTATCCACTGTCTCCGTGGGACGATGTGTTACAGCGCATATATACCTGCCTGTTCTTGAGGACTCCGTTGGTATAGAGAGCATGGAATACAGCTCCAGCTTCCGCACTTGTCGGTTTATTTGTGCCATAGAAAATTCCGAAATTGAGGTCGGAATACACAATGTCAGGGTCAGTGATAAGGTATGCAGTGCGCGAGTCATACGACGTGAGTGCATCGTATTCCGCCTGTGTGCCCGTCCATATCTTGGCAGTCTCACTGTACACAAGGCTGACAGAAGGGACTTCGGTCTTCGATTTCCCTTCAAGGGATGCGGACTGAACCGCGTCCTTGCGGAGGTAGGTGCCCGTTATGACGTTTGATGCCCCATCGCAGAATGCAATCGCCGCGGACAGTACCGACTTGTCAGCATCCGCCGTGTTGTCCACGTTGCCCAACCCTACCTGTGCCTTGGTCACAGAGTGGGGGTTGTTAGTGTTATTCACGTGGTCGTATCCCGACTTGCCCGAGAATGCAGTGCCCTCAGTAGTGCCAATGGCAAGGGACTCGCTTATCTCAACATAGGCAGAGCCTCCATATCTGTAGGTCTTGTTCGTGTTGAGGTCAACGTATATCTTGCCTGTCTCAGGGACTATCAGGTATTCCGTTTTTGCCTCATTCTGCGTGAAGAACGCCTTGACACTGCCAGAATAAACAAGGTAATAGCCCTCAATCACGTCATCCACATAGCTTGGAAGATATGTTGAATCTATAATACCGCTGTCATTAAGAGGTGCTACACCGTTTGCTGCACCCCTCAGACTGCTCTTGATGTAATTGGTGGGGAGATAGTTGTTTTTAAGGTCGCTAAACGCAGCTAACACTGCTCCTGCCTGTGGCGGAAGGGCTGAGTACTGTGTTTCAAGCGAATCTGTCAGTTTGGTGATACCTGCTACAGTGGTAGACGCTTGGGGAAGCTGTGACGGTGTTACCTTGCTGTCAGAACCCAGTGTGGCAATTCCGTTTGCTGCACCCTTGCTGTCGTTTATTGCCTTGATGTTGTTGGCGTTGGTCGTAATGTTGCTGGCGTTGGTCGTAATGTTGCTGGCGTTCGCTGTGACACGCGAGCCCATCGCGCTCACGGAGAGTGTCAGCTCCTGCACCAAACTCTTTGATGCGTATGTGTCGCCCAGACCGTCAATGAGACCTTTAAGCGCGGTGTACACGTCGCTCACCGTGGCGTAATACCCCAAGTCCGCCACCCATTCAAGGGTGCGCCCTGTGCCTTTAACGTAGTAGAGTTTCGAGGTGGACGGGGTTATCTTCGTGGCTTCCGTGCACGCTGAATCGCTATAGAGCGTTGTAGGGTTGTCCCCCGTTTCCTTCTGATAACACTCAACTACCATTGAGCCGAAGACATCGGAGTTCGGCTCTGCCACGATGTTGCCGTCAAGCACGATGCCCTCAGCTGTAAACACTATCTTATTGGCGTAGTCGTCGCCTTTAAGAACGGTTGCTCCAATCTCTTCTATGGTCTTGTCGAGCGCGTAGACGAACCCGACAGCCTGTCCTTTTCCTGTTGCCATATATCTTTGTTTTAATAATTATTTCCAAACGGTTCTTTTGTCAAGTTCCTGTACCTTCGCGTCCAGCTCCACGAGTCGTTTGATGTGGACTGTCAGCCTTTTCCCCTCCACTGCCACCGCATCACCGATGGTCGCAGGGAAGAACGTCTCGCCCGTCTTCAAATCCTTCAGTTTCCTTATCTCTGCCATACCCCTTCCGTTTTATGTGGTTTCCGTTTCCTTCTCCTCAAGCACCGCCAGTATCTCCGCCACCGTCTCCGTGTTCTCCGCTACGAGCTCCGATGACATGAGACTGATGGTCTCCGTCTCGCCCATAGCATAACTCGTGCCTGTCTGAGTGATGGAGAACCGCCCCTGCTCTGCCTTCCCGAAGTAGTGGAAGCCGTACACGTACTGCCTCTTGGTGAGACTGAACGACTTGCCGTCATACACGATATAGGTGTAGCCCGAAAAGAAGGAGTCACTCTCCCCGTTGGGTTCTGTACGCATGAGCGTCACACCGGTACTGCCCGAAGTGAGAAGGTCTGCCACTGCTGTAAGGTCAGTGCCTGCGTAGCCTTTCTCCATGAGGGTCTTGAGGTCGTAGCTGTCTATCACCTTTACCGATGTCTGAGGCGCACTGTTCTCGAGTATGGTAAGCCTGTCGTTGAGCAGTCCGTACACGTCTGCCGAGGCGCACTCGAGCGTGAAGAGGGCTTCCGTACTGTCTTTCGTGGCGTAGAAGGCAAGGGTAGTCTTGTGCGACTTGTCTGTCTGCGACCCGTAGCCTACCTTTGTGCTGTCTGTGGTCTCCGCCTCCTCCAGTGCGGTTATCCTTGTCTCCGCTGAGGTCATTCTTGAGATGATGGAAGCCACCACGCCGCTTGCCGGTGAGTCGTAGTACCCTACCAGTTTGCCGCCCTTCTTCGTGTAGAGCCACACGGTGTTGATTCCGTTGAGCTCCGTGACCAGCACATATCCCACACGGGACGCGTCAAGTGAGGAGATGTCCGTAGCGTTCGCCTCCACCTGTGCCACCAGCGCGTTGAACTCCGCTGCCGATAGCCGTCCCTCCGCGGTCGTGCCGCCATTCTCCGTCTTCGTTCCTATATTCATACTCTATTCTCCAAATGCGAGAGGGAAAGCATAGATGAACCCCTTCCGCTGTGTTATTCCGTCTATTATCTCTTTCTCGCGGTGTCTGAGGCGAAGGGCGTTGACTGCGGTGTTCCACTCGTCAGTGGTGAGCTCCTCGCCTGTGTCCTTCGTGACAGCCACGTTAAAGCCGTCATCGTCTCCGTGTCCTCTTATCTCCAGCCGTTTCATGACGCCTCCGTTTCAAACTCCAGCAGCGGTTGCCCTACAATCTGCCTGTATCTCCACCATATGCACTCGTAGTACACACCGCCCGAGAGGTAGCCGTCCATCCGGCAGTCCACGATGAGCGTAGCCCCTGCCGGTATCCCGATACTTGCATAGTCGTCCGCTCCGTCCCACTGAAGGGATGGCGTGTCTCCGTCTGTGAATATGAAGGGCACTCCGTAGTAGACCGTAATGGGATGCGTCCCCTTGTTGGTGATGCGGAAGGTCTTGCCCACCATCATGCGCATCTCGGCAAGCGTCATTATGTGCCATGTGCCCGTGCCGAAGCGTGTGGGGGTGCGTACGTAGCGGTACTCGCTGTTGTCCCCACCGGAAGGCGCACATATATGGTCGGGCGTGCATGTGTAGAACGGGAGGTTGATGCCAGTAGCACTTGCCGGTGTCATGTGCACGAGCTGCCCCGTACAGAGCCAGTCGGGCGAGCCGTAGAGCGTTGGCGAACCGTCCAGCTGACAGGTGACAGGGGTGCTCTTGATGCCATCCGCATCCACCTCTGTGAGCATGTTGTTGAACGTGCCGGTGAGCGTGAGGTTGTCCGCATACACGTCACCGCCAAGCACCTTGAAGTGGTCGGAGAGAATCTCCACCTGGTCTGCCCTGATGCCTGCCGTGCTGATTCCGTTCTCGATTTTCGCACTTATGCTTGCCTGTATCTTTGCGTTCTCTGCCACCAGTGCCGCCATGTTGCTTGTAGTGACAAGCCCCGACTTCTCTATCGTGTGTACCGTGCCGCTCCCGTCCGTGTACTGGAGTGTGCTTCCAGCCCAAAGGCTGTCCGCATACACCTTTACCTCGCTCACCGTCTCAGCTGTCACACAAGAGGATGCCTGCCAGTGGTCAATGCTGAAATCATCGCCCTTGGCTTTGGCTGTGATGCAGACAAGCATATCGTTCGAGTAGACCACGGTACTCCCTTCCGAGCCCGTGCCGTCATAGGAGGCGTTCGCCCACAGGTCGCCAACATCGTATGCCGCATCCTTCGTGGGTCTTGCAGTGAACACCCTCTTCTTCTCGCCTATCTGCTGTACGTATGCCGTAAGGTAGCGGTCGTTCACTTCCGCCCACACATAGTTGTAACTGGAGTCCTGTCTGAACTGCCAGCAGAACCCGTCGGAGGACACGTAGAAATCTCCCACGTGCTCCGCTTTCATCTCCTCCGTCTTCCATTCCGATGCAGGAAGGTTGTCGAGTGTCGGCACAGTCGTGTCCTCTCCGTGATAGACATAGAACGACTCGTCCAGCTGCTCTTCCACCTTGGAGAGGGTGTCGGACACCTTGCCTACTTCCGTGTCGGTGTAGGTCTTCGCTTCCGTGGTCTCCGCATCAGTATACTCCTTTGCCTTGTCGAGCATCCCATTAAAGTACTGCTCGATGGTCACACCCGACTGCCCCGTAGACTTGATGACGACCTCCGTGGCGTTTATCCAGCTTGCCTCGGGACTTATCTGGAAGAACGGTTCGGGAAGAGTGTAACTGTTTATCCCCTTGTAGCACCTCATGTACGGTGTCTCCCCTGCCGTGCCCGTGGACGACTGTATTATCGCCCCTTGTCTGTCCGCATCCGTCCTGTTTCCAAGCTGCACTATCTCGTCCCCTTCCATCGGCACTGTGCTCCCTGTGGCGCAGTCCGTGGCGGAGAGCACGATGCAGTTCTTTATCTCAACTCCAGCCACGTATGTAGTGCCGATGGTCGTGATGTCTTCCGCAGGCGTGTAGCTTACTGCTGTCACCAACCTCCAGTAGTACTGGTTCGAGAAGTCCGATGTCGTGCCCTCCTTTATGTTGAACGTCTGACAGAGTGCCTGGTCGTTTACCCTGAAGAGGTTGTCCACTTGCCTTCCGTCAGAGTCCGTGTCTTCAAAGAAGCAGACGTATGCAGTGGGGGTTCCGTCAGTGTCAGTCAGCGTCTCCACATGGGAACAAATCATGCTTGCCGCCGTGTTCATGAGCCGTCCACCTATATGGCTCGTCTTCATGACCTCTATCTCGTGGGCGGTCATCTTGCGCGTCACCTCGAGGTAGTCCGTCTGTATCTTCATGCCGTCACCCACCACGGAAATCCTGCACCCCTGCGCCCCAGATATGAACGGCACGCTGCCGCTTCCGAAGGTGGCTGTACCCTCAACGGATGCCGTGCCGGACACGGAGAGATTCCCTTTCGACTGCACGTCCCCCAGCACCGCACTGCCGTCCGCCTTCACTGCATAAGGACGCACGCCCTCTCCGTTTGCCGTTCCTATCGCCACACCTCCGTCAGCGTTCACCGTCTTCTCGAAGGTGATAGTGCCGGCAGCGGTGTCGTCCTCCTTCTTTTTGATGAAGTAACGTTGCCCATAAATGCGCACCTGCCTCTCCACGTCACCTGTCGACACCACTCCAGACACACTCCCCGATGCAAGGTCGTTCTTTATGGAGCTTATCTGGTTCTGTATCCGCTGTATCGTCCCGACCGTGGTGTCGTCACGGAGCGTCACGTCATAGGTCGGGATGCCGTTGTTGCCGTTCTCCTTGATGGTCAGCTTCTCTATGTACACGCTGCCCTCAATACCAAGGTCTTCATCCTCGAAGAGCATGATGCCGCCCTCCTTGATGGAATCATGAAGGCTCTCCCCTCCTGCCTCAGCCGCAGCCTCGGCCTGTCTGGCCATGTATATCTCGTCTATCTTTGGGCGGTATACATACCTCGTGTAGTCGTTCTTGCAGAGCCAGTGTATGGCCTTGCGCAGAAGGCGCACGCTTGCAGCCCACACGTAGTTGAGGTCGTCTATGTAGAGGCCCGTGAACACGAACCTGTCTCCGGCACAGACTTGGTATGCGTCCGTCATGGCAGCACTTGAACTGCCGGTGTTCGCTGCATAGGAATAGGGAAAGGTCAGACCGAGGCTGGAATCCGTGACTCTCTGGCACACCAAGTCCCATGTACCGTCGGTATTCTGCGACACGGAACCCACCTTGAATGAGCGCGCGGCACAGAATCCGCTCTTCATGCTTATCTCCATGCTGTCTCCTCCTGCATCCTCTGCCGCCTGCCGCACGTCAAAGCCGGGATGGGGTATGACGATATGGAAGTTTGGTATCTCCTGTCCTTCCCAGATGCCGTTGTCCGTAACCTTGTCTGCGGATGACACCTTGTCGAGCCGCGCCCCGGTGCTGCCTGTACCGGCATCCTTGTCGGTCATGCCCTCAATGGTAGGGTATACCTTTTCCAGTCCGTTGTCGTCGTTGTCCTCGTTGCAGTGTATGTCCCCCGGCAGGACACCCAGCGATGCCGCATTTTGAGACAGAAGGTAAGGGTTGTGCCTGTCGGACGAGTAGGTGATTACATGTCTGCCTTCTTCCGAATGGAACAGAACCCTCTTCTTTGTCGCAGGGTTGGTTATGTAGTAGGAGGTCGTGTCGGCAGTGTCGTCGTACTCTGACGAACACAGTTCGGCAAGCGACTTCGACGGGAACCCCGGCAGCATGAGGGTGTTGACAACCATATTGTCTGGCAAGTCCTGTACCTTGTTGTACATGTCCGCATCACGGAACGTGCCTTTTCTTACATTCCCGGTGAGGTACAATATGCCAGCTTTGCTTATGCTTTCGGCAATTTCTTTTGCAGTGAGCGCACTGGTCAAACCGTCACAAAAGAACTCGGCATACCCATTGTCGTCTTCACGCACCGCAAACTGAATGTCTTCCGTATTGCCGTACTGTGCATACACCATATACGTGTTTGCCAGAAAAGCCTTAGTGGTGTAGTTCCGGCTGTCGAAGACGAGCCCCGTGTTTACGACAACCTGCCAACGGAAGCTCCAGAGCATTGTGGCTCCGTTGTATTCCGTTCTGCATCCCTTGACGACGGCTCCGGGCACCTCTCCGAGACTGGCGTAATAGCGTGACGGAAGGTTGTCTCCGCTTCCGTAGGCGTGGAGCTTGGTCACGACCTTCTGCCCGGTGTCCGCATTCTTCTCTATCTCGTACAGACCGTTCCCCTTGCCGTATTTGAACACGTGGTCTGTCGGGACACCAGCCGTGCCGACATACACATTGCGTCCCCTTATGATGAAGTTGAGCCCGAACTGCCGCTTTATCATGGACATGCCGTCCCACACCGTCTGGTTGTCCACGCTTATGCTGCGGTCATACAGCTCGTCTTCCCTGCTGTCGGCATACGACGAACCCTCACCGTACACTCTCTTCCATTCGGACTCTACGGAGGCAAGGAAATCCGCATCGGTGGATATGTCCCTTGCCCTCTCCAGTGTTCTCTCATACGTTGTGGCTGTCTGTCCTTCGTCATCCGTGCCTTCGGGGTTGCAGGCGAGCGTGTAGAACATCCAGTATTCGTCTTCGACAAAACCGTTGGAGCGGCACCACTCGTTCATGTTCGCCTGAAGCCTGTCCACAAGGTCATCCACGTCCTTGGCGTAGAAGGAGAAGTTGGGGAGGGACGTGTAGTGAAGCTCGTTGGAGGATAACACCACATCGTGGAACGGAACCTTGGCGAGTTCACCGTTGGGGGAATTGAACTTGATGTTGTCATAGGTGAAACCCTCCCCGTACGAACCCCTGCGCGCCTTCTTTATCACCGACGGGTCATAGTCTATCGTGAACGTCTCGCCGCGGTACACTATATAGTCACCTATCTGAAAGTCGATGGGGTAGGGCGACTTTACGGACAGGGTGACGAAGCACTCGCCCATCCATGTGCCGCTGTACTCCAGCGTGTCCTGCCGTACCGCACTGCCGTCACCTTTCCATTCTGTGATACTCTCGTGCCTTACGTTTCCGTCCTTGTCATATATAGTCCATTTTCCCATACAGCCGATATTATTGTTTTGAGAGTGTGATGTTTGTCACAGGGTCGTTGGCCTTGAATTTGACAGTGAAGACGAGTATGTCACCGTCCTCGCTGTCGCGCACCAGCTCGGCATCGTCCGCCACTGATACAAAACGCACTTCCTGCCTTCCGATGCCATTGTAGCTGTCGTAGATTTTCATTGTGCCGCCTTCGCTCAGGTATTTGATGAATGTCTCAAGTTTTCCGTTGGCTGAAGACATGGTACCCTTGTACGCAAACTTGATTTCCATCTCCTGCGCCTTGAACACGGGGGTGGAGGGGACAAACTCGTCATCCCCGTCTTCGTCCCTCCACTCTCTCTTGGCAGGCTCCTTCACCTCCCTGCCTCCGTAGAACTTGCTCTGCACCTCGTACATACCGAACGCCTCCACCGTGTCTATGACGGTCGAGCTGGCACTTTCCTTCTGTATGTAAAACTTGTAGTATTCCACTATGACTTATTTTGCTGCAAATGTAAATAAAATATACCGAATCACAAAATATACTATAGATTATTTTTACTGTACTTTCACGGATATGGCGTCAACCCCGTTCCTTGCCCTGTTGAATATATCGTGCATTCCTTCCACTGACCGCTCCATACGTTCTGCCGCCTCTGCGCTGCGAAGGGTGCTGGATGCTATCATGTTGAGTTGTTGAAGTTGCGCCTTCATCACCGTGCCCATCTCCGGGATTCCTGTCGAGTCGAGCTGTCTTAGGACGGACACGTCCGCACGGATGGCATTGAGATAGGATGCCAGCAGGCCGCCAGTCTGTTCTGAGATTCCCTGCACCGAACTGGACATGGACGAACTGCCAGTTGACCATCCGTACATGTCCTGCAGCATACTTCCGGTGTTCTTCATCATGTTGGCAAGTGCCTCTGCACTTTCCATTATGGACCTGTACTCCCCTGACGTATACTCCGATGCGATGTCACTCTCGTCATAGGTATAATTGCCGTTGGAATCCTTCTTCCAGTGCATCTTCACCGTGCCGTCCTTGGCAAGGTACGTGAGGTTCTGCCCCGATTCCGATGCCATGGACGTAAGGGTGTCAATCTGCGTCTTGTAGAGGTTCGCCACCATGGACTTAGTTATGGCCGAGCGTAGCTTGTCTTCCAGACTGTCGGCAAAGTCGTCCGTCTGTGAGCCGAGGTCTGCGAGCAACGACGCCCAGTCGTCCGAGAGGGTGTCGGAATTGAACCCTGCAAGGGCTTCCGCAAGGTTCTTCGCCTGCTCTTCCAGCTCTCCTCCTTCCTCCTCTATCTCGATTATCTTCTCAAGCAGTTCGGTAGCCTCGCTGTTCATGCCCGCCCACGCTTCGAGATGGGTATCCCTGAACTCCTTGAGTACCTGTCCGCTCAGATTCTGTATCTGCTGCGAACCCACGTAACTGCCGTCGGAATAGCCGTTGGACACAAGCCAGTCGTTGAGCATGTCATAGTCAAGGTTGGTCTTTACCCTATTCCTGTGACCCCATTTGTGTTTCTTGGCGTTCGACCACGAAAGGTATGTCTTCCGCGCTTCCGACAGCTGTATCCTGGTGTTGCTGTCCAGCAGTCTTGCGGATGAGATGGAAGACGAACCCTTTGAGGCGGACACGTCGGACTTGAGGGTCTCGTTTATGCTACTCGCAGTCGCATCTATGCTCTTGAGATATTCGGACTGCTTTTCGTAGGCTTTCATCGAGGATGACTTTCCCCCGAGGATACTGGAGGCTACGGATAGTGCGGCAGCGGCGGCAGCGGCGTAAGGTCCGGCACTGCCCAGCGCGGAGGATACGCCCTTCATCCCAAGTCCTGAGGTGATGTCCTTCAATCCGTTTATCGAATCAAAGGCAGAGATTCCCGCCTTGACTGCATTTCCCGCGATGCCAGTCCCTTCCGCGATGCCAGTGTTCCCGAGAGCCGTGGCGAGGTCAACGACAGGGGAAAGGGCGGATGACAGGTTGTTGAACGCCTTCGTCACACCGCTGACCGAGCTGGTGAGGGTCTTGCTTGCCGCGGCGAGGCTCTTCCCCTCAAGACCTTTCCTGACCTGCGCCTCGCCTTGCTGTATCAGACTGTCACCGGAACCGATGTTCTTCGCGTTCAGTGCCTTGCCTCTCGCAATATCCTCTGCACCGCTCAGTATCATCCTCTCGTACACTGCATCAAGACCGCTGGAGAAATAAAGGCTTATGTCGCCAAGACGGTCTGTCACTTCGAGCAGATGCTTTTCTGCTTCGACCAGTCCTTTGGCATAGTCCTCCTCCGTTATCGTTCCTGCCGTCAGTTGGGCATCGAGATTTCGGGTGACGGAATTCTTGACTTTATCCGCTTCATCCTTGCTTATGGACGGAGAACCAGACATGAACCTACGGTAGTCCGCTGTCCCTTTGAGCACCGCATCGGTTTTCTCCGCTTCGGCAACCGCAATGGCTTTCGTCTTTGTTCCCTCGTCAAAGCTTGATGCGTTTATGTACGCCTTACTCTCGTTATAGACGGCATTCACCCTTGCCTTCACCGCGTCCGGGGTCTTTATCCTTGCAAGGATGTTCGCCACTTTCTTTACGGCATCCTCCATCTCGCTGCCAGCGAGCTGGTCGCGCAGTTTCTTCATGGCGTTGGCTACTCCCTCTATCTTCTTTGCATCGTCCGCCGCGAACAGTGTTCCTGCGTATTTGGACACTTCTTCGTCGGACATGTTCTTCAGCCTGTCAGTGTCGAGTACCGTTCCGCTGGGCATCAGACCCTGCACGTAGGACTTGAGGTAGCCGGAATAGAGCTGCCCGGAGACGGAAACCCCGGAGACGCTTGCCGCCATATTCTTGTCGCCGGTCTGCCGCAGTATCTCGGTGTACATGTCCCACTTCCTTGCCATGTCGTCCATGGACTTACCGACAGACGAAGAGAATGCCTTGACCTCCTCAGTGAGAATGTCGTAGTCTATCTTCTGTTGGCGTTCAACGCCGGACGCTATCAGCTCGTCTTTCCTCGAAAGGTTTTCGGGATTCCTCGGACTGAAAGCCCTTACCTCGTTGAGGTATCCGTCGATGAGGCTCTTCAATCCTGCAAGGGACTGTATCCCCTGGAAATCCTCGTCGGACAGTCCCTTTCCTTTATAAGCCTCCCGAACCCTCTTTATGGCGGCATCCTCGTTGTTCATCACTCCATAGTACTGCTTGTACATCGAGTATGCGCCCTCTATGAGGTCGAGCCGCGCCTTTAGGTTCTTGAAGTCCCGGTTGTCGGTCTTGTCCCCCGTGTCGGTCTTTGTGTCCTTTTTCTCCGTGAGGTCTATCCCGAGGGCCTTGGCTGCGTCCTCCCACTTCTTGACAGCCTCGTCAAGCTCTTTCATGACGGACTCTGCCGCCTGCATGGTCGATGCGGCTTCGGACTCTTCCTTCGCTTCCTTGTACGCCTTCTTTATATTGTCGGCTACATCTGCAAACCCGGCATCGCCGTCCGCTACGGAGTTTATCTCGGTATCCGTGAGAGCCCCCTTCGTCTTGAGCTTGACGTGCTTGCCGACCTCCGTCAGTCTGGTTCCCGGTGTGTCTTCCGTGGAGGATGACACCTTCGCTGCATTCTGCCCGACTATCCCGAAATAGGCGAGCAGTGAGTCAATCAGTCTTGCCTCCAGCTCCTTGTCGCCCACGTTGATGGTTGCAACGAGCTGCCTTATGGCCGCACCTGCCATCTCCGGGTGTTTCTGGCAGAACTTCTTGTATTCGGACAGTTCCACGTTGCGCTGACTGGCCATCTCCTCCGCCATCTTAGGGATGTCATCCTCTACAATGTCCTTCCATCCCTCCGTGAGAAGATTAAGATGGTGTCTGTAATTTTGAGAGAATCCCTTGTAGGCTTTGTCTGTCTTTGACAGCCGGTCCTGAATCTTATACCAGGCATCAGAACCGGCAAGTATCTTCAGCTGCTCGTCAAACGGTCTGCCCTGCATGTTTTTGCGGAGTTGTTCATAGCCTGCCCCCAACTTGTTCACCGCATCGTTTATTTCCGTCTCGTATGCTTTCAGTACGCCTACAGAGTTTTTGTACTGGGCCTCTGCGGTCAAGTAGTCTGTTGTGTTGGTAAGGATGTCTCCTCCGAACAAATCCATGTTTGCTCTCCACCTGGAATTTCCCTTTGAAGCCTTTATCACTTCGGAATAGTCATCCACGAGAGGGTTTTCTTTTCCGCCTTCCTGAAGTGCTTTCATCTCCTTCATCGTGGCGAGCAGGGCATCGTACTTCTCCTGTAGCGTGACAGCCTTGTCCACCTGCTGCTGCATGGTCTCCGTGTAGAGGGAACTGCTCTCGACAATCTTCTTCATGTTGTCGACCATTTCCTCTGTCGGGCCGGTGCTTTCGGCACTGCGTATTCCCTCCTTCAGCTTTTCCAGTCCCTGCCTTGCGCTGTCCATAGCATTCTGCACGTGCTGGTCTATATTGTCGCTCCACTGCTTGTAGCTCATCCAAAGGGCCATCGCCGCGGAGATTCCGGCAAAGGCGATATTGGCTGGACTCATCAGTCCTGCAAGTCCCGACATGACGCTTCCGGCTCCGAGCCGCATCGTGGCAAGGATCCTCTGCCATGCGTTGCCGAGCCCCCCGGCGGTGAGGACAAGCTCCTTCTGCTTCATGCTGATAAGACCCATGGTGGCGAGCTGCTGCACAAGGGTTGCGTTTATCTGCTTCCTCCTCAGCAGTCCGGCAAGCTGCATGACGGATATGCGCCCCTCCGCAAGAAGCCTTGCATAGGCAAGTCCCTGTGTCTGTTTCGAAGTGAGCAGTTCCTTCTGTCTCTGGACGTTCTGCACCATCACTTCTGTCGTGATTGTCCCTTCTGACACGGCGCGCATCTGGCTCAGGGTGTAGTTCTTCAACTGGAGAGCCTGCGCCTGCCGCATCAGTCCTACTGCCTTGGACGTGGCGTTCAGACCGCTCTTGTCAATCCCGAAGGAAAGCAGCTGGCGGCCAGCAAAGACCGCACCGATACCGAGGATGGCTGGAGCTATCTTGTCAAGGGCGAGGACGAACTCCGTGGTCTGGTCGATGGCGGCCGTGAATATCTGCCCGGTAAGGCTCTTGCCGTCCGCAAACTTGCCGAGCATGATGGTCCATGCGTCTATGAGCTTGTTCCACCGTCCGTAGAGGGTCTCGCTCAGGTCGAACTGCATGTTGTAGAACTGGCCTCCTTCGTCCGTGAGACGCTTTATCACCTTGTCCACGTCTTCGAATCCTACCTCCCTCTTGGTTATCATCTTGCGTATGTCACCGGTGGTGTAGTCAGTGCGTCCGTTCCTTCCCTCCTCGTTGTACAGGTCGGCTATCTTCTGGAGCATCGGCAGACCGGCATAGGCGAACTGTCTGAGTTCCTTTCCGTCAAGCCACGAACGCGCCTTCGTCTGTCCGTAAGCCAGACCAAGACGCTCGAACGACACGCCCAGACCGGAAGCGATGTCCGCCAGTCTCCTTGTCATGTCGTACAGGTTCTCCGTCTCTACACCGAATGCGGCGAGCTGTTTCACGTCGCGGTTGAGTTCGGGGAAGGTGAAGGGTGACTGGAGGGCGAGCTGCTGCACCTGTGAGAAGAGCGCGTCAGCCTCCTTGATGTCGTCCAGGATGGTGCGCAACGCCACGTGCTGCATGGCGATGTCACCGCCGGTCTGCACCACTGCATCGAAGAACCGTTTTGCCCCGTACACGAGACCTCCTTGCAGGAAAAGGCTCTTGATGTCGTCCACTACAGTCCGCACTCTGGACGCACTGTCCTGTACCTTGGAGAACGAAGAGGCGAGGGCATCGGCTGCACGTGCGGATGCCAGCGTCTCCTGCCTCAGCTGCGCCACCTGCTGCGCGGCCTCCCTCACATACTGCGCACCCGGACCGGAGTGCCGCCCAGTCTCGAACATGTCCCTGTATCCGAGTTGTGAAGGGTTCTGCATCATCGAACGCATGGACATCAGCTCCGCGGAGATTTGCCTGTAACGGGAGAGGATGCGCTCCAGCTCCTCCACCCCGAGACCTGCCTTGCGTCCCTTCACGTAGATACCTCCGAGCGCGGCCTTCTGCCGGTTCAGTTCGGCTATGCGCGCCTGCGACAGAGCCTCTGCCTCCTTCCTGAGCGACTGGATGGTCTTCTGCCGTGCGGCGTGGGACGCTTCCATGGCCGCACGGTTGGCCTTCTCCTGCTCTTCTTTCCGTCTCTGTGCCGCCACAAGCGGTTCGAAGGCTATCCTCGCATCCTTGACCGCCCTCGCCCTGTCCCTCTCGGCGTTTGCCGCACCCTCCACATATTGAGTAGCCCTGCGGTTTGCTGACTCGAAACTCACAAGGGTGGAATAGAGACCCGACAGCTGCTGGCCTATCTCCTGGATGTTCTGTCCCTTCCCCCCGAGCGAGTCAAGTTCTGCTCTCAGTTTGTCCAGTCTCGCAGAGTAGTCGTGCCCCTTAGCACCTGCGGTATGGACTTTTGACACCGCGGCAATTTCGGAAAGAATGGCCTTTATCCTCTCAAGATGGTTGATACGGTCTTCCAATGGCTTGCTGTCCATGAAGGTCGTGAACGTTCTCGGATTGACGATGCCACCCTTTGCCACCCTGTCCTGAATGGCCTTTACCCTGTCCATGGCAGCACCGTACATCTCCACCTTTTTGGCGAGTTCCGTATATTTTTCAATCTTCTCTCTCAGAGGTTTCTGTGCATTGATAACGGCCTGCTTAAGTCGGGCAAGCTGGCGTTCCTCCACCCCGAAACGGTCCAGGTGATTGGACTTGGTTCTTTTCGTTGAAGGTTCGAGCATGTTGACGAAAGCCTCCAGTTTCCCTCTCGCCTTGTCTATGCCCGATGTGTCGAAATTCTGGATTTTCGTTTCCAGCTTGCCCATCTGCTCCAGTACTTTTCCAGTCGCCTCGGAGTACCGCTTCATAGCATCGTCTATCTTGCTTTTTACTTCAAGCGAGAAGGACAGTCTTCCCAAATCTCCTGCCATTGTCTGTGTGTTTTAAGTGTTTTGTCTTGTGTTTGTGTTCCTTCCCGACATAAAGTCCGAAAGGCTTATCTTTTCCGTTGGCGCGCCTGCCTTGCCGTATTTCTGTTCCCACTGCTCGGCAACCCTGCGCATCTCCGCCCTCGTGTGTTTCTTCTCCCCGGCTTTCTCCTTGTTCTTCGGGAACACCGTCACCGGCTGGTCGATGGCCATGAGGTCTATCTGTGCCCCTGTATATCCGTGCCAGTAGTCGTATGCGCGGATGAAGAAGTGGCGGTGGAAGAGCCACGGGAACCTCTCGCTCAGGCTGTATCCCGCCCCCCAGCTTGTCCTGCTCGGATAGCTTCTGCTTCTCTCTTCATCGTCGCCATCATCGTGTCCCTCATCTCTGTCGTCAATATGGTAAGCAGCAAGGAGGGGACGTATTGTATTTTTTTTTTGCTTGCGTCTATCACTTTCAATATCTCCACGTCATCAAGGTCTGCCACGTACCAGTACCACCGCCAGAGCAGGGCATAGGCAAGGGGCTTGAACCAGGCGAACACCCCGTTGCACAGGATGCAGGCGCAGAGCTTCACGTTGCGTCTGCCCTCGTCCTTCTCCGCCAGTGATATATGCGTGAATTTCCTTTGGGTGTGTCTGTGCAGCCACCCTATCTTTGTCTTTCTTCCCAGAAGCTCCACCTCGGAGGGTGTCTCCTCCATCACACTGTCAAGCAGTGCCTCGTATTGGAGCCCCGGGTTGCTGTTTGCGTCTGCCATAATGGTTGTTCATTGTCTGATTAAACGAAAAACGGACGGCGGCTTGATTCGTAAGCCCGCCGCCCGGATTGAAATGCAAATGAAGGATATGTCCTCACCGGAAATCTTTATGAGCCGGCCACTGTCTTGGTCAGCCATACGATTGAAGGCTTGCTCTCGTCCTCCTCGATGCCTCCGTTGAGCTGGATGGCGAACGGGTCTGTGCCCGGATTGTCGTACAGGAGCTTTGCGTACATGTATGCTCCGCTTATCACCATCAAGTCCTTGTCGTTGGAAGCGAGTACGCCGATTGTGCCGGTCATCCTGTGTTTCTTCAAGACGATGCCGCTGCCGGTGAAAGTGTCGTCTCCTACTGTCACTCCTGTCACCTCCTTCACGTTGTCCGTGCCGAAGCACATCTTGAGAGCCTCGGTAGACACGTTCGGGACGGTAAGCTGGATGGACACGTCGCCAAGGGAGGCAGAGGATGTCCAGTCTCCGTTCATGCCGATAATCTTGTAGTGGTTGATCGTCGGGTCATCCTGTGTCACCTGTAGGGTGTCCACAGCCACAGGAAGGCGGTAGTCGAAAGTCAAAGTGGGGGCATTTCCTGTCAGGTCATATTCTGTTTCTGAAAACAGGATTGTACCCGGGTCGTTGAAGATTTTCTTCAGTTTGCTCACCAAATCATTTGTTGCGCTTATTGCCATAGTCTCTTTGTTTTATGGGTTTATAAATCATTTAGTTGTCAGTCTCGCCCTTATGAGCGTCATGTGGAAGCCCGTGCTGTCGCCGGTCTGCATCACCACCTCGGGCCGTGCCGCAAGGAAGGACTTGGTATCCATCGGAAAGAGGGACAGTACCGCCTTCACTTTTTCGTCCATGAGGGGGATGTTCACCGCTACCGGGTTGGACGCGGACACCCTGTCTCTTGTGTAGACCTCCAATAGAAGGGTCGTGTGCAGACCGTAAGCCCCGGACGGGTCAAGTTCCCGGTTTACCAGCGCGGATGGAAGCGATATGACGAGATAACTGTCGACTTTGCCCTCCACGGATGTGGGCCTGTCCTGATAGTATGTCTTGTCGCACACTCCTTTGACCATGCCTGCCACTCCGTAATACAAATCCTTTATACTTACCATCGTCTGTTGCTTTTAGAACGGTATACCTTTGAACAGGTCTGTCTGGGACTGAGTTTTCTCTACACTCACCACATTGTAGTCCACGATGTCGGGAAGTTTGTCCATGACGGACTGTAGGGTTCCCGTTATCCGGGGATTGTACTCCGCGTAGCTTACCGGCACCATCACTACAAGGTTCCATGTCTTGCGTTTCTGGGACGGTGTTCTGCGCATTGCCCACGGTCCGAGTGTCGGTCCCCACTGCCCTCCTTTTCCGTCTGTCCCCTTGTAGGGCCTGTCACCCACGTCACCGTCTCCGTAGTATTGCGGAAGGTCGTAGTACTCGCCCTTTCGGAGGGTCTTCCGTGTCGGAGGTTCGTTGTATCCCCCTACATTGAAGAGGCTTACGCATCTTCCCTTGTAGAAGACACCGACAGTGGTGGATGTCAGGGCGTTTCCCGTGACGTTGTGGTATTTGGCAAAGGACTTCATCCTCACGCACACCTCCTCCGCCGCTTTTTCCAGCGTGGCGAGAGTGGCCGCGTATGCCGTCTGCCTCACCTTCTTGAAGATACGAGCGGACTCTGCCGCACCTGCCTTGAATCCCTTCATGCCTATACCCTTACATAGTCCCAGTATATGACCGTACGGTTGTTGTCGGGTTCACAGTCCCTGACCACGCCTGTCTCGGAGTTGTTGCCAATCGTGACCTCTATCGTGTCACCGTCAAGAGGCTGCTTGCCGGCTTCCCATCCGTCATATCTGACCGGTATCGAAGCCTTCCTCCTGTTGATGTCAACCTTCTCCGTTCCCGTTGTGGTAGTGTCCGTGTACGACCGACCTTCCCCTTCGTACAGCACCGCCTCCTTTTCCGTCACCTCTACGTCAGACTCTTCGAGGGGGTCGTCCGGGTCCGCGTACTGTGATTTGTTCACCCTCACAATCTTTATGGTGTGAGGAAAACGCGGATTGTCTATATCCCAGTCTCTCATGCCTTACCGTATTATGCGCGGAACAGGGAATCCTGCCTCGTCCAAGTCTGCCCTGCGTATTCCGTAGGAGGTTATCCTGAGCGATGTGCCTCCCTTGATGGAAGACCCCGGCTCCAACTCTGAGTAGATGGCGTTCGCCTCCGCCCGGAGCAGTTTCCTGTCGTCCGCATCAAGTTCGTACCCACCGCCGGAATGGCTCCATCCGTTGTCTGCCTCGGAGACGTTGTTCTGCTTGCTGTGACCGACCAAAAACCATTTCAGCAGGTCGGCGTATGCGAGCCTCACCGCATCCGTGTCACGGTCTGCGTATGCCGTGCCCAGTTCAATGCCCCGGTCCGCCATGATTGCTTTCATGGCATCGCCCGGGACTCTGAACTTGGTCTTGCCGTAGAGGTAGTCCTCAACGGTGTATACAGTGCCTGTCTCCTCTGCATCCATACGGTCGGGTGTTAGTCAGCCTTTGTGATGTCGTAGATGAAGTGGTTCGGGAACTCCACGAGAGCCGGACAAGCCGCAAGAAGCACATCGGTGTGCCACTCGCGGAAACGTCCGTTGTCCACGGTGGAGTTGATGAGCAGGCCAAGCCCGTCGTTGGTGGAACCGAACACGGAAGAGATGGTCTTCGCACCGAAGTTCTCCACCATCACGTGGTCGAGAATCCGCTTGTGCATGAACTTGACAGCATCGCCGGCAGGACGCAACACCACAGTGCCGTCCTTCCAGCCCTGCACTGCCTCTGTCTTCGTGTAGGTGTGGTTGTACTCCTTCTCGACGACTATCTCGATGGGACTTACCCCTTCGAGGTCTACCATCGCCTTGTTCCACTCGCTCTCGGTCACAGGAATGTTCTGTGTAGACGCGAGATAGTTCATCTTGCGGAAGTCGGACACGAACGAACGAACCTCGGCGTTCTTGAGGAACACGTTGTAGTAGTCGTTGCGTGTCATCTGCCATATCATAGGACCGTCGTATCCGCCCATGTCGTCACGTGCGGTGCGCTCCAGTGTACGGAGCTGTGTTAGCAGGTTGCATCCGTCTGCCGCCCATGCCTTCGCTCCTCCGTTGCGGAAGTTGGCTGAAGGGATTGCAGCCTTGTGCAGCGGCACGCGCACGCCGCGGCCTATTGTAGAGTAGTCGATGCCTCCGGTGGACATCAGCGAAGCAGTCAGCCAGTTGAGGGTGGAATCCACCTGGTCCATGCCTGTCTGCACTTTCTGTGTCCATGCGTCCACGATGTCGCGGTCGTTGCCGAACACCTCGAACTCCTGCATCTTGTGGTATCTCTCCGCAGCGGTTTCTACGATACCTGCGGCAGAGAAGTCCGGAATAGTGGCAGAGTACCACTGGATACCCTCGGTATCCTCTGGGATAGTATCACCAAGAGGCGCACGGAGGTCCATAAGGTGTGGAGCCTGCAGCTTGCGCGCCTTGACTGAGAACGTTGCCGTTCCGTCAGCAGCGGTCGGAGTCTCCTCCGTATCTTTGCTTCCCTGTGTCTTGTACCAGCCCTTGTTGGTGAAGAAAATCTCGGAGTTGTCCAGGAAAGTCTGGAGGAAACGTTGGTTTTCCTTGTCACCGAAGAATCTGGCGTAACGGGAACTGTTGAAATCAAATTTTGCCATGTCTTGTATCTCTTAATTGTTGGACATTATAGGCTGAACCAGCCGTTGACCTTGCTTGTGTTGAGAGCCAGTACCGTAGCCGGCATCGGAGACATCCTGCTCTTGTAGAGTACGGCGTCCTTGTCTGCGAGGCATGGAGTGTACAGATAGCGCGCACCCGCGAAGTCGGTGTCATCCGAAGCTGGAGCGAAAATCATCTGTCCGTCAGCTGGAGCGTACGCATTGGGGTTTGTAACCATCGCCGTCACGGTACCGCTGCCCGCAGAGGCTTCCACGAGAATCGCACCCTTGGCCGCTGTCAATGCACCGGAAAGGGTAAGCACCCATACATCTCCGGCAGTCGCGTCGGTGGTCTTCTCTACCGCTGTCACCGTAACCGCAGTCCCCGTGCCCGTGAGCTTGGATGGAGCGGTCATAAGGTAGTCTCCCACAAACGGAATGTGTCGGTATCCGTCCCGTACAATCTTGACAGTATAGACTCCATCTGCACTGGATGCAGCCTCGGCAACCTCGTAGGTCTTGAGAATCTTGACTGTCGCGCCCGTGTCTCCGTCAATGCCCGGGTCAAACTCCATGAGGTCGCCCGCGAAAAACTTTCCGTTGCCTTTGAACGGGTTCTTCAGTACGCCTCCGATAGGAGGGTACACCAGACCGCCTTTGGCACTGGACTGTAGCTTGACGAACACGTTGCGCGCTCCTCCGATACTGCCGGAGCTCTGAATGAGGGCAGAACCTGAAAAAGCTCCACCATTCAGGATTTTCGCCTGATAAAAATCGAGTTCATTCATTTTTGTTGTGTTTTAATTTGTGTTAATTCTATGCCTTGGGTCTGTACTTGGAGCGCAGCTGGGCGATGTCGTCGAAAAGGTGCTCGTCGGGTCTCGACTGCGATGCTCCTCCGCCTCCACCGTTTCTCGGACCGTCAAAGCTGAGGCTGGCTTCCTTCATGTCAGCGTTGTAGATTTCTTCGGCACGCTTGGCAAGAGCCTTCACGTCCGCTTCCTTCTCCGGGATGTCAAGCTGCGAGAGGGCTGATTTCAGAAAATAGGCATTGGCACGGGTGCCCGCCTCGCAGAACTTCTCTTCCAATTCTCTCCTTACTGCGTCTGCCGTTTCCCTTCTTGACCTCTCCGCCTTCTCCTTCTCCCATTCAGCGCGTTCCTCTCCCCACTGCCGGAGCTTCTCCTCCATCTCTGACTGTAGTTTCCTTACGGTCTCACTGTCAGTAGTGGTCTCGTTCTTCTCCTGAACCTTCTTTAGCTCCTCCATCTTGGCGTTCACCTGTGCCGCCAGCTTCTCAGAAAAAACATGGTTTATGTTCCCCTGTACACTCTTGGCTGCCTCGGCCATACGACTGAAATAGGTCTCGTCTGGTTCCACTCCGTCTCCTAACGGATTCAGTCCCATCAGCATTGTAATTGTCTGTTGTGATACGTCGGTCTTTCCGACTCTCTCCATGATGCTGGAAATGATTTTTTCACTGTCCATTTTGAAATATATTTAATTTCCGATGCAAATATACACAATAATTTAAACAAATCCAAATATTTTTCCGTAAATTTGCATTGAAATCAAAATAAATATGAAAAAGGGCGAATCAAAGGTCAATCCATTCAGCGGTCTGCTTATGCCGGACGGCTCTCCGATATACACCCAGGAGTATGTCCAGAGTCTCCGCGACGAAGATGCGAAACACCCGGGGAGCGTGAGGGCGTACATCGCACAGAAGGGAGCGCAGGAGAATATGCTGGCCGCCAACGTGGACATACTCATCTGTGGCGGCTCGCGCGGCGGGTCCAAGTCGTTCAGCCTTCTCATGGAGGCTCTGAAAGATGTGGCGAGACGGAACTTCACCTCCATACTTCTGAGAAAGGAATCCAAGGACCTTGACTCGCTCATCAACGACTCGTACAAGCTCTATTCGGACTTCGGCGTGTACAACAAATCCCTCAACGACATGACATGGAACTTCAACAACGGAGGGTGGCTGAAATTCTCGTATTACGCAGGGGCGTACCAGTCGTTCAAGGACAGGTTCCAGGGACGGCAGTACGCATTTGTGGGGATTGACGAGATAACGCAGTGCGAATACAGGAAGTTCAAGTACCTCACCACGGTCAACAGAAACGCGTCCCACATCCGTTCCCGGTTCTGGGGGACATGCAACCCTGACCCTGATTCGTGGGTGCGCAAGTTCATAGACTGGTACATAGACGAAGAGGGATATGCCATCCCTGAAAGGTGCGGAAAGGTTCGGTACTGCTACATGGACGGGGACAGCCCCGATTCGATATTTTGGGGGAATACGAGGGAAGAAGTATACGAGCAGTGCGCCCCTGTTATAGATTCCATTTGGAATGACCAGTTGGAGAGTGTCTACTCGATGATGGGGATGACAAAACTTGACGTGACAATCAAGTCCGTGACGTTCATAAGGGCAGACCTGTCGGAGAACATCAAACTGCTTTCCTCTGACCCGTCATACCTCGGAAACCTCGCACAGCAGGACGAGGAACAGCGCATGAGGGACCTGCAGGCCAACTGGAACTGGAAGGCGGCAGGGGACGACATGATAAAGTACGAGGACATGGAGCGGCTTTTCCATAATACAGTACAGGAGGGGGACGGAGTGCGCAGGGCATCCGCTGACATAGCGTTCACCGGCGGTGACAACTTCGTCATGTGGCTTTGGGTCGGAGACCACGTAAAAGACCTTGTGGTGCTGAGGCTCGATTCAAGGACAGTCGTAGGTGTGGTGCGGTCCAAACTGGCAGAGTGGGGCGTGGAGGAACGGAACTTCACGTACGACATGCAGGGGATAGGGCAGTACTTCAAGGGATTCTTCCCCATGGCCGTTCCCTTCAACAACCAGGCATCACCGATACCCGAGACAAGGGAGGAGAGGGATGGGGTCAAGTTTCTCTACAAGGACTTGAAGAGCCAGTGCGCCTTCATCCTCTACAGGGAGATAAGGGAAGGGGCGTTGTCCATTGACCGTGCCCTGCTCGAACGGAAGTACTCGGGAAACGGATACAAGAACTGGACGCTGGAGAGAATCCTCCAAAAGGAGCGCAAGGCCGTGAGAAGGGACGAGACAGGGGACGACAAGGGGTTCCGGGTGCTCGGCAAGAAGCAGGCAAAGAGGTACGTGGGGCATTCCCCGGACTTCATAGAGTCGCTGTATTATATATTTTTACTTTCAAGATTAGGGAAAAACAAACACACTAAAGCAAAAAATTTATGGATGTTCAGTTAAGGAGAGACATTTGCACGAAGAAGCCCTGGTACAGGATAACCCCGACAGGGTACATGAAACACCGCCACTTCATCGGCGGCAGGGATGAGGTGGACATGGAGGAGTGTTGTCCTTCCATGCCCGAAGACAGGCTCAGGGGACGGATATGCACACAGGAGGATTTCCTAAGGGAATATCATCCCGGAGGACACAGGATAAACAGCGAAGAGGAGTACCCGGACATCTGGAAGAAAGACCCGGACACCGGCCGTTACTTTCAGCAGCGGATACAACGTACTGCCTTCGCATTCCAGCAGCTCATAGCACAGAAGCACATACTGCACCTCACGGGTAACGATATACAGATGGAACTGTCAATAGAGAGAAGCGAAGGGAAGACCCCAGAAGAGTTGCAGGAACTGCTAAAGAAACTGAGGACAGGGTGGATGGACGCAGAAATGGACACGCGGTTCTTCGAAGCTGTTCGGTCATGGCAGATAACAGCCGACTGCGCGGTGGTCGGCTACATCCGCAGCGACGGTGGAGTAGGGGCAAAGACGCTTTCATATCTCAACGGCGACGAGCTGTATCCCCAGTTCGATTCCATCACAGGCGAACTGACGGTGTTCGGTCGCTCATACCGGGACTATGACCTTGACGGCACCACAAAGACCAGATGGCTGGAGGTGTGGGACGACACATACCTGTACCGATTCCGTGCAGGGGACGGGACAGATGGCGGAAACGGTGAAGCCTTCCCTATAGGAGAGGAGTACTGCGTAGGGGGGTATGCGCTCGTTTCCAGGAAGCCCCACGGTTTCCCGTTCGTGCCGGTAGCATACGCAAGAAGGGATGACGGTCCCTGCTGGTCTGCCGTGCAGGGAAATATAGAGGACTATGAGGAAGCCTTCTCCCATCTCTGCGAAAACAACAAGGCGTATGCCTTCCCTATCTTCTACTTCCAGGGCGAAGGCGAAGACCTTCAGATACAGGGAGGCATGAACGGAGCGGTCAAGGCTATCGCTGTGTCCGATACGGATGCCAAGGTAGGATTCCTCAACGGGACTGACGCATCATCGGCCTTCGCAACACAGCTGGACAAGAACTACAATCTCATATACGAGCTGTCGTTCACGGTAAAGCCGCCCGAACTGAAATCGGGAGACCTTCCCGGAGCGGCCATCAAGCTGCTCTATTCCCCTGCGCTGGAGGCGGCAATGAACGATGCTCAGCATCTCCAGCCGATGCTCGACACTATGGTGCGGATAGCGAAGTACATGACAGGATACAGGGACAACAACCAGACGACAATGCTTTCTCTCCCGGTCAACGCGTGGATACAGGTGTTCACCCATCACAATGAGCAGGAGGAGATTACGAACATCGCCACCGCCGTACAGAACAAGTTCCTCTCAAGACGAACTGCAAGCGAGCGGTGTCCGTCGTATCCTGTCAACGGAGAGTACGACCGCATCGTGGAGGAACAGAAGGAGGCGCAGGAGATGGACCTGCTCACGGACATTCGCCGACAGGAGGCGCAGGCGGAGAATGAAATCCGCCTGGAGGAGGAAACGGCGCGCATAGCAAGCAGCGGACCGGGGCAGGACATCAACACAGGACGCTCGCCGGGCAGGCCGAACAAGTCGGGAAAGACATGGGACGAGAACGGCAACTTCATCGGCGAAAGCAACTGGGACGACTGGAACAAGAAACATTGAAAAGGGTAGGGCATGGAAGGAAGCGAATACGCATCCATGAGAAGGAAGGCGGAGAGGAACATGAAGTCACGCATAGACTCCATCCTCTCCTCGGCCGCCAGGCTCATCGCGGAACAGGCATCGGGCATCACGGTGGTGTCGTCAGAGTCGGTGTTCGCCCAGATGCTTGACGTAAGGGCGAGACCCATCATCGAAAGCGCGGCCGAAGAGATTGACTCGTATATACGCGCCTACTCGAAAGCATCCATCACTGCACTCGGGGACAAGGATACGGGTGCGGTGGGAAGGATGCTCGGCTCGGAACTGTTCGGGCGCACCCTACAGGAACGCACGGACACATACATGAACTATTTCTTCCGCGACGTGGTGAAGACGGTCATAGCAGGGAAGAGACTGCGGATGAAACAGAGGGCAATAGAGGACGCTGCGGCAGAGCAGTTTGCCGACCCTTACGGAAGCGGCAGTCTCGTAGAGAAGGCGAAAAGGAAAGGTTTCAACTCCATCACACCTTCGTATGGCAGGGGGATATACCGCAGTGCCTACGGCAACATCGTCCGGAACGCGCAGGGAGTAATCGCTGTGGCGTGGGGCAGGGAAGACAGGAACAAGGCGCGCAGGGACGGTGCCACGGCGTTCGTAGCCCACAGAGGCTCGACATATCCGTGTGCCGTCTGTGATGCGGAGACCGGCACCGTCCATCCTATAAGCGACGATATTCCGCCATACCACGTCAACTGCTGCTGTTATGTCGAATATATCTATTAAAACAAGTACAATATGGAAAGATTGGCTCCGTCCATCGGACAGACGAAGATACTAAAAGAGACTGGCATAGAGACGGTAGAGGAACTGATGTACGCAGATTTGCGTGCCACCGGGTGGGACAAGCCCGATGCGTTCTATGCCGCCTACAGGGATTCCTTCTCCTCCTATCCGAAAAGGGAGGTGGACAAGATAATCAAAAGGATAGAGGCAGACCCGAAGATACAGGAGAGAATGTCTCCGCCCACGGACTCTGCCCCGACCCTGGAAACGGCAGACCTCGCGAGGGAAACGTCAAAGGAGAAGATACTGACAGACCTTGTGATAGCGCGCAGAAGGATGAAGGAGGGAACGAAGGAATGGGCGGAGCTTACGAAAATGATAGGGGACTACGCAAAGATAAAGCAGGACGAGATAAGGATAGAGGAAGAACCGGTGAGGTACTACCTTCCCGTGTCAATGCCCACATCCTGCAAGGACTGTATCATAGGGATGAACAAAAGGGGGGAAATAAAGGGGAAAGGATAAAAAAAAGAGAGGAAAAGGGAAGGACGAAAGAATAAAACCGCTATCTTTGCATCCGTAATTCGGACACTTAATCTGGATTTTTTTTGGTTGAACAAGAAAGGGGGAATGTCATCACGGCATCCCCCTTTCTCTTTCCCTTGGTACCGGTCCTTATCTCCCTGACTCCGCGGGCATCTCTGCAAGTGCAGTGCGCGCCTCTTCGTCCTTCCCGTCCTCTTCCATCATCTTTTCCGATTCCTCCTCAGACAGAGGCTCTCCTCCCGCTTCCGAGGCTCTTGCCAGATAGTCCTGCATCGCCTTGATGACATCCGCCATGTAGCGGTCATCGCCCGACGTGGAGGTGTAGGCGAACCAACCGTTGATGATGTTGCCAAGCACATTGCGCGACTCTCCGTAATAGGTGTAGTGCCCGTCTCCGTCAACGGCTACGGGCAGCTTGTCTATAGCCTCGAATACGTTCAGCCCTGCGGAGAACTCAATCCTCCACGAATCGGTCACGGTGGACACCGTTATCACCGGCAGTGTTCCCCTTGTCAGATACTTGCGCAGCCCGTCTGGTATACCCTGCGCCTTCCTTAGTCTGTCCAGCTCTTTCCCGGACAGGCTCCTGGTGTGTTTCAGCACGTAGTAGTTGCCGCACGACACCTTCTTTCCAAATGGCAATTCCATACTAATCCTCTTTTATAAGTGAACCGTCGTCCCCATAGTCCTCCGGCTCGGTTATGTTCTCTATATATATATGCTTGGACAAGGCATCACCGTCGCAGCCGTAGCACACGTAGCACATGCCCTCCGCCCTCCGCTTGCGCGTGAAGTCCTTGGCCAGATGGAAGGAGAACGACCTGTCCGTAGGGATGTCGTCCGCATCCTTGCCGTTGTCAAGGCAGAACCGCCGGAACGAGCCGTACAGCTCAGACACATGCACCATGGCACATATCTCCCCCTGCGTGTTGCCCGAAGGGCGCAGACCGTAGGCTGTCATCCATGACTTCACGGGGGACATGTCGAACAGCGCGCGCACTATCTGCTTCTGCGTGGTCTCCGACTCCGGAAACTGGAACTTGCGCCGCTTTATCTCCATCGCACCCCTCAGAACCCAGTTGAACACGCCAGGCAAGTCCGTCTGTATGATGCGGAACGCCAGGTTCGGGTCCTGCCTGTACCTCGGTATCGTCACGTCGAAATTGACGAACTGGAGGCGGCGCAGGAAACCGTTGGTGCTGTCCGTGATGACAGGAGGCTCGTTGAGGCTGAATATAAGGTAGGGACAGTTGGGATTCTCCTGTATGTCCTGCCTTATGCCCCTTATCGGGACTGGCTCGCCCGACACTATCCGCTTGAACATCGCAGTGTTCCGCTTGCCGAACTTCTTAGGGTCGCTGTCCGAAGACCAGTTGAACACCGCACTGCGGATGGGGTAGCGTCCGCGCATCCCCTCGTCCCCGTCGGCAGTGAGCACGTCATAGTCCAGAGACGTGATGTGCTTCTTGCCGAAAAGGGCGCATATCACGTTGAAGAGCACGCTCTTACCGTTCGCCCCGGAACCCAGCAGCAGAAGGCACAGCTCCACCGTGCCCCTCGGACCGCCGGAGGTGCGGTCGAATGCATCGGCCGTCTGTATCAGACCCAGACCGAGGAACATCTGGAGCACGTCCCTGTCCCTCTTCCTCGGTAGCACCTCCCTTATGAAACTGTCCCACAGGGGACTCTTGGCATCGGGCTTGTAAGGGTAGGGATGGTAGTCCACCACATGAAAGCGCGAACTGAAAGCGTAAGACTGAGGCTGGCTCACCTGGCTGAAGTCCACCACCCTGTTGCTGAACGCCACAAGGTCGTTGCGCACCCTCAGGGTGTTGTACGCCAGTATCGTCCCCATGAACACCTCCCTGCGCATCTTCTGGTTGTTCATCACCTCCGCTATCCCGAGACCCTCCATGAGCTTGTCGAACGCCTGCTCCACGGCGAACTCCGTCGCCTCCTCGTATATCTTGCCGTTGAACACGTAGAAACACCCGTCCAGCGACAGGATGCCGCACTCGGTAGCAAACTGCCGCAGGGTCTTCGAGAACTCTATCTTGCGGAACCCGTACTCCGCACTGTACTTGCTGCCCCACGGGGCGGCGAACCGCGCGAACCCGTACTTCGAATCGCCTGCCTTCGCATAAAGGGAAGAGTACAGACTGTCTATTATCTCACCCTGTGTCATACCCTCTCCTCCACTATATCCAACGGAGGACATGACACGAAGTGCATCACGCCAACCACCTGACCGGCATCCAGACGGAACGCGGAATGGGACAGGCAGTGGAGAACCAACTCACCGTCCCCGTCCGCAATCCCTGAACGGACACCGAAAAAATGAACCCTGCCGTCCAGACCCTCCACCCTGAGCGAGCGGCAGGACTGGACATGAATACGCACCCAACAGGGCAACTCAAGACTGAAACCCAGACGCAGAGTGTTCCATCCCACATGAACCGACTCCGGTCGGCAACAACGCAGCAGGCACGAACCGTCATCACGCAGACAAGGCATACACACCCCATCCCTCAACCTTACAAACTTCACCTCTGACATACGCTCAGCCCTCAGACAAGTCATCACCCCCGACCATGAGCATCGGAGCGAACACCTGGACAATACGGCCGTTCACTACGTCACCGCCCTCGGCCAGACATACCCCCGGCGCACCTACCAACACACTCAGCTCCATCCTGCCAAGCTCGGGATAACCCTCTATGAATTCCCTTACAAGCTTGCCTACCTCGTACTGCAACAGCTTGCAGTCATCCAGCATTCTCTTTCTGTTCATTTCAAATACAATTAAAGTAAAACAATTCACCTGTCCAACACACGACCCTTCCTGCGACCGCTACCCACTATGTACTCGCGGAACAACCACTGACCGTGACCCCGGGCATTGTGCTCCTGAATCTTCCTTACCATCAGCTTCCTCCTTATGGGATAGCCTTCGTCAGCACCCCGCGTGAACCATGACTTCACGTCCTCCACCACGTACACACCGCACTCCCTGTACAGGAAATCACAGGTGTAGCACACCCTGTGCTCCAAAAAACGCTCAACAGACTTCTCCCCACTGCGCTTGAGCACCTTCACCCACTTCGACTGCCTTGGCAGCAACTCGAACTCCACCTGCCTGCGCAGACCACTCAACTCACCCCGCTCCTGCATTCCCGAAAGCTCCAGATACCTGTCCCTCTCCGCAGACGAATCGAACTCCATACCGTCATATACGACCTTCCGCTTGTATAACATAACACCTTCATAAATTATATTCACCTACCGCACAACCCTCAGACCGAAAATGTAACAAAACACGAAATCCGACCTTTTTTTCCGGGTAACAGGCCTCATTTTTGAGGCCCAACACTTTGCAAAGATAGACATTTTCCCAATAATTACCAAAATATTCATCCAAAATATCATATATCAATCAATTACACCCAATTTATACCTACATCACAATGTGTTAAAATGCACGTAGTCATTACACTTTTCAAGTTGATAAAACAATAACCACCGAAAAATGTACCAAAACCACTATGTCATGAATAAATATACATAAATTAACCTTAACCCCAAAAACCGACCAAAATTGCGGAGAAAAAAAATAAAAACAAAAAAAATGGGGTAGAGGTAACACGCCGCAGGTCTACCCTCCCAAAGGGGGGGGGTGGTTATATGGTATAACCCCCTTTAGACCCGTGTTAAAATAAATAAACATTATAAAACGATAACCCACTTTGGCGGACATCTTTGATGTAACACAATTTTACAAGTCTTCTTACAATATTAACGCTGAAGTCTGTGTGTGTTAAATAGTATATATTATAGACTGAGGTAAGAGCTGCCAGAGATTGATGCACACGACAGAGTTTATTGTGCATTTATTAACATAGGTGTTGTTTTGTGGTTATTAAAGCGGCAATTAAGACCCCTAAAAAAAAGTCATAATGGCTTGATATTTAACACTTTATATTTGGAATATCGGCAGAAAGTTCGTACCTTTGTAGTGCAAAAGAAAAAGACATATTAATCTCTTAAACAAAACAAGACAATGAAAGCAATCGAATTTGGTTACTTAGGTAACGAGTCTGACAATGTATTATCAGACATGTGCAAACAAGTATGGAACAGCTGCGCGCAAGTTGACTTAGAAAGAAAACGACTATCGGATGCCATGGCATTTGCAATTAAAGCCGACAAAGTTGTGTCCTCAATTATTGAAGGTGTTCGTCAGGAATGTGTTAACCGTGTTTGTGCAGCTTTATTAAAAGACACAAAAAAAGAGGGAAACGATTTAAGCCAGTTAGAAAAAGAACTTAGTGATTATCTTAACGGGTTATCTACACATGACGAACTTCCTTATAATTATGTGACAAAGAGCGTAACGTATTTGGACACTGAAAACAGAAAGGAGTCTTTTTGTGTAGGACTTTATCAAGAGTATACCCGCATTAAGCGAGTCGCTGTGGCACAGAAGAGAGAGAAGACGGACAAAGTTGAGAAGATGCTGCGGCAACTCAAGTCGTTCGGCATAGAAAAAGAGGTTTCAATCTCTCGTGCGGTTCAAATGTATTCAGTTACAGAAAACAGAGCAATAGAGGTTTGGGAATCTATTAACATCTGATTTCATGAGGGCGGTTAAACCGCCCTTCTTTTCTTCTTCTTTGGGACGGTTTAGCCGTCCCTTTGTTGTTATGCTACCTTTTGCGGCTGAATACACTACACTACACCAGAAGGCACACCGTCCGGGGCATGGAATAGCCCTGCTGATGAGTCGCTGAAAATTGCGACGAAACGGTATATGTACACCAGCGACACCGCACACGGCACGTGCTGCCTGATAGAGCGGAAAGAGAAAGGTGTCCGCATACAGTGCTGGGCGAGGAGCCGGGCTGCCAAGGTGCGGGTGCGGTAGCGAGCGCAACCAGTTGAAAGCTCCATCGATGCCATGAGGGACGTGTCCCTGGAGGCTGAGTGGTGTCGTGAGTAAGCTGAGAAATGCGGGAGCTGCTTTGACGTAAACCAAGACCAAGCGGGCGGGGAATAAAATCCACCGCTGCGAAGGCCGTCCATCTGGAATTACCGGGGGTGACGGAAAGGGGCGAGGGCGTGAGAAGAAATGAGAATCAGAACATAATCATAATTCAGGCAGACCGGAATGGCCACGGGTGGTTCCCGAAACATTCCTGTGCGCTGGCGTTCAATCCGTCTTTCACGCGCACGTCCTGTGTCACAGCTCTCTGTGTTAGGAGTGCTGCGGAGCAGGAGGGGGAAAGAGAGCTGGCACGTGTCGTGCGTGCTGCTGGACAGGAGTTTTCAACCGCTTTCTCTCAAAAAGTGTAGCACCGACTGTCTGGAGGTAAACGGCTTCCAGAGCCTGCGGCCACCGTTCCATGACGGGGACGGATGAAAGAGGGGACACGCCCCGGCGCGCAAGGTGCGGGCTAAAAACCTTAAGGACGGGACGGACAGACATAGGAGCTGCCGGTCCTGTCCCTATATCAACCAATTAAAATTACAGATTATGACATCAAAAAGATTTGCCGTGGGAATCCTGGGCACGCTGGGATTCCTTCTTATGTGCTGCGAGTGCGACACGTTCGCCCTCACGCTTGGAATCAAGGCTGCCGCTGCTCTGCTGTGGCTCTGCGTCCTGGGACTGTGTAATATATGGCACGGGGACTTGTAGGAATTGAAATTGAAATGTGTTTTTATGGAGGGTGTCTGCTTTTGGCGGATGCCCTCTTCTTTTATTCAGGAGGTTCAAGTATGAGCAAATTTTTCGAGTGCTCCGGGCTCTGTGAGCTGGAGCGGATAGAGACAGAATTGAGTGAGGTGTTTTCCCACGTGGAACTCGTGCGGTGGGATGACGGTGTGGCGCGGTTCTTCTGCGCATGACCGTTTATGCAGTACGGTAATAGACAGTACGGTAATAGACAGTACGGTAATTATGCCTTCAGCTGTCCGGCAAGTCCGGGCAGTACGATAATCAACCAATTACAATTACAAAACATGGAAAAAGTACAGGTACACAACAAGAGATTGAACTCGTGGTTTGTCGTAGATAACGGCAACGTCTATTTTGCAGACACAATGATACAGCTCCCGAACAATTCACGTGAGGCTGATGGCGCATTGTGGTACGCGGAAAAGTGCATGAACGAAATCTGGGGGAAAATGGGCGAGATCGACCCAATTTGGGGCGACCTAAAGCTATTCCACAAGTACGAGAAAGAGTGGTTGCGCCTGAGAAGGGCGTTGTACGGGAATTGCTAAAGCCACACTCCAGCACACGAAGTGCTGGAACTGTTTAACAACCAAACAAAAGAAGTTATGATTACAGCACTAAACAAGTACGAGAAGAAGGAGTTGAGGGAGATGTCCAAGTACCTCACCAAGTTACAGACCTACCAGAGGAGGGTGGCACGGATACCCGGGATAGCCATGAGTGTTTCGATGATACCCTTCAAGAAGGCAATGACCGTAACAGTGTCGACCGGGGGTAACATTGACACATGTGAAGTGTTTCCTTTCTATGTGTTCAACGACCGAAGCAGGAATGCTGCGATGTTTGCCTCCTGTGTGTCCTACATCGAGAAAGCCATGGAGGATTCAAACGAGAAACTGTTCTGACAGCCTGAAGGCGGCACAGTACATGCCGCCACCATTTAACCACCAATTAAAAATACAGAATTATGA
>CAVGJZ010000013.1:0-59171 GCA_963629785.1 Oscillibacter sp. MSJ-31 | reverse complement strand
GAACGGCAAAATTCGGTTAAGATTTCCGCAAGTCTTGCATCGGCAAAATGCGACATTTGGAACACTTTTCAAACACTGCACAAAGGGCATACGACAAGTGTCGTAAAAAAAAACATCTTCGTCTAAGCAGGCAGATTTCGTTGTTCAAAAGACCTTGCCTTACACCTAATTTTTATATATTTGCAGCGGTGGCGGACGGCTGTGCATGGAGTGTAACGGTATTGTAACACCGCCGTAACACTTATGAATAACGCTGCCGGTAATTTTGCAGGCGAAAAGGAAAACAAAAGAAAACGATGGAAACGAAAAGTCACATTCTTGTGGTCGATGACGAACAAGACCTTTGCGAGATACTCAAGTTCAACCTCGAGACAGAGGGCTATGCCGTGGACACGGCGAATTCCGGGGAGGAGGCCCTGGAAATGGGCGCGGCGAACTACGACCTGCTGCTCCTCGACGTGATGATGGACGGCATGTCGGGCTTTGCCCTCGCCAAGCGGCTGAAAGACAATCCCGTGACCGCGGCGGTGCCCATCATCTTCCTCACCGCCAAGGATACGGAGAACGACACCGTGACGGGCTTCAACCTCGGGGCAGACGACTATATCTCCAAACCCTTCTCCATACGCGAGGTGATGGTGAGGGTGAGAGCCGTGCTGCGACGCACGCAGGAGAGAGGCGGCCGTCAGCAGAACAGCGTGGTAAGCTACCAGGGGCTGGAGCTGAACCTCGACAAGAAGACGGTGGCCATCGACGGCGCGGACGTGCCGTTCACCAAGACGGAATTTGAAATCCTCCACCTGCTGCTCGACGAGCGCGGAAGGGTGTTCTCCCGTCAGGAACTCATCGACAGGATATGGCCGAAGGACGTGCTCGTGCTTGACCGCACGGTAGACGTGAACATCACCCGTCTGCGCAAGAAGATAGGGCGGTTCTCAAAGTGTATCGTCACCCGTCTGGGTTTCGGCTATTATTTCGACGCATGACATTTCTACACATAAGGACAGTATGGCGAGAACATCAGTAGGCACCAAGTTGTATGTGGGCGTGATGGCGGTCTTTGTGCTGCTGTCAGGCTCGTTCGTCGTGTTTCAGCACAACAGGGAGAAGAGCTACAGGGTAGAACTCCTCGACACGCGTCTGCAGGACTACAATACCCGCATGGCGGAAGTCCTCGCCGCCGGGCACGACATCACGGCGGCAGCCATCGGCAGGTATGTCGCCACGCACGCCATGCCCGACATCCGCGTCACGATGATACGCCCCGACGGAACGGTGTTCTTCGACAGCCAGCGCAAGGACTGCTCCCGGCTCGAGAACCACCGCAACCGCGATGAGGTGCGCCAGGCCCTGAAATACGGGGCGGGCCACGACTTTGACCGCAAGAGCACCACCACGGGCACGTCGTATTTCTATTCGGCCACCAATTTCCCCGACCAACACTTCATCATACGCAGTGCGCTGCCCTACAACGACAGTCTGGCGCGGATGCTCCACACCGACCATCACTACCTGTGGTTCTCCCTCGCGGCGCTGCTGCTGCTCACCGCGCTGCTCTACCGCTTCGCCCACCGCCTCGGCATGAACGTGGTGAAGCTGCGCGCCTTCGCCAGCCGTGCCGACCACAACGAGAGCCTCGACACCGAAGACCTCGTGGGGTTCCCCGACGACGAGCTGGGCGAGATAGCCGAGAAGATAATAAAGATATACAAACGCCTGCAGCGCACCAAGCAGGAGCAGAGCATCCTCAAGCGCCAGCTCACGCAGAACATCGCCCACGAGCTGAAGACTCCCGTGGCGAGCATACAGGGCTATCTGGAAACAATCATCGACAACCCCAACATCAGCGACGACATGAAACAGCAGTTCCTGCAGCGCTGCTACGCGCAGGCGCAGCGCCTCACGTCGCTCCTGCGCGACATTTCCACTCTCAACCGCCTTGACGACGCGTCCGACATGATGACCGACTTCAGCGAGGTGGACATCACGCAACTTGTGGACGGCATCCAAAAGGAAACGGCCCTGCAGATGGAGGAAAACGGCATGACATTCGTGAACCGTCTGCCCGGGGGCGTCGCCGTGAGGGGCAACCAGTCGCTCGTCTACAGCGTGTTCCGCAACCTTACCGACAATGCCATAGCCTATTCGGGCGCAGGGACAACGGTGACGGTGGAGGCCGTCGAGGAACAGGACAGGTGGCGTTTCACGTTCAGCGACAACGGGGTGGGTGTGCCCTACGAACACCTGTCGCGGCTCTTCGAACGCTTCTACCGCGTGGACAAGGGGCGCAGCCGCAAGATGGGCGGCACGGGTCTCGGTCTTGCCATCGTGAAGAACGCGGTGCTCCTGCATGGCGGAACAATCACGGTGAAGAACGCCGAAGACGGGGGACTTGTCTTCAGCTTCTCGTTGAGGAAGTGATACTTTTACCTTTATAATATATATGGCAAGGGGTGTGGGGCAGACAAAGCAATGCTCCGCGCCTCTTGTCCGTGCCCTATTTTTTACACTTTTCTTTGTCGAGAGATAAAAAAATTGTATTTTTGCACGGTATCATATACATGAATCTCACAATATTAAATTGATAGTATGGGTTTAAAAATCATCGTACTTGCGAAACAAGTACCCGACACACGTAATGTGGGCAAAGACGCCATGACTGCCGAAGGCACCGTGAACCGCGCCGCTCTGCCCGCCATTTTCAATCCTGAAGACTTGAACGCCCTCGAACAGGCACTGCGCCTGAAAGACCAGAACCCCGGTTCGACAGTGGGCATACTCACCATGGGTCCGCCGCGCGCGGCGGAGATAATACGCCAGGGACTCTACCGCGGGGCAGACACCGGATGGCTGCTCACCGACCGCCTCTTCGCCGGTGCCGACACCCTCGCCACATCCTACGCCCTCGCCACGGCAATAAAGAAAATCGGCGGCGCCGACGTGGTAATCGGCGGACGGCAGGCCATCGACGGCGACACCGCACAGGTGGGTCCGCAGGTGGCACAGAAGCTGGGCCTCTCGCAGGTGACCTACGCCGAGGAGATAGAGAAATGCGAGAACGGCAAGCTCACCATACGCCGCCATATCGACGGCGGAGTGGAGACCGTGGAGACACCGATGCCCGTGGTGATAACGGTGAACGGCAGCGCAGCGCCGTGCCGCCCCTGCAACGTAAGGCTCGTGATGAAATACAAGCGCGCCAGCGTGCCGCTCGAGCGCACCGCCGACATGCCGTATGCCGGGCTGTACGAGGAACGCCCGTACCTCACGCTCAACCAGTGGTCGGTGGCCGACGTGGACGGAGACCCCAACCAGTGCGGTCTCGCCGGTTCGCCCACCAAGGTAAAGGCAGTGAAGAACATCGTTTTCCAGGCCAAGGAGAGCAAGACGCTCACCGCTGCCGACGAAGACATCGAGGGATTGGTAAAGGAATTGTTGGACGAAAAGATTATTGGATAACAAGATGAACAACGTATTTGTATATTGCGAGGTGGAGAACACCACGGTTGCCGAGGTGTCTCAGGAATTGCTCACCAAAGGACGCAAACTCGCCAGTCAGCTCGGAGTGGAACTGCATGCCGTGGTTGCGGGAACAGGCATCACGGGCAACGTGGAAGACCAGATACTGCCCTACGGAGTGGACAAGCTGTTCGTCTTCGACGCCAAGGGACTCTTCCCCTATACCTCGGCGCCACACACCGACATTCTCGTGAACCTCTTCAAGGAGGAGAAACCGCAGATATGCCTCATGGGTGCCACCGTCATCGGGCGCGACCTCGGGCCGAGGGTGTCGTCGTCGCTCACCAGCGGACTCACCGCCGACTGCACGCAGCTCGAAATCGGTGACTACGACGACAAGAAGACTGGCACTCACTACGACAACCTGCTCTACCAGATACGCCCCGCCTTCGGCGGCAACATCGTGGCGACCATCGTGAACCCCGACCATCGTCCGCAGATGGCTACGGTGCGCAGCGGAGTGATGCAGAAGGCTCTCTACGACGGCGAGGCGCGTCATGAGGTGGCTGTGATGGACGTAGACAAGTATGTGCCGCAGGCCGACTATGTGGTGAAGGTGATCGAACGCCATGTGGAGGCAGCCAAGCACAACCTCAAGGGTGCGCCCATCGTGGTGGCTGGAGGCTACGGCGTGGGCAGCAAGGAGGGCTTCGACATGCTGTTCCAGCTCGCCAAGGAGCTGCACGGCGAAGTGGGGGCCAGCCGCGCGGCGGTGGACGCCGGATGGGTGGACCACGACAGGCAGATAGGCCAGACCGGCGTTTCCGTGCATCCCAAGGTGTATATCGCCTGCGGCATTTCCGGACAGATACAGCATATCTCCGGAATGCAGGACTCCGGCATCATCATATCCATAAACAGCGACCCCGAAGCGCCGATCAACCAGATTGCCGACTACGTGATCAACGGCACCGTGGAGGAGGTCGTACCAAAGCTCATTAAATACTACAAGCAGAATTCTAAGTAACAACATGGCAAACTATTATACTGACCATCCGGAGTTCGATTTCTATCTTAATCACCCGGAAATGAAGAGAATCGTTGAGCTCAAGGAGCGCAACTTCGCAGACAAAGACAAGTATGAGGACGCTCCCGTGGACTTCGACGACGCAGTTGAGAACTACAAACGGCTGCTCGAGATAACCGGCGACATCGCTGCCAATGTGCTCGAACCCAACAGTCAGGACGTGGACGAGGAAGGTCCGCACCTCGTGGACGGCCGCATGCACTATGCGTCGAAGACCTACGAGAACATCGAGGCCACGCGCCAGGCCGGACTGTGGGGCATCTCCATGCCGCGCCGCTACGGCGGTCTCAACCTGCCCATCACGCCTTATTCGATGGCGTCGGAAATCGTGGCCACGGCAGATGCCGGCTTCCAGAATATCTGGAGTCTGCAGGACTGTATCGAGACGCTCTATGAATTCGGATCGGAGGAGCAGAGACAGAAATACATACCGCGCGTCTGCGCCGGAGAGACGATGAGTATGGACCTCACCGAGCCTGACGCCGGTTCCGACCTGCAGCGCGTGATGCTCAAGGCCACCTATAGCGAGGAAGAGGGATGCTGGCTGCTCAACGGCGTGAAACGCTTCATCACCAACGGCGACAGCGACATCCACCTCGTGCTGGCACGCTCCGAGGAAGGCACGCGCGACGGCCGCGGTCTCTCGATGTTTATCTACGACAAGAACCAGGGCGGAGTGACCGTGCGCCACATAGAACACAAGCTCGGCATCCACGGTTCGCCCACCTGCGAGCTGGTCTACAAGAACGCCAAGGCGGAACTCTGCGGCAGCACGCGTATGGGACTTATCAAGTATGTGATGGCACTGATGAACGGCGCGCGCCTGGGTATCGCGGCGCAGAGCGTGGGACTGAGCCAGGCCGCCTACGACGAGGCTCTTGCCTACGCCCGCGAGCGCAAGCAGTTCGGCGAGGCTATCGTCAATTTCCCGGCTGTCTACGACATGATTGCCAAAATCAAGGCGAAGCTCGACGCCGGGCGCAGCATCCTCTACCAGACGGCGCGCTACGTTGATATATACAAGTCGCTGGAGGACATCTCGCGCGAGCGCAAGCTCACGCCGGAGGAGAAGCAGGAGCAGAAGAAATACGCCCGTCTCGCCGACGCCTTCACTCCCGTGGCAAAGGGCATGAACTCCGAATACGCCAACCAGAACGCATACGACTGCATTCAGGTACACGGCGGTTCAGGCTTCATCATGGACTACAAGTGCCAGCGTCTCTACCGCGACGCGCGCATCTTCTCTATCTACGAGGGAACGACACAGCTGCAGGTGGTGGCTGCCATACGCTACATCACCAACCACACTTACCTCGGCATCATGAAGGAAATGCTTGCCAAGGAGGTGTCTGAGGAGATGAAGCCGCTGCAGGCACGCATCGCGAAGATGGTGGAACTCTACGAGCAGTCGCTTGAATACGTGAAGCAGGGCGAGAACCAGGAGATGCACGATTTCCTTGCGCGCCGCCTGTACGACATGACCGGCGATATTCTCATGTCGCTGCTCATCGTGGGCGATGCTTCGGCAGCGCCGCAACTCTTCGCCAAGAGCGCACAGGTTTACGTGCGCCACGCCGAGGAGGAAGTGGTAGGCCACAACGCCTACGTGAAGAACTTCACGGCAGAAGACCTCGCCAATTTCCGCGCAGAGTAAGATTGCCTGTCTTATGTGATAAGCGTAAGACCGCTTACCTTATATAATATATACGAAATAAAGGAGCGTCCCCGGAAGGGACGCTCCTTTATTTCGTATATGCCCGGTGTGGGCATTGTCTCTGTAAGAAAGAGACGTGCGTTAGATCATTTTCAACCTTTCGGCATTACTTGGTGACCTTGACTGTAGTGCCGTCGCTCATCTTGATAATGTTGATGCCGGGGCTGAGAACCGCCCTGCGCATACCGTCCATACCGTAGATGGCCTCCACCTTGGAGCCGGAGGTTGCAGCCTTGTTGCTGTTCGCGTTATCTATGTCTGTAGTAGGTTTATGCTGCTTTGCCTTCTGTATGGCAGAGTTGAGCGCAATGATATCATTTGCGTAAGAGGCGTATGTGCCGGCTTGCGCCTGGTCAATAGCCTTCTTCAGCTCGTCGAGGATGGCAGTTTCGCCCTTCAGGTCGTCGGAGGTGTAGTATGAGTTGGCCTCGTTGTATGTAAGGATGAACGTGTCGTATGCCTCTTTCTGTTCCTCGCTGATGAAGAGCCAGTAATAGGTGTATTCTTCATTGCGCAGCGTGTCGCAGCTGAAGTCACTGTGTACGTAGGCACCGTCCTTTACACCCACGTGCATATAGTATTCATTGCTGGATACCGGATGCGTGTACACCAACTGGTACTCGCCCCTTACGGCGTTGTCGGCACGGAATGCCTGGAATGGGGTAGCGTCGTCGTCTCTGTTGCGGATCCACAAAGCATATCCCGTATTGTCCTGGTGGAGGAGCCACTTGTAGCCGTTGTCGCAAGTGAACGTATTGCCGCCAATTTTGTATTCGTCACTCCAGCCTGCATACCAGAGTGCGGCTTCGTTGATGTCCTTGCACTCGGGTGTCTCCTTGGTGACAAAGATACAGGCGTCGGGGTGGTAGATGTAATATTTTTTGTTGTTCTCCAACGTTTCGCCGTACCACCAGCTGTCTGAAAGGGGTGTGCATCCTGCTGCCGCGCGGATGGCTTCGAGCATCAGCTCCTTGTCCGCCTCGTAGGTTGCGTAGGTGCCGCTGGCGACAGTGGACAGGGTGGAAATCACCTTTTTGTACACCTCCTCGTTGGCCTTCACGTTCGGGTTCACGGCATATTTGCCCACTACGGTAAACAGGCTGTCGAAAGTCATGCGGCAAGCCTTCTGCTCATTGGAGATGAAGAGCCACATTTCCTCGTCGTCGTTCTGGAGAGAAAGGGTGACGCAGTAGGATGTTTCGCCTTTCTTGGCCGTGAAGCAGACATTGTTTGAATTTGCACTGATGAGCCAGTACGAATTCCTTTTGCTTTGTGGGCAAGGCCTGACTGCTGTAGCCTCAACGTCCTTGCTTACCTTGACATCCCAAAGTTGCGGGTACGGCTTGTACCCGTTTCCGTTCATGTAGATTTTGTAGCCATTGGAGCTGGTGAACGTGGCGGTATCGTCTGTCGCCGGTGTTGTCCATGTGTCAGCCTCGTCAATCGCCGTAACCGAAGGGGTCTCGTTGGTGACGAAGATATCGGCGCCGATGTTATACAGATAGAACGGCTTGTTGGCCTCCAGGCCCTCTCCGTACCACCATGTGTTTTCTTTGCCCAGCAGGCTAAGCATCATGCGCTTTGCCGAATACAGCTCTATCATGGCGTCGGCATAGTTGGTGTATGTGCAGTTGTCGGCGGTGCTGAGCGCGCCGTTTGCCACCTTCAGCACATTGTCGTCGCTTACCACCTTCTCGTCGTTGGCAAGTTCTTTCACCTCGTTGTAGAGGGTCAGGAACTTGGTGTAAGCCTCTTTCTGCTCCTGCGAGATGAGGATCCATTCAAAGTTGGGGTAGTTGTCCTTTTGGGGATAGTAGTAGGGAGCGTACTCGCCCTCCCTTATGCCGAAGCACATCTGTCCGCTTGCGATGTTGCCGTATTTCCAGAAGATGTATGCGTTCTTGTCGGAGCGTGCCTCCGATGCGGTGAGGGTTGAAGCCTGTGTCCCGTCGTTCGTCACCTTTGCCCTCCAGCGGCTGGGGCTGTCGAATGTTTCATTCTTGTCTATTCTCTCCAGATATACCACATAGCCCCCGTCGCTGGTCAGCGTCTTGTTGTTCCAGGTCCATGCGGCTGCGCCTTCGATGCTTGTCTCCGACGGCGTGTTGCTGTTGGCGAGGAATGTGCCCATACCTGCATTGTAGAGGTAGTATTTCTTTCCGTCTTCCAGCTTGTCGCCGTACCACCATTTGTTGGTGTTTGTCACGTCGCCGTAGTATGCGTTCCTTGCTTCCTCGAGGGCAGCGATGACATCCATTGCGTTGTAGAAACAGCAGGTGTCGGTCATGGCGATAGCATTCTTTATCAGTGCCTGTGTGCTGGGGTCTGTCAGTGAGCTTGACGAGGCGAAGCCCTTCACCTCGTAGTAGAGCTTGTTGTACTGCAGGAAGATTTCTTTCTGCGCCGGTGAAATGAAATACCATGTGCAGTTGCTGAAGTCGGTGTCGTCAAAGTTGTAGGCGTGAACGCCGAACGACAGTTTCCCGTCGTTGTTGTCAATGCAGAACCTTTGTGCCCAGTCAAAGCTGTTGAGCAGGAATCCGCCGTTGTCGTCTGCCAGTATCTGTGCCTGGAACGTGGTAGGTGTGGACGTCGAGTCAATCCTGCTCACGTATGCGTCGTTCACCTTCTCCAGATACAGTCTGTAGTTGCGCTCGCTATTGAAAGACCACGTTCCGTTGTTCCATTTCCGGGGAGTCCAGAGGTCGGCCTGGCCGATGGCGTGGTCCTCGGGAGTGCTGCCTGTGAGGAAGACACCCTCGCCGGGGTTGTAGATGTAATACTGGCTGCCGTTCTCGTACTTTTCGCCGCGGAACCACTTGCCCTGCAGCTTGGCGGTGGCTGCGAACACCTTCTGTGCAGTCTCCAGACTGTCCATGTCGTCCTTGTAGGTCTTGAAGGTGCCCGTTGCGGTCTTCGCAAGGATGTTCCCGATGCGCTCGCGTGTGGCAGCGTCGAGCATCACCGACTCCTGATCCATGTACTTTGCCACCTTGTTGAAGAGTTCTGCGTATCTGTCGTAGCTCTCCTTCTGGCCGTAGCTTACGACGAGCCATCCTGCATCTGTCGTCTCCTGGCTGATGTAGGCTATGGTCTTGTTGTCTTCGCTCTTGGCGGCAAGGTAGTGGCTCTGGTTGCTGAAGGTGTAGCCGGCGCTACCCTCCTGCTGTGCCACTGTCAGTGCCGTGGCGGTGCCGGTCGTGCTGATGTCCAGATGCCACGAACCCTCGGGGCTGCCGGCATTGTCCGGCTCGAGAATCACTTTGTACCCGTCCTTGCTTGTGAGTGTGTACTTGCCCGAGTTGTCTTTCTGTGTTACCCAGTGCAGGGCGTCATTGACATTCTGTGGCATTCCGCTCTTGTTGCTGCCAAGGTAAGCCTTGACCGTGGGACTGTAGATGAGGAAGGAGTCGGCCTGGTTGGCAAACTCTTCGCCGTTCCACCATGTCGTAACTTGTGCTGGCTTGAAGCTGGAGGACGTGCTTACTTCCGCCCTCGCCGCAGTAGCAGCCGTCGCCGTGAAGGCCGTCAGGAACACAAGTTTCCTGATGGAGGCTGCCATCTTTTTCTTGTTCATATTGCTTTAGTTATTATTGTGAATGATGGTGCAAAATTACAAAAAAAACAGTATGCAGTAAGGTGTGGGCAATAAAAAATCAATGACAAAAACAGTATGCCATGCCGGGCATCTACGAAAGTAGGAGGAAAACCGCCTTGTTTTCCTCCTACCGATAGGTTTTACGCCGCATATTTGTGGCGGTATGTCGTTGGGGCACTTATTCTCCCACGATGGCCTTGGCCCTCTCCAGGGCGATGTTGATGTGGCTGCAGATGTTCTCCTCGCCCACCGAGGCGTAGAAGCCCGCCTTCTTGAGTGCTGCGTGGACATCGGGGGTTACTCCGGAGAGCACCACCTGTATCCCCTCCTTCTTGCTCATGCCGCACAGGTTGGTGAGGTTGTGGATGCCGGTGGAGTCGATGAACGGCACTTTCCTCATTCGTATGATGCGCACCTTGGGGCGGTCGCCGAACGTGGCCATGATTTCCTCGAAACGGTTGCCGGCGCCGAAGAAATACGGGCCGTTGATTTCGTACACCTCCACGCCCTTGGGAATGGTGAGGTGCTCGAGGTTTCCCTTTATCATGTCGCTTTCCTCGTTTATCTCGTCCATTATCACCTTCACGTCGGTAGTCTCCGACATACGCTTCATGAACAGCAGGCAGGCGATGATGAGGCCCACCTCGATTGCTACGGTGAGGTCGAAGATGATGGTGAGGAAGAAGGTGATGAACAGCACGCTCACGTCGCTCTTCGGGTTCTTCGTCAGTGCCAGGAACGACCTCCATCCGCACATGCCGTAGGACACTATCACCAGCACTCCGGCGAGGCACGCCATGGGGATGTATTTGGCGAGCGGCATGAAGAAGAGGAAGATAAGCAGCAGCACAACGGCATGGATGATGCCGGCAACGGGAGTCTTGCCGCCGTTGTTGATGTTCGTCATTGTGCGCGCGATGGCACCCGTGGCAGGTATGCCGCCGAAGATGGGCGAGGCGAGGTTTGCCACGCCCTGCGCTATAAGCTCCGTGTTGGAGTTGTGGTGGTCGCCGATCACACCGTCTGCCACCGTGGCGGAGAGCAGCGACTCGATGGCTCCCAGCACGGCTATCGTCATGGCCGGCGCCACGAGGCTCTTTACCGTTTCCCATGTAATCTCCGGAATGCGCGCGTCGGGTATGTCGCTGCTCACCGAGAAGCGGTCGCCGATGGTCTCGATGCTCGTCACCCCGGCATACTGCTTGAGCAGCAGCGCGGCCACGGTCATCACGACAATCGCCACGAGCGACCCCGGTATCTTCTTGCTGAACTTGGGCGTGACGGCGATTATCGCCACGCTGGCCAGTCCCACTGCCGTACACCACCAGTCAATGGTGTCGAAATGGCACAGGTAGCACTGCCACTTCTCAATGAAGTCGCTCGGCACCTTGTCTATCGACAGGCCGAAGAGGTCTTTTATCTGCGTGGTGAAGATTGTCACGGCGATACCGCTCGTGAAGCCCACCACGATGGGGTAGGGGATGAACTTGATGATGGTGCCGAGGTGCAGCACGCCGAAGAGGATGAGAAACGCCCCTGCCATCAGTGTGGCTATGGTGAGGCCCTCGAAGCCGTACTGCTGTATGATGCCGTAGATGATGATGATGAATGCACCCGTCGGTCCGCCTATCTGCACCTTGCTGCCTCCGAGCAGCGAGATGATGAAGCCCGCCACGATGGCGGTGATGATGCCCTTCTCGGGTGTCACACCCGACGCGATGCCGAAGGCTATGGCGAGCGGCAGGGCCACGATGCCCACTATTACTCCCGCCATGAGGTCTGCCATGAATGTCTTTTTGCTGTAGCTCTTGAGAGCCGTCAGCAACTGAGGTCTGAAATCCAGCTTACTGTTCATTTTGATGTTTGAAAGTATGAGAAAATAAAAAAGGCAACCCTGCCTGTTCCGGCAGAGCTGCCTGCGTTCCTTAAAATCGGTGCAAAAGTAAATAAAAATGTTGAAAGGACAAAAGAAAAGTTAAATCAACCTTGGCTTTCGCCCCTCGTCACGTGTTTTTTTAGAGTTCGAGGTCGCCGTCGAACACCTCGTGCCACGGCAGTCCCTGCTTGTTGAGCTGTTCCATGAATGGGTCCGGGTCAAACTCCTCCACGTTCCACACTCCCGGCTTGCGCCACAGTCCCTTGAAGAACATCATCGCTCCGATCATTGCCGGCACGCCGGTGGTGTAGCTCACTCCCTGCATGCCCGTTTCAAGGTAAGCCTCGTGGTGGCTGCAGTTGTTATACACGTAGTATGTCCTTTCCTTTCCGTCCTTTATTCCGCGTATGCGGCAGCCGATGCTCGTCTCCCCGTCGTAGTTCTCGCCCAAGTCCTGCGGGTTGGGCAGCACGGCCTTGAGGAACTGCAGCGGAACGATTTTCACCTTCACCTTCTCTTTCTCGTTGCCGGCGAGCGGAGCCTCGTATTCTATCTCGTCGATGCGCGACATGCCGAGGTTCTGTATGCAGTCGAGGTAGGTGAGATACTGCTGTCCGAAGGTCATCCAGAAGCGCGCGCGCTTTATCGTGGGGTAGTTCTTCACGAGCGACTCTATCTCCTCGTGGTGCAGCAGGTAGCTCTCCTTGGGACCCACGTTGGGGTATGTCAGCGGCTTGTGTATTTCGAGCGGTTCCGTTTCCACCCATTTGCCGTCCTCCCAGTAGAGGCCCTTCTGCGTTATCTCGCGGATATTTATCTCGGGGTTGAAATTGGTGGCGAAAGCCTTGTGGTGGTTGCCGGCGTTGCAGTCCACGATGTCGAGATACTGAATCTCGTCGAAGTGGTGCTTTGCCGCGTATGCCGTGAACACGCTTGTCACGCCCGGGTCGAAGCCGCAGCCCAGGATTGCCGTCAGTCCCGCGTCCTCGAAGCGTTTCTTGTATGCCCACTGCCAGCTGTACTCGAAGTGAGCCTCGTCCTTGGGCTCATAGTTGGCGGTGTCGAGATAGTTCACTCCGCACGCCAGACAAGCCTCCATGATGGTGAGGTCCTGGTAGGGAAGTGCGAGGTTCACGCAGAGTTCCGGCCTGTAGTCGTTGAACAGGGCCTTGAGCTGTTCCACGTCGTCGGCGTCCACCTGTGCCGTTTTGATGTCGGGGTTGCCGATATACTCTTTAATCTTGTCGCATTTCGACTTGGTGCGGCTTGCTATCATGATGTCGGTGAAAACATCAGCGTTCTTGGCTATTTTCACGGCAGCCACGGTTGCCACGCCACCTGCTCCGATAATTAAAACTTTTCCCATTGTATTGTTAAATTCAAAAAATCGTTCAACTTGTCCTGTTTCAACGCCGCTTGGCCTGCGCCGAAACGCCGCTTGCGGTCACTTTATCTCGTCGCCCTTTATCCCGAGCGCGCTCATCAGCGAGTATCCCAGTATCTCCTGCCTGTAGTTGCCGCCCTCCATGGGCTGCATGGCGAAGAGCGTGATGCGCTTGCCGTCGTCGTCGGTGCGGCGCAGCGCCTGTCGCACCTTGGCGTATGTCTCCCCGTCGTCGGGTATCACCATCACGCGTTTCACCTCCTTCTGCGAACAGGCTATCTGTGCCGTTTCGGCGAGAAAGTCCGCCTTGCTGGTAATCTCCTCCACGGGGAACGCGCTCATCGTGAATTCCCCCAAGTGGTCCTTGAAGGCCTTGCCGTTGATATCCTCCCCGTATGCGGACGGTGTGAAATTCTCCAGTGCCGCCTTGTCCTTGTCGTGTATCAGCACCACCTGCACGCTGTTGTCGCCCTCGCGCAGTCCGCCGTCGAGCGCCACGCAGTCTATCCATTTCGCGAGGTCAGCCTTGGGGATGCGCCTCATCAGCATGCGTTCGAAGTTCACGGTGAGGTCGAATGTCACCTTGTCTATGAAGTCGGCGTCGGCGATAATCACGTTCTCGCTCCATTGCGCCGCGTTGGTCAGATTGTTCATGTCTGCAAATTTACACAAAAAAATGCAGTCCGGCAGACACGGTGCTGGTATTTTTGGCGTTCAGCTCTCTTTTTCACCGCCACTATTGTCTTTTTCACCGCCATCTTCAGTCTGCAAATTAGGCTGGCCTCTCCATTCCTTTGCCGTATGTATATGAAGGTAGCGTTTTTTCAAGTCCCATTTCTCGCCAAGCAGCAGGTTGCGGAAGAAACGGACGAGATACACGGGCGTATAGTCTATGTCCTTCTGCACGTTGCGGTAGTTGGCCCTTACGAGAGCATTGCGGAAATACCAGGAATGGAGGGCAAACATGCGGTTGTCCACACGGAAACCAAGCGAACGGAGATACTGGATGGCAAACACTGCCGTGGTTCGGGTGTTGCCCTCACGGAAGGCGTGTATCTGCCAGATGCCCGAGATGAAATTGGCGATATGCTCTATCTTCTCGTCTTCCGGCAAACCACGATAGGAGAATTTCTTCTCTTGTTCGATGTCCCAGTCGAGGGCACGGCGCAGGTCTTCCCAGTTGAGGTAGTTGACCGTATCGCCTTCGAGCACCCACTCGCGCTTGGCAATGTCGTAGGTGCGGATTTCTCCTGCGTGCTTGAACACGCCCTCGAAGATGCGGCGGTGGAGTGATATGTAGCCGTTGGTATTGAAGGCAAATGTATGCGACTTCAGAATGCGAGCGATATTGGCTGAAACCTTGTCCGCCTCCTCTTCCTCTTCTTCCTTTGGCGTACGGGCGGTCTTGCTCTGATAGTAGGAATTGATGAGCTGACGACTTTCTTCGAGTGTTATCTCGCCCTCGATGTTGCGCTCCGCCACTTCGAGAAGATAAGCCGAAGGCTGCAAGCCGTCCACAGCCTGCAGTCCGATGGCAGTCTGCCAGTTGGCAGCACTTTCCTGTTTTGAAGGTTCTCCTTGACGGAGATACTCGTCAAACGACGCTATGTAATTCTTCCCCGTTGTTCATCTTTCCATTATCTTTTTGTTATATCTCCTCAAACCGCAACATCCCTGCAAGTTGCAGAAAGTAGTCGTTCTTGCGCAAAGTTATCAAATTAGCACGGAAATGAAGAATGCTTTGTCGGTTTTCTCTGCTCAAAGGAATTTTTTTCAACCGTACATCGTACGATATACGACCTCACATCGTACGATATACGACCTCATATCGTACGATGCACGACCTCTTATCGTACGATGTACGGTTGGGAAACGCAGGCTTGGGGTTAGGCAGGAAGTGCAGAAATCCGTTAAGGGCAATCATGGAAAACGCTTGATAGGTATAGGCGTTTAGAGTACGCTTGTAAAATGTTTTACAAATAAGACATTTGGAACACTTTGTTTTTACTCCTGATTTTAAGGAGCAGTGCTTTTCGGGGAGGAAACGATAGCTTTGCCCGGAGGAAACGATAGCTTTGCTCCCCGAAAAGCTATCGTTTTCGCCGAGGTTTTGGGGTGTCTGTTTTTAGGGTGTATCTATTATGCTGATTATCAACATTTTACATCTACCCTAAAAGGACGGTACAATCCAGTTAAAATCAAGGCCAGTCCTACATCGGCAAAATGCGACATTTGGAACACTTTTCAAACATTGCACAAAGGACATACAACAAGTGTTGCACTTTTTTTTACGACAATTAGGTAGAGGCATCAAGAGTGTACTAATTAAAGGTGGTTTCTAAAGATAGTCCTTATTTGACCCTAAGGAAATTCTGCGGAACGCCTTAAACAGAGCATTTTGTAAGTGCGCCATAAACGCTTATACCTAACGCCTGAATAAAAAAAGGCGGCACACCGTATTCCGGTGTGCCGCCTTGTATATAATGTTCTGTCAGAAACGTTATTTCGGCAGGTTGAAAGCCTTTGTCATTTCCTTGAGCTTTTCGTCGCTCATTCCTTCAGGCTCGAAGCCCATGCACTTGGAGTTGATGTAAATCTTGGCACTCTTCGAGAGCACGTCGATTTGGTCGAAGGCGTCCATCACGTCGAGACCCTTGGCAAACACGCCGTGCTTCTCCCAAAGCACCACGTCGTAGTCCTCAAGCTCCTTGAGTGTGTTGTCCGCAAGCTTGTTGGACCCCGGCAGCTCGTAGGGCACTACGCCGAGGCCCAGCGGACAGAACGCCTTTGTCTCGGGAATCATGCTCCACAGGATGTTCGTCAGCACGTCCTTGCCCAGGAACTTCCTGTTGTGGCTCATCGCCACGAGTTCGATGGGGTGGGTGTGAACCGTGGCCTTGTATGCCGACCCGGTCTCTATGAGGTGAGCGTGAACGGTGAGGTGCGACGGCAGTTCGCTCGTTGGCATCACCTCGTTGTCGGCGATGATGACATAGCTGGCGCAGTCGTCGAGGATGCGTATCACGCTGCCGTTGTCCATCGGGTGCCTTGCCAGGTCGCGCATTCGCTTGCCGGTGCCCTTGCAGTAGAAGTAGCAGCCTTTCAGAGCCGGCAGTGTCACGCCGATCTGCTTCACCTCGCTAATGGCGGGCATGGACTTCATTTCGTCGTCGGCGAACTCTGTCACGTTCACCGTGATGTTTCCGCCGTTGCGCTCGGCCCATCCGTTCTGCCACAGGTAGCCAGCCACCTCGGCTATCTTCTCCACCTCGGCAGCAAGTCCGGGGCGGCCTTCCAGAATACTTTTCATAATCATTTTGTATTGTATAGTTGTTGATGTTTTTACTCTTTGGCTTGTCGCTGGAACGTTTTGTCCTTGACATTGCAAAGTTATGAAAAAATATGAGACCGGCAAGTGGGTAAATTGATAATTCATTTTAGATTTTTGCCATCGCGCCGTCACCCTGTCATTGCGCCGTCGCACCGCTATGAGTTTTTGCGGTAGCTCGCCACCGCCCACAGGTTCATCGCCGCGGCAATGCCCCCGAGCGCCGCCGCCTGGCGGGCTATGCAGGCGAAGCCGCCGCCGCGCACGAAGACGGTGCGTATGGCGTCGATGAAATAGTGTACGGGGTTTGCGTAGGTGGTGAGATACGCCCAGTGGGGCATTGACCTCACCGGCGTGAAGAGGCCGCTCAGGAGCAGCAGGCACATCACGGCGAACCACATCACGAAGACCGCCTGCTGCATGGTGTCGTTGTAGTTGGATATGACGAGGCCCAGTCCGCTCACGGTGAGAGCCAGCAGTATGGCGAGGAGGTATATCAGCGCGATGTTTCCCGCCGGAGTGATGCCGTATACCGCCCATGCCAGAATGAAGCACACCGTCATCACCACCATGCCCGTAATCCAGTAGGGAATCAGCTTGGCGAGGATGAACTCCCATTTCCTCACGGGCGTCACGTTTATGGCCTCTATCGTGCCGCTCTCCTTTTCGCCCACTATGTTGAGGGCAGGCAGGAAGCCGCAGACGAGCAGGATGAGGACGGCCATGAGCGAGGGAATGACGAATGTCTTGTAGTTGAGGCGTTTGTTGTAGAGGTAGAGTGCGCTCACCGTGTTGTCGGCGGCCGCCGGTGCTCCGCCGGCGACGGAAGCCGATGCCACGTGGCCGGTGACGATGCCGCTCATGTAGGAAATGCCCATGCTCCCCTTGGTGCCGTTCACGGCGTTTGCCGCCACGAGGATTTGCGGACTGCCGCCCCTTAGCGCGTCCCTCTCGAAATGTTGCGGTATTTCCACTATCACGTCGGCCTCGGAACGCTCCACGTCGGCCATAGCCTCGGCGTAGCTGTCCTTCTGTCCGCCGAATATGAAATAGTCGCTCGCCTCGATGCGGTGTACCAGCTGTGCGGAGAGCGTCGAGCGGTCGTTGTCCACCACGTCCACCACGATGTTCTTCACCTCCATGTTCATCACCCACGGCATGACACACATTATTATGATGGGGAACACGATGATGAGGCGCGGTATGAAGGCATTGCGCCTCATCTGCAGGAATTCCTTGCGGAGTAAATGCTTTATAACCATATTATTCCAGTCTTTTTTTGAAGTTGAGAAGAGCCACGGCGAGCAATACCGCGGCCATTGCCGAGAGCACCGTCATTTCCGTTGCCACCTTGTCGATGCCCACTCCCATGACGAGCAGCTTGCGCATGGCGGAGATATAATACCGCGGCGGTATGACGGCCGCCACCTGCTGCAGAATCCACGGCATACTCTCCACCGGGTAGATCATTCCGCTGAGCAGTATGCACGGCATCATGAGCATCATTGCCGACGCCAGCAGCGCCACGAGCTGGGTCTTCGCCACGGTGCTGATGAGCAGTCCGAGCGACAGGGCGAGGAGAATGTATATGCCCGACACGGCATATATCCAGAAGATGCTGCCCGACAGCGGCACCGCCAGGACGTATTTGGCGGTGAGGAGCGTCGAGGTGAGGATGACGAACGCCAGTGCAAGATACGGCACCGCCTTGGCGACGATGATGAGCAGCGGCCGCACGGGACTTACCAGCAGCACCTCCATGGTGCCGCGTTCCTTTTCCCTCACGATGCTGATGCTTGTCATCATGGCGCATATCATCATGAGGATAACCCCCATGATGCCGGGCACGAAGTTGTAGCTGCTCTTCATCTGCGGGTTGTAGAGAAGCGATGTGCGCAGCGTGACGGGGGACTTCGCGTCCCGGAAATCGCCTTGCGCGAGAATCTGGCTGGCGTAGTTGGTGTAAAGCTGCGCCATGTTCGGGTCGGCGCCGTCGGTGATGACCTGTACGGCAGGCTTGCCTTCGCTGCCGCTGGCAGCCTTGCCGCATTGCTCCCTGCCGCCGAACACTATGGCGATGTCGGCTTTCTGACTGCGGATGAGGCTTTCCGCCTCGCCTGTGGTGCGCACCTTATATAATATGTCGAAGTATTCGTTTGCCCCCAGCCGGTCTGTCATCTCCTGCGTGTGGCGGTCTACGGTGGACATGACGACTATTGTCCTCACGTTGCGCACGTCGGTGGAGATGGCGAAGCCGAAGAGCAGCATCTGAATGACGGGCATGCCGAAGAGCACGAGCATCGTGCGCTTGTCCCTCAGGATGTGTCTTGTCTCCTTTATCACGAAAGATATAAACTGCTTCATTGTCTTGTGGATTGTCTTGCCAAAAATGTGAACACGCCGTCCATGTCGGACTGGCGCAGACTGCGTTTCAGTTCGCCGGGCGTGCCGATGGCCCTTATCCTGCCGTCCACCATGATGGATATGCGGTCGCAGTATTCCGCCTCGTCCATATAGTGCGTGGTGACGAATACGGTGATGCCGCGGCTTGCGGCTTCGCGGATGAGCAGCCAGAACTGCTGCCTCGTGGCGGGGTCTACGCCCCCTGTAGGCTCGTCGAGGAACACAATCTCGGGTTCGTGGAAGATGCTCACCGAGAAGGCGAGCTTCTGTTTCCAGCCCAGCGGCAGGCTCGCCACGATGTCGTCGCCGTGGCCCTCGAAGTGCAGTTTCCGCAGCAGTTCTTCCGTCTTCCGCCTTATGTCGGTGCCGGCCATGCCGTAGATGCCGGCGAAGAGGCGTATGTTCTCCCTCACGGTGAGGTCGCCGTAGAGCGAGAACTTCTGGCTCATGTATCCTATGTGCTCCTTTATCCGCTCGTATTCCGTCGTGATGTCGCAGCCAGCCACCCTGCCGCTTCCGGCGGTGGGACGGCTGAGGCCGGTGAGTATGTGCATCGCCGTGGTCTTTCCTGCTCCGTTCGCCCCGAGAAAGCCGAATATCTCGCCACGCTTCACCGAGAATGATATGTCGTCCACGGCGCGGAAATCGCCGAACGCCTTGACGAGATGTGACACTTCGATGGAGTTTTCCTCCTGTGCGCCGTCTCCTGTCTTACTGTTGCCGCCCCCGCGCTGCGGGGCTTCGGGGCAGAACACGTCCTTGAACTCTTCGAGAATGTCGCCGGGACTGCCCACGCCTCTCACCTCCCCCTCATGGAGGAATGCCACGCGGTGGCATTGCCGGATTTCGTCGAGGTAGGGCGTGGAGACAACGACGGTGATGCCGCGCCGGCTCACGTCGCGGAGCATGGCCCAGAACTCCTTGCGGCTCACGGGGTCCACGCCGGTGGTAGGTTCGTCGAGCAGCAGTATTTCGGGCCTGTGTACGAGGGCGCACGAGAGTGCGAGCTTCTGTTTCATTCCGCCCGACAGCGCACCGGCACGTCTGCCGCTGAAAGGCTCTATCTGCGAGTAGATGGCCTTGATGTTGTCGTATTCCGCCTCTACCGTGGTGCCGAAGAGAGTGGCGAAGAATTCCAGGTTCTCTCTCACCGAGAGGTCTTGGTAGAGTGAGAATTTGCCGGGCACGTATCCTGTGATGCGGCGTATCTCCTTCATCCCGTCCTTTATGCCGTGTCCCCCTACTGACGCGGTGCCGCTGTCCGCCAGTATCAGTGTGGCGAGGATGCGGAAGAGCGTTGTCTTTCCCGCCCCGTCGGGACCGGCGATGCCGAATATCTCGCCTTTCCCGACAGACAGGCTCACGTCGTGCAGGGCCTTTACGCTGCCGTAGCTCTTGGAGACGTGGTCCACTGTGATAGACTTGTCCATTTTCTCTTTCATTTTGACTGTTGCCGCGGAGCGTTACCGGAATTTCGCCTCGCCGTACATTCCTATCTTGATATACCCGTCGTTCTTCACGGCTATCTTCACGGCATAGACAAGGTCGGCGCGCTCGTCGTCGGTGAGTATCGTCTTGGGCGTGAACTCCGATTTTGACGAAATCCACGTCACGCGCCCCTGGTATTCCTTCCTCTCCTTGCCGCCGTAGTCGGCGAACACCTTCACCGGCTGCCCTATCCTTACGGTGCGGAGCTGCGAGGATGTGATGTAGGCTCTGAGGAACATGTTCCCCGTGTCCGCCATCTTGAAGAGCGGCTTGCCCACGGTGGCGAACTCCCCCTTCTCGGCGTATTTCTCGAGCACGGTGCCCGTAATGGGTGCTGTGACGCGGCATTTCCTTAGCTGGTCGGCCACTTGCAGCTTCTGTATGTCGGCAGTCCCCATCTGCGCCTCCAGACTGCTCGTCGATGTGCTGAGCACCGACAGCTGGGCGTCGAGCTGTCGGCGGAGAACCTCCACCTGGCTCCTTGCGTCGTCGAGGCTCTTGCGGTTGGCTGCCCCGTCCCTTACGAGGGCGGCGAAGCGGTCGTACTCCTCCCTCGCTTTGGCGAGCTGCTGTCTTGTGGCTGCCGCCTGTTTGGCTGCGTCGGGCTTCTGCGAGGCGTAGACAAGTTTCGTAGCACCTATTTGCCGCGCCTTGAGGTAAAGCTGCACTGTGTCGATGAGGCCCACCTGCCTGCCCTCTTCTATTTTGTCGCCTTCGTTGGCGCAGAACTGCAGCAGTTTGCCGTTCTGCTCCGCCGAAACGGTCACTTCGGTTGCCTCGAAAGTGCCGGTGGCGTCATACTCATTCTTCTCTCCGCCGCATGACGCGATGCCGAGGGCTGCCAGCAACGCGGCGGCGCTTGCATAAAGTTTATTCATTGTTGATGTTCTTTTGGTTATACATTTCTTTCAGCAGCAGAATTTCGTGCTGCGCTTTCTGCGCCCTGGCCATGCCCACGGCATAGATGTCGCTCACCAGCTGGTTTACGCTCTCCGTGCCGAGCCTCACTTTCCGCTCGCTCCTGTTGCGCAGGCTCTCCCTTAGGCGTATTATCTCCTCGTCGCCGGCAATCTGCTTGCGCAGAGCCTCTATGTTGCCGTCTGCCTCCTCGTTTTTCAGCTTGGTCTGGAAGAGGAACGTCTCGCGCATGACATTGTTGACGGCCTTCTGCGCCTGCAGGTTGCGGATGTCGTTCTTGCGGGTGTAAAGCGCACCGATGTTCCATGCCACGCTCACTCCGCCCACGGCAACCCCGTTCTTTATCATGTCGCTGACGTTGGTGTGTGCCAGTCCTGCCCCGAAGAGGGTCACGGTGGGGCGCAGCCTGCTGTCTATCTGCCTGCGTCTGGCGTCGAGGAGAGCGTCGCGCGAGGCGTAGTAGCTGAGTTCGGGGCGATTGTCTCCCGTCTTCTCCACAGTTGCCATTCCCACCGGCGTTTCCAGTGTGTCGCTCTCTTCAATTTTCTTGCCCATGAATGTGCCGAGCATACGCAGGTATGCCTTGCGTGAGGCTGTCATGGCGTCGCGCTGCTGGGTGGCTTTCAGCTTTTCCACGAGGATTGTCTCAAGGTCGCCCTCGTTGGCGATGCCGTGGCTCATCATGCTGCGCACGGTTTCTTCGCCCGTGGCAAGGTCTTGCTGGAGCAGGGCGTTCTGCCGCAGTTGCGCGTCGATGACGAGGATGCCGAAATAGATGTTGTCCACACGTTCGTTTATCTCATACATCGTCACGTCGAGTTGTCGTGTCTGCACGTCGCTTTCGGCTGCCGTGACGAGTTTTTGCGCCGCTGTCTGTCCGCCGTCGTATATGTTCTGCCTTACAGTGACTGACGCGCCCGTCACGCCGTTTTTTGTGCTTATCCCCATGCGCTCCATTTGCGTGTTCGACTTTATTATGTCGGTGAAGGCGTAAGCCCCTGCCGATACGCTCACCTGCGGCAACCATGCCTTCGAGGCGTTGCTTATGGAATAGCTGTTGCTCTGCTCAATGAGACGGTATTGGCGGATGGCAGGGTAGTTGTCGCGCGCCATCTGCCGGGCTTCGGCGAGCGACAGCGCACTGGCGGCAAACGGGAAAACGACGCTCCCCGCAGCCAGTAGGATTGCTTTTATGTTCATGTCTGTTATGGGTTTGCTGTTTCGGGTGCAAAGGTAGTTGTTCGCCGTATGGCATCCGTTACCGAAAGAAAGGAACAAATGTTCTTTTTGTTTGAAATGTGAGTGGATAAACGTGAATATCGCCGTTTTCTGTTATCTTTGCATCGGAATACAGTCAAAATATATCGCGTATGAAACAGCCGCAACTTCTTACCCTGCAAAATATGTTCGATGCGTTGAGCCGGGAAAATAACATTCCCAAGATGTCGTTCTACGACGGCGGACTGGGCGTTGTGGTGAACATGAGGAATTTCCTCCGTCCTTTCATCAGCGACACGCCTTGTCCTTACTTGCTCGAAGACTACCGTATGGGCTACATACGGCGGGGGAGGATGCGCTCCGTTGCCAACCTGCAGGAGTACACCGCCACCGCAGGGCAGGCTGTCTTTGTCACGCCGGGCTCTATCGTGGAACCTCTGGAGGTGAGCGACGATTTCCTCGTCGTGGGGATGGGGGTAAGGAATGACCTCTTTCATCTTGTGCATCAGGGGGGACTGCCTCCGCTCTTCGACGGCAGGCGGAAATTCGGTGTTCTTACTTTGGCGGAGACCGACCGTATGCTCCTCGACCGCATGATACGTATGCTCTGCGAGACGGTGATGGCTCAGAAGAGCGTTACTGGCTGCGTGTGTCATCTCGTGGCGGCTGTCACCTCTTATTATAGTTCGCTCTTCGACGGCCATGCCGCCGGGGAGGAGGCTGGCGGAACGGCACGCCGCATTTTCGAACGCTTCCTCCAGCTTGTGAACCAGCACTGCCGGGAACAGCGCGGCATGGCGTTCTATGCCGACAAACTGTGTCTGACGGAACGCTACATGGGGACCGTGGTGCGGCAGACAAGCGGCGTGACGGCGAAGGAGTGGATTGACCGCGCCGTGATAACGGCGGCAAAGGTGATGCTGCGACACGGCAACCTGCAGGTGGCGGAAATCGCCGATCAGCTCCATTTCTCCACCCCCAGCTTCTTCTGCAAATATTTCAGGCGACTGACGGGATGCACGCCGCAGGAATACCGGCAGGGCGGAGAAATTTTTAGTGAAAAAAAGCACGCACAATATAAAAAAGATTAAAGGATTTGCTATGGTTGGGCTAATGGTGTAATTTTGCCGCCAAAGGGAAATGCTCGACGTATAAAAATATTTTTTTTAAGCAATCACCAATCAAGACAATGAAGAAAATAATGACACTTGCAGCGGCAATGCTGATGGGCCTCGCCGCAATGGCTGCAGACTACGGCAAATACTACCAGAACTTGCCCGTGAAAATGCAGCAGCCACAGACTCCCGTAATCCCGGACTACACCGTGAACCTGAAAGACTTCGGGGCGGTGGGCGACGGACTGACGCTTAATACCGATGCCTTCGCCAAGGCCATAAAGGCTCTCGACAACAAGGGGGGAGGACATCTTGTAGTGCCCGAAGGGGTGTGGCTCACGGGACTGATTTCGCTCAAGGACAATATCGACTTGCATCTCGAAAAGAATGCCGTGGTGCTCGCCACGCCCGACCGCGCGCAGTTCTTCAAGGTTAAAGACGGCGTGAGGGAAGCCAAATGCACTCCGCTCATCACTGCCAGCAAGCGCAAGAACATAAGCATCACCGGTGAAGGGATAATCGACGGCAACGGCGCCGTGTGGCGTCCGGTGAAGCGCAGCAAGGTGAGCGACGTGGAATGGAAGGAGTTCACACAGATGGGAGGCACGCAGCAGCAGGACGGAAAACTGTGGTTCCCGTTCAATCTGAAGCACTTTGAGAACATTGCCGCCACGCCGGAGGCGCAGGAGAGCAAACGCCCGCATCTGGTGCGCCTGACAGACTGCGACCGGGTGCTCGTGAGCGGGGTGACGATACAGAATTCGCCCAAGTTCCACCTCATACCCACGCGCTGCACCAACGTGGTGGTCGACGGTGTGACGATACGTTGTCCGTGGAACGCCCAGAACGGCGACGCCCTCGACATAAGCTGCTGCCGCGAGGTGCTCCTCGTGAACAACACCATAGATGCCGGCGACGACGGTATCTGCATGAAGGGCGGGGCCGGCAAGAAAGCTGAGGGCGACGGCCCGTGTGAGAACATACTGATACAGGACAATACCGTGTACCACGCCCACGGAGGCTTTGTGATTGGTTCGGAATTTTCCAACGGCATGAAGAATATCGTGGTGCGCCACAACACTTTCTCCGGCACTGATACCGGACTGCGCTTCAAGAGCGGCATCGGCAGGGGTGGAAAATGTCAGAACATCTACGTGAGCGACATTATGATGAGCGACATAAAGGGTGAGGCTATCATCTTTGAATGTACCTACGCCGACAAGAAATACAGTGTGAGCGATGACAAGGCAAAGACCGTCGTGCCGCAAAACGCCGAGTACGTGCCGGAATGGAGCGACATTCATATTAGTAATGTGGTGTGCCGCGGGGCAAAGACGGCGGTAAGCGCCCACGGACTGCCCGGATACGAGTGTCTGAAAAACATCACCATCGACAACTCCACGTTCTTCTACACCAAGACGGACAAGGATATTGACAACGGGGCGGGCGTGACAATCAACGGATGCAAGTTCGCCACCTATTAAATAATCTGCAATGTAAAGGGTGTAATTTATATAACCCACCTGATAATAGCCAACTCCTCACGAGCTGGCTATTTTTGGTATATGCTTGTTTCATCTTCTCGTGAGACTGACAATAGTTTTTGTCCGTAAAAGTCTGCGCCGTTCATATAAAAACATTAACTTTGCAACGGATTCTGAAACCATTTTACCAACAGAATTAGATGAACATTTTTATGAAACAGGAAAACAAACTCTTTCAGGAAGTGAACGGCAGCTACACCATGCTGGAGGCTATCAACGAGGCCAAGAGATGCCTCAACTGCAAAGTGCCGCAGTGTAAGAAGGGATGCCCTATAAGTCACGATATTCCTAACTGGATACACGAACTGTCGATGGGTAACCTCGGCAACGCCATGAACATAATCAGCAACAAGAGCAACCTGCCTGCGGTGTGCGGCCGCGTGTGTCCACACGAGAAACAGTGCGAGGGACATTGCGTGCTCAACAAGAAAGGGCAGGGGATACGCGTGGGTAAGCTGGAGCGGTTTATAGCCGATTTCGACGGCGACATGGCTCTCATACGCGAAAAACTTCTCCCGAAGACACGCGGCAAGGTGGCTGTAATCGGCTCCGGTCCTGCCGGTCTCACTATTGCCGGCGACTTGGCGCGCAAGGGCTTCAGCGTGGAAATCTTCGAGATGGAACCGGAACCGGGCGGTGTGCTTATGTTCGGAATACCGGAATACCGTTTGCCGAAAGACATCGTGCGCCGCGAGATAAAGAAAACGGAGGAGCTGGGTGTGGTGTTCCACTGCAATGTGACAGTCGGTGAAAACGGACTCACCGTGGACAAGCTCTTCAGCCTGGGCTACGACGCTATATTCATGGGGACGGGAACAGGAAAGCCCAAGACTCTCAACATTCCGGGCAACAACCTCAAGGGCGTGAGGCAGGCGATATGGTTCCTGCGCCGCGTGAGCCTCTACAACGAGGGAAACCTCAGTCGCAACGAGGTGGTGGTGAACAAGGGACACCGCGTTTATGTGATAGGATGCGGAAACACCGCAATGGATGCCGCAAGAACGGCGGTGCGCATGGGCGCAAGCAATGTGGAGGTGGTGTACCACCGCACGGTAAACGATATGAGCGCACTGCGCTCCGAATACGAGGAGGCCGTGGAAGAGGGCGTAAAATTCCGTTGGGAGTCTAGCGTGGTGGAGATACACGACGACAACGGCACGCTCAACGCCGTGACGATACAGACGAAGGACGGCGAACGGGTGACGGAGAAGGCAGATTTCGTGATAATGGCGGTGGGGTCGGAGCCTGCCAGCCGTATCGTGAGCACCACCACGGGCATCGAGGTGGACGACCGCGGCTATGTGCTCACGCGTGAAACACCATACGGAATGACCACGCGCAAGGGTGTCTTCGCCGGCGGCGACGTGGTGAACCGTCCGTCCACCGTTGTTCTCGCCATGCGAGACGCAAAGCAGGTGGCAGAGGGCATCGCACAATATGTGGATGCCGTGAAGCTCATTGAGTCGATAAACCTTGACGGGGAATTCAAGAAGAAAGACTAATCTATCTATATAGCAAATGAACAAATCTGCAATTACAAGGCTGTTTGCCATGGCTCTTATGGCAACGGCAAGCGCAACTGCCAATGCGGGGTGGACGGACAGTCTCTCGCCATACGACCTCAATGCGCCGCTCGGATGGGCTACCGTGGGAGGAAGCGTGACAGGTGGAGAAGGGGGAACTGTCGTTACCGTGACTACAAAGGCGGAACTCATTGCCGCTCTCGGCGGTACGGACAAGAAAATCATCTACGTGGACGGGCAGATTGAGTTCCCCGGACTCAACACCGTGAAAAATGCGCAGAACAAGACTGTCATCGGCATGAGCGGTTCGGCTCTTGTCAATTCCAAACACTCGTCAAAGTCGAGCGAGTCGGGTATCCTGCAACTCTCAAGCTGCAAGAACATCATCCTGCGCAACCTCACCTTCAAGAGTGCCGGTGCGTATGACATCGACGGCAACGACAATCTCACTCTTGCCGGGTCTACTTATATCTGGGTGGACCACTGCGATTTCCAGGACGGGGTGGACGGCAATTTAGATTGCGTGAATGGCTCTGACCACATCGCCGTAACATGGTGTCGCTTCAGATATATCATCGAGCCGTGGGCAGGCGGCTCCGGCGGTTCCGACGACCATCGCAACTGCGACCTTTGGGGAAACAGCGACAGCCGCACTTCAGACACGGGACTGCTTAACACTACCTTTGCCAACTGCTGGTGGGACGAGGGATGCTCCGAGCGTATGCCCAGAGTGAGATATGGACAGGTACACTTGCAGAACTGCCTTTATTCTAGTTCCAATGCCCACTACTGCGTTGGCTACGGCTATAAGTCCAACGTGTATGTGGAAGGGTGTGCCTTCGTTAGCGCCGCCGCAAAGAAAACGCCGTGGAAGAACTATGCCACAAGCAGCGGCAAGAAGGACTACAATATAACGACGGTGAACAACCTAAATGCTTCCGATATGCAGAGCAAGTCGGGATCGGCCAGTTATTTCATCCCGTCAGACCACTACGCTCTCGAAGCCTACGACAGTAGTCTCGTGCAGGATATTGTCTCGAATGAGGAGAACGGTGCCGGAGCTACGCTCGACATAACATCGGCTACCGACGGGATAGAGAGGGCAAGCTCTGCTGCGAATGGCGTGCCCGTTAGTGTCACATATTATAATATGAGCGGTATGAAGCTCTCTGCGCCCCAGCGTGGCGTGAATATAGTGACGGTAGAATACGCCGACGGTAGTAAGGTAAACAAGAAAGTAAATTACTAGGAAAACGTTGCATCCGTATATAGCTTCGATATACGGATGCAACGCATAAAAAAAACGAGAGGGCATATCGTTATAAGTCGGATATGTCCTCTCGGTGTGCTTATTGTTCCTTGTCGTTCAGCTTCTGCATAATCTGTGCCTCAAGCTCCTCGCAAAGCTCCGGGTTGTCCTTGAGGAGAGCCTTGCTTGCGTCCCTGCCCTGTGCCAGACGGCTGCCGTTGTAAGAGAACCATGAACCGCTCTTTTGTATTATGCCGTATTCCACGCCGAGGTCGAGGATTTCGCCCACCTTGGATATGCCCTCGCCAAACATGATTTCAAACTCCGTCTTGCGGAATGGAGGGGCCACCTTGTTCTTCACCACCTTCACGCGCGTCATGTTGCCGATAACCTGGTCGCCGTCCTTTATTGCCGTGACGCGGCGGATGTCGAGGCGCACGCTGGCGTAGAATTTCAAGGCGTTGCCGCCGGTTGTCGTTTCGGGGTTGCCGAACATCACGCCGATTTTCTCGCGCAGCTGGTTGATGAAGATGCACGTGGTGTTTGTCTTGCTTATCGTGGAGGTGAGCTTGCGCAACGCCTGGCTCATCAGCCTTGCCTGCAGACCCACCACGTTGTCGCCCATGTCTCCCTCAATCTCCTTCTTCGGTGTCAATGCCGCAACGGAGTCCACCACGAGTATGTCGATGGCTGACGAACGGATGAGCTGGTCGGCTATTTCCAGAGCCTGCTCGCCGTTGTCCGGCTGCGAAATCCACAGGTTGTCGATGTCCACACCGAGTTTTGCCGCATAGAAACGGTCAAAGGCGTGCTCCGCGTCGATAAAGGCGGCGATACCGCCAGCCTTCTGGCACTCGGCTATCGCATGGATGGCGAGAGTGGTCTTACCGCTGCTCTCCGGACCATAGATTTCAATAATCCTTCCCTTGGGATAGCCGCCCACGCCGAGCGCAGCGTTGAGGCCGATGCTTCCCGTCGGGATAACCTCTACGTTCTCCACTTTCTCGTCGCCAAGCTTCATAATCGACCCCTTGCCGAAGTCTTTCTCTATCTTTGCCATGGCAGCCTGCAGGGCTTTCAGCTTGCCGTCCTGCGTCGCTGCCATGTTGTCGTCTGTCTTTGCCATATTCAATTTATTTATCTTTATAGTATTTACCATTGGCAAAATTAAGGAAAATCATCCGTTCCTGCAAGTGTTTTGCCCGTTGAATGTTTTGCCGCTAATCACGTCATTTCATCTCCACTGCGTTGCCTACGCATCCGTTGGGCATCTGGATATGCACGAGGTTGCACACTGTAGCGGCAATGTCGGTGATATACGTCGGACGGCTCGTCTTGCCCGGTTTCACTCCCCATCCCATGAGCAGGAAGGGGATGTGCGCGTCGTAGGGGTTCCATTCGCCGTGGGTTGTGCCGCTGTCCACCTTGTCGCCGTGGACCTCAAACCAGCCCGGTTGCATTATCAGCAGTATTTCGCCGTTGCGCTTGCGGCAGTAGCCGTTGATTATCTTGTCCTTTATGGGTTGCGGCACGCTGGCGGTAGACACCCTCTCGGCGTTCACGGCGTATGCCACATAGTCCTTGTTCTGGAAATATTCTATCACGTCGTTTCTCACGGTGCGCAGCTTCTGTCCCGACTTGGCAATGGCGTCGTGGTCGAGGAACACGCTGTATGTGGATATGTCTTTCACGAGGTTGGCGTCCACCTTGTATTTCTCCTTCAGATATTCGTTGACAGCTTTCGTCTCCTTTTTGTAGAAGAAGGGGCCGGCGGGGATGTCGTGCTCATTGTTCATCAGAATGTCGTTGGCAGCACCGTGGTCGGCGGTGAGGAACAACAGGTATTCGCCCTTGCCGACAGTCCGGTCGAGATAGCTGAAGAAATCGGCGAGACGTTTGTCGAGGTCTACGAACTGGTCTTGCATGAGCTGGCAGTGTGTGCCGTATTTGTGCCCTATCTTGTCGGTGGACGAGAAGCTGACGCAGAGCATGTCCGTCTCGCCCGTCTGTCCGAGTTTCTCGTTGCCCACTATATTTTTCGCCATTTCCACGGTCACCTCGTTGCCTGCCGGCGAATAGTAGAGCTGGTCTGTCGTGTACTGGCTCACCGTCTTGTTGTATTTCTCCACCCATGCCGGCAGTTGCTTCATGTAGTAGGTGCTCGACACGAACTTGCTTTGCTTGCTGTCAATCCAGTATGCGGCATCGGCGGCGTGTCCTGCGGGGAGGATTGCCCCGCGGTCCTTTATCGACACGCCGAACACGCGCGACTTGAAGTTCGTGGCAACCTTCAGTTCGTCGCCGATGGTGTTGGCGAGCAGGTTGCGCGGCGACATCTGTCCTGCCCTTCCGTTGGTGCCCACTCCCGTCACCGTGGAGTCCGCCGTGCAGTAGGTCCATTTGCCGTTGAGCATGAACGTGTTGTTCTGTATGCCGTGGATAGAAGGCACGCTGCCGGTATAGACAGACGAATGTCCCACTGCCGTGACAGCCGGGATATAGTTTATCATTGTGTTCTCGCAGTTGTAGCCCTCGTTCATCAGGCGTTTGAAGCCCCCGTCGCCGTAGAGTTTGTAATAGCGGTAGAGATAGTCCCACCGCATCTGGTCCACTACGATGCCTACAATGAGTTTGGGCCGCTCTTGTGCAAACGAACCCGCAGCCATCACGAGGAGTATAGCTGCCAAAAAGAGTTTCTTCATGTCTTTACATTTATGATGTTATTCGTATTCCCTATCTCGTGAGCGAGAATTTCATGCTGAGACCAAAATCCTGTGTCGTCGTGGGATAGCTGCTGCTCGAGAGCAGCGGCGTGTTCGACTGCCTGTCGTAATAGAAGCTCATCGTGAGCAGTCGCGACAGGGTGTAGTCGGCGGCGAACGACAGTTTGAAGGCAGAGTTGCCACTGCTGGCGGCACTTGTCATCGTGGCTATGTCGCGGCATATCGCAGCCTGCTTGCGGAACGAGATGTCGAGTCGCAGGTTGAGGTCGGTGTTGAAGCCGCTGCGGCTGTTGTTCTTGCTCTTGTTGCTTTGCTGGTTGTTGTCCTGCGAGCTGTCCTTTTTCTTCGACGACTTGGCGCGGCGTGATTTCGTTCCGCCGAAAAGCCCGAAGAAGTCGAAATTGTTTATCTTGTATCCCATACCCACGACCCAGTCGTTGCTCGACGATTCGTTGAGCTGCACGCTTGTCATGCTGAGGCTCAGCACGCGCGTCTGGCGGTATTCCAGCTTCGCCGTAAGGTTGTTGCGGAAAGTCATGTCCACGCCGAGCAGCGGCGAGAACGACTCGTTGATGCTCACGGTGGATATGTTGAACATGCTGCTTGGCGTGGGTGCGCCGGTCGTGGCGTTGGTCACGAAGCCCAGCCCGTTCATGTATTCCTGGAACGTGCTGTAAGAGCTGTATGACCCCACGGCGTATATGCTCTTGTAGGCGTGGTTCACGTTGAAGCTCTTGAACACGTCCTTGAACCAGGGCAGTCTCACGAGGCCGCTGTATCTCACCGTCCAGTTGGGCAGCAGTCTCGAGAGGGTGGGGAAGAGTTCCAGCGAGTTGCCGCCCATCCCCGTGTAGGTGGAGAGGAACGCCGGTATCATCACGTCGGCACTGTATCTGCTCACCGTCCCGTTCTCCGGGTTGAACGTTTGTCCGGCGAGTGTCGAACCGGCAGGATAGGTAGCTCCTGTGTACTGGTTCTCCACCCTTTGGCGGAAGCCTTCGAGTGAGTTGCAGAACTTTTCGAAAGAAGCCGAGTGGTATCCGTTGTTGGCATTGCCGGTGCTTTCGAAGGCAGAGCCCAGACTGAGTGTCGTCATGGTGAACGTGCCGCTTTGTGTTGTCGGCATACCCTGGTACATATACTGTATGCTCTTTGCCGTGGTCATCGTTCTGCTTGCGTTGAGGTCAATCTTGAGGTCTTTCACCGGTTCAAGCGTCATGCGCAGCTGCAAGTCCTCGGTCTTGCTCGATGTGGCAGGCGTCGCCACACTGTCGTTGATGCAGAGCCATCCGCGCTCCGCACTCTTCTCCACGTAGGAGTCGTCCACCATGCCGAAGGCGAAGCCCAGGCCCGGCGCCATTATGCCGTTGCTGCGCTGGCCGAACACATCGCCCACTTCCGGCATGAAGCCCGGCAGCGACAGTCCGTACTGGTTGCGGTATGACAGGTTAGCAGAGCGCACCATCATCAGTCCGCGCGCCACCACCTGCATCGTCTTGTACCAGCTCATGTTGTCGAGCGGCTCCTTGGCTGTTACCGTCAGTTTCACCTTGGTGGCGGTGTCCACCTTGGAGGTTATCTTGATCTTGTTGTTGTCCACCCTGCGGTATTTCAGGTTGAAGACCTTTCCGTCCGCCGTCTTTGCCGTCACTATCAGCCGCTTGCTGTTCTTGCCGTGGCTTACGGTGATTGTCGTGTCGGGCAGGATGGTGATTTCCTTCTCGAACGACCGCTTGTTCTTGGGCAGCTTCTTCTCGTCCTCCGTTTTCTTGTCCGTGTTTTTCCCTTTCCCCTTCACCTTCTGGCCCATTTCCTTCTTTGTTGTGAACGAGGGGCGTTTGTTGAACCTGTCGTTGGCTTTCTTGAGGAACGGGAAATGGTTGTATAGCTTCTCGAGGTTCAGCGACCCGTTGATGTTCAGCGTACGGTTGTTGGCAATCACGTTGCCGAGGAACTGTCCGTTCTCCTGTGTCGTTCCGCGTGTCCAGTTGTAGGTGGCGTTGTAGCTGGCGTCAGCGTTCACCCAGTCGAAAATCGGGATGAGGTTGATAGGCGCCTGGTAGGATGCCGTGAAACTCTGGTTATAGTCGAGCGGCCTTCCAAGGTGCTTGATACTTGTCCACACGGAGTCTTTCCACTGCGAGTACTGGTCGGGGTAGCGGCTCTTGTCAACGGGCGTGTATGGCTCTTCAATCTCGGCGTGTGTGGCGCTGTTGAAGCTCATGTGCAGGTTCTTGGTGAAATCCCAGCGAATGGAGAACTCCCTGTTCCACAGGAACTGCTCGTTGAACGACAGCGGCAGCGTGGAGTTCTCGGTGCTCTCCATGTTGCGTTCCTGCAGCTCGTAGTAGCTGCGTGTCATTTCCGTGTTGAACGTGAGGTTCTGCGGCAGCCAGTTCAGCCCGAAGCGTTTCAGGATGTCGTACCATTTGCTCTTGCTCTTTATTTTCTTGAACGGCTCAAACGTCTTGTAAACCGGCGTGTAGCTGTAGTTGAGCGAACCGCGCCAGTTGTCCTCGTTCTCATACACTGTCGTCTCGCCGCTGGTGTGCCGGTGGCTGTGGCTGTAGCTGAACGAGAAGTTTGCCGGGTCGTAGGGCATCGGGTGCTTCTTGGTGGCAATGCCCACCTTCATGTTCGACAGCGAGAAATTGGTGCTCTTTGTCTTTGTCACGGCGATGCTCTCGATGGAGTCGCGCTCGTGGCTCTCCATGGCACTCAGAGCGTCGTCGAGCTTCATGTCGGTGTCGAGCGGGTTGTATTTGGGGCGTGTTTCCTCCTGCGTCACCGAATAATAGATAGGTATGGAAACCTTTGCCTTGTCGGGGAAGAACTTTCCGAGTTCGAAGTTCGTCGTCACGCTGTAAGTCTTGTAGGTGTCCTGCGCACGCTGCGCCACGCCGTCCTCGAGACCGCCGAAACCCTCCGACACGTACTTGCCCGTCACGTTCACGCTGCCCACGTCGGACAGCTGCAGGTTGAGGTTGCCCTGCGCCGCCCAGCCGCCGGAGTTGTTGTATTCCTTCAGTCGCAGTTCGTTAACCCACACCTCTCCCGACTTCTGGTCGGAGGCAAGGTTTCTCACACCGATAATCATCGTGCGCACCTCGCCGAGCGTCGGGTTGCCCACGATGCTCACCTTGTTGCTCGGGTGCTCCTCGTCATACGCCGAGTAGGGCATCGTGTAAGACGCCTGTCCGATGCTCTTCGCCTTGTTGCGTTCCTTTTTGAGGGTGGTGAACACGCTGAGCGGAATGTCGAGCATGTTGTCCTCCGGCCACACCGTCTTGCTGTCGGCAGAGGAGTATCTGTCGTAGTGTCCGGCAGGCGTGAGCTTCAGCGGAATCTCGTATTCGTAGTAGTTGCTCTTGTAGTCGGAGCCGAGACGCATGAACAGGGCCAGCTGGTTGTCCTGCAGGTTTGTGGTGTTCTGCTCGAGCGCGTTGGCGTGTACGAACATCTGCAGCCGCTTGTACTGTCTCAGGTCGAGGTTCGTGTTCTTGTACACGGCCTTTGCCTCGCCGTTAGACAGGTTGGTTACCTGCATGTCGAGAGCCTGCTCGTTAGCCTCGGTGAGCTGCGGCTGTGTGGGGTCTTGCTCGCGCGTTATGCCCGGCGGCAGCACGTAGTTCACCGGCACGCGGTCGTTGTTCTCCTCAATGTTCACGGCACTGACGGCCAGCTTTCCCGACTCCGTTCCCGTGGAGAGCGACTGCTGGTAGACGCGCCATTCGCCGCGCACGAGGTCGAGGTTGCCGAAGCGCAATACTATGGGCTTCTGGAAATTGGTGAGGAACATCCGCATGAAGCGTATCGACGTGAAGTCGGTGATGCTTCCCACCTTTTGTTCGTAGTCGTTCACGGGTATGCGGAACTGGTACCACGCCACCGTCTCGGTGGTGTCGTTGCGCAGTTTCACGCTGCTCTCGCGTTTGTCCACGATATAGTTCTGTCCCACCACGAGGTCCTGCGGACGTATGCTGAGGTGGTACTGGTAGTATTTCTCGTATTCGTTGAGCGTGTAGTCCTGGTTGATGTCCTCCACGTCGGGCGTTGTCTTGTATGACGTGTCGTAGCCCTCGCTCCTCATGTCGCTGTCCGGTGAGTTGCCCTGCGGGTTGTTTATCCTCTTGTAGCGGTCAAGCACGGAAGTGCGCGCGTTGTCGAAGTCCGACCCTCTGAAATAGTGATAGTCGTCGTTGGCCGGGTCGGCCAGGATAGAGTCGAGCGCGGCTCCCGTGACGCGGCTCTGCACCGAGGTGAGGAATTCCTGGTACGAGCCGAAGGTGCGCTCCTCCTCGTCGGTGAGTCCGTTGAAGCCCACGTCCTGCTTTGCCCTCGCGCCGCTTGATGTGGCGAAGGCGTATGTCACGGTAGACTGGTTCGGAATCTTGCCCCATTGTGTGGTGGTGAAGTTGCTCGACCCGTCCACCGGCATGCCGCTCTCGTAGAATTTCTTTCCGTCGCGCAGCACGTCCTCGCTTATCTCGCCGAGGTTTATGTAGAAGTCGCCGCCGTATGCACCGGCGTCAGCCTGCTGGTTGCTGTAGATAAAGGGGTCGAGCATCCAGAATTCTATGTATTCGATGTTCGCCGTCTCGAAGTCGCTCGTGTCGAGCCGCCTCATCATGCCGCCCCAGTTGCGCTGCGGCGTGGGCAGCGTTCCGTTGCTGTTTAGGTTGGGGTTGAAGTTGTACGGTCCGCGCTCCGAGGGATAGAAGGCGAGGTTGAGGACAGACAGTGTGGCTGTCGCACCGTTATACGAGCTTTGGTCGCGGTTGGGGAAAAGCTCCTTCACGTAGACCTCCCTCACGTAGTGGTTTGACAACTGGTGCAGGTCGCTCTTGATATGTCCCGGTGTGAGCGAGCTGCTCCGTCGCGTGAACAGCGGGTCGATGTTGTACCATGCGAGCAACGCGCGCTCATAGCCGCTCAGCAGCGTGGCCTTGTCGTTGTAGTTGGCTACCGTAGACGGCACGCTGGAGATAATCCACGACGACGGGGTGCTCACGTCGATGGAGTTCTTCGTGTTCTCGAAGTCGTCGAGATACGATGCGTTGTCCTGAGTGCCGCTTGCCTGTCCCGCGATGAGCTGGGCGAATTCCCCCGTGAACGAAATCTGCGAGGGCTGCGTGCAGTGCAGGAACGGTATCTTGTCGAGCAGGTTGGTGAGCCACTGGCTTTCCTTCTTCCAGTTGACGTTCAGTCCCCACAGGGTGTTGTTGAGCGGTTCGGACCCCATCGACACTTTGGTGGTGAGAGCCTGTTCCGACAAGTGCTGCAGCGTACCGCTGAGCTGGAAGTTCTTGGAGAAGTCATACTCCCAGTTTATTCCGAGCATCGTCTTGCGCTGCTGGGCGTAGTCGGTATTGCTTTCGAGCGACACGCTCACTGCCGTTCCCGCGTCGATGATGCTCTGGTTGAGGATTGTCACCTCTCCTGCGGAGTAGTCCACGCTGTAGTCCGAGCCCTCCGTAAGTGTCACTCCTCCGGCAGTGACCACCACGGACCCCTGCGGCACGTTGTATGCGCCGAGTGAAATCACGTTTGCCGATGTTCCGCGGTACTGTCCCGTGAGCCTGTACTTGTCCTTTTCGGCAATCTGCTTGGCTATGGTCTTGGTGGAGTCGTACAGTTCGGAGTATGTGTATTTCAGTGCCACGTCAGCGGGCACGCCGGCAGCCGTAAGCTCCTTGTACATATCCTCGCCGAACGGCTCGGGCTTTGGGAAGAACACTCGTCCGTTGCTCACGGTGTATCCTTCCACATAGTCGAAATATCCGTTGCTGTGCGCCTTGTTGTTGTCGTCGAGGCGGTCTGCGCCGAGCAGCTTTATGATGGTCGAGTCCTTCACCTGCGCTTCGGGGATATACGAGAGATACACTCCCGTGGTGTCGCTCTGGTATTTCACGTCGAGGCGGAACTTGCTCTTTTCCACTGATGAAGCGAGGTAATACACGTTCTTCATCATCAGCTTCCAGTTGCCCTGTGTGGGGTTGTTGCTGGTGTTCTTCAGCGACTTCACGAAGAGGGCTTTCGACACGTCCTGTATGTCCGACGCGAACTCGCCCACCTGGTAGGTCTGTCCGCCCGACGTGTATTCATAAGCTATGGCAAGCACCTGGTCGGTCTGCAGCGTGGACTTGAGCGAGATATATCCAAGAGCCTTGTTCAGGGTGTATTCCGACGAGTTGAGCAGTCGCGCGCTTTGCAGCTTTTCGTAGTCCACGCCTCCCACGAAGCCGGATATGCCGTCGAGCACGGTACTTGTCTGGTCTATTTCCCTCGCCGCGGCGTAGGAGTTCACCATCGAGGAGTATTCGCTGTTGGCGTTGTTCGACGGCACGTTGTAGCCGGTGAGTCCCCACATGGGGTTGCTCACCGTGGTGTTCTCTCCCAAGTCGGTGAGCGCCACGATGTTTCGGGTGTTGGTGGTAGTACCCTGCTTGTTCGTCACCCACACCTCCACGCGGTTGATGGTGATGCCCGTTGTCACGTTCGGCAGGGTCTTCATTGCCGCGGCATATCTGTCGCGGAAATATTGCGAGAGGAAGAAGTGCCGGTTCTCCTCGTAGTTGGTGGCGTCGATCTCGAATTTCGTGAGCTGCACTCCGCCCTTCGAGGATACCGTCTTGCTCGACGATTTCTTCTGCGAAATCACGGTCTGCAGCTTCAGTTTGCCGAACTGCAGGTCGGTCCTTATGCCGAACAGCGACGACGCGCTTTTCACGAGAGACGAGTTGCTGGGGAACGACACGTTGCCGGCCTCCACGAGTTTTATTATCTCGTCCTCCTTTCCCTCGTATTTGAGTTTCAGGTTTTGCTGGTCGAAGTCGAAGGTGGCGTCGGTGTTGTAGTTGATGTTCATGTTCACCTTGTCGCCCACCTTTCCGTTCACGTTGAGGTTTATCTTCTCGTCGAAGTTCATCGTCGTCGTGTTGCGGTTGCGGATGGGCAGCGAGGGGTTGTCGATTTGCTTTATCGTGGCCCCGAGCTTCAGCTCCGCCGTACCCTGCGTCTTTATGCGCACGCCGCCGGGACCGAATATCTTCTCCGCCGGGCCCAGCTCGAAGTGCATGTCGGCGAATGAGAATTTCTCTTTCCCCTTCTGCTTCACTATCTCGTCGTTCTTCGACCGGAAGAACGTGTTCATTTCCTGCTTCTCGCTCCATTTCCTGTATTCCTCCGGCGTCATCATGACGGGAGTGGACAGGTATCCGCCGCCGAGCTTGGAGCCGAGGAAATAGCGGTTCAGCGTGTCGTTGTATGCCACCTCCTGCTTGATGTTGTCGGGCATGGAGAGGTCGGCGGTGCGTTTCCTGGCATCGTCGGCAGTGATGGGCACTGTGCGCTGCACTTTCCATCTGGGGTGCAGCAGCGAGTCGGGTATGGAGTCGTCCTCTATGACGAGAGCCGACAGTCCGTCGAGGGCTTTTCTTGTGGAGTCGGCAGCGTTCTTTTCGTTTTCCGCCTTCCGCTTTTCCGCCATGCGTTCCCTCATGCTTGCCGGCCTGTCGGCGGAGTTTCTCTGCCGCCGCGCCGACAGGCGCGTGCGGTCATCCTGCAGCTGCGGAATGACGTTGAGCGCGAGCACGTTGATGCTCACGAGGGTAATGACGAATATCGCGAGTTTCTTTAGATTCCTCATTTCTTACTTTATCTGTTTCAGGGCGAGCTTCACCACCTGCTCCACTGGCAGCTGCGGGTTTTCGCTGAGTATTGCCGACACGACTTTTGCCGACGGGGCAGGGGCGAAGCCTAGCATCGTCAGTGCGCCCATAGCCTCGTCGTGGACCTCCTTGTTGGCTGGAGCGGCGCCGGCGGCAGTCCCGACCGTGATGTCGCCGCCCATGTCGGCAGTTGCAATCTTGTCCTTCAGGTCCACAATGATGCGCTGTGCGGTGCGCAGTCCGATGCCCTTCACAGTCTTCAGCAGTTTCTCGTTGCCCGTGGAAATCACGTTGCACAGTTCCGCCGGCGACAGTGCCGAGAGGATCATCCTTGCCGTGTTTGCGCCCACGCCGGAGACGGAAATGAGCAGTGTGAACATCTCCCGTTCCTGTCTTGACGAAAAGCCGAACAGGGCGTAGGCGTCTTCTCTGATACTTTCAAAGACATACAGTTTCACCTCCTTTTTGTTCTGTATGTTGCTGTATGTGTTGAGCGAGATGTTGAGTCCGTAGCCCACGCCGCGTGCTTCCACAACGGCGTATGCAGGCGTAACTTCTGTCAGTTCGCCCTTGATGTATTCAATCATAATAATCTAAAAAATGGTATATATACGCCTTATTAACGCACTGCGCGTATATATATTGTGTAAGGGGTGTGTTAAAATTTCGAGCGGGGGGTGTCAGTGGCGATAAAAATAACTTTTCACCACACAGAGAAAAAATCCCGACAGGGTGCAAGCCTTGTCGGGAATGGTGCGCCGCAGCCCTGCGGCGGCTTGTGTTCAAATACGGCTAAATATACAAAGCCGGGGCTTTATTTTATTCGATCGGCTGCCCGGCGTATTCTTTCGCTCAGGTCAACGAGTGCGCCGCGTAGTTGCTCGCGTTCCGCTTCTGTAAACTCTGTCGGCTTTTTGTTGCCGTCGATACCGTCTAATTTATGGTACAGCCAAGAGCCGGAGCGGTTAAAGTACCGCTTTGCAAGGTCAGCCCATGAAATGGAAATAAGAAGGTCGGATAATTGCGCCTTCATTGTCTCCGCCTGTGTCTGTTTTAAAATCATTACCGCCATAATTCTATATGTTAAAATGTTATATTGTTTAGGGGCGACTACGGCACCTCTTTTTTAATTAATCATCGAGCCACTCCGCAAAAAGTCTTTCTACATAGTAGCGTAATTCGTCTGCGCCATTCGGGTAACTCCTTTTGTAATTGCGGCCTGCTTCTATTAGCTCGCGTTCAATCTCTGTTAATTTTAAATGCTCCATGTTATATTTAATTTTATTTGAACACTGCGAAGGTAATACTTTTATTTGTACTAACAAAACATCTTAGTACTTTTATCCGTATTTATTTTGTGTATTCACAAAGATTTCGGGAACTCTTCACCACACAGAGAAAAAAATAGTGCAAAACTTGCTTTGTGCGACATTTGAAAAGTGTTCCAAATGTCGCATTTTTCCGATGTTGCGCTTGCTGAGATTTCAGCCGAATTTAGCCGTTCTTTTAGGGTAAATGCAAGGTGTTGATAATCAACGTGATATACGTGTCTTAAAAAGCGACACCCCAAAACCTCGGCGAAAACGATAGCTTTTCGGGGAGCAAAGCTATCGTTTCCTCCGGGCAAAGCTATCGTTTCCTCCCCGAAAAGCACTGCTCCTTGAAATCAGAAGAAAAAACAAAGTGTTCCAAATGTCTTATTTGTAAAACATTTTGCAGGTGTGCTCTAAACGCCTGTGCCTATCTTTTTTTTTGAGTATAGCTTACCTCTCAATGTACTTCAGGAAAGGCGCAATGTAGTGCTCGTGCATATACTGACAACGCTTTTCGGCACTCTCGACAAAGACTTTCAGATAAGCTCTCGCCCATTGTTCTTTAGTCCCCGTCCAAGACTGGTCAAGTTCGCATACGTGGAACTGGATTTGCAGCGCCGCTGCCCAGTTTATGTATAGCTCTCCGGGATGCGCCTTGAACAAGTCGGCATGATGGGTGTCGACGCAGCGCAAGTTGTTGCCGTCCTCCTCCCAATCTATCTCAATGTATTCGATGCCAGTGACATCGAAATCATCGTTGTCAATCATCGTGGCACAGGCCTTTGCCAGCTTGTATGCCGAAATGATGTTTGGCGGCATGGCACGCTTTGAAATATTGCGCGTCTTGACATCAATGAGATTATACACTCCGTCCTTGTAATACAGTATGTCAGCGGTGTCGTTTTGCTTTTCCTTGAAAATATTGTTCACGTCCCATGCATGTGTGGCGGTGTCGCTGCGGCTTAGCAGGAACAATGCCGTGGGAGAATCGAAAAGGGCGTGCCTCTGCTCCACCGTTATGTGTTTGGGATGTCTCAAATATATGTCGTTCAGATATTCATACTGTTTGTAGACACAAGAAGGCCATGCAGTCTTCAGCCTGTTGTAAACCAGCTTTTCAAAGGGCTCGCCGGCGGCATGGCCGGACAAAGTCCCGCTTGTGCTTTTGTTTGGTCTTTCCACTTCAGCTCCAATCAGGCTTTCCGTGATTTTCAGAAGGTCAAATTCGTTCATTGAACAAGGTGTTAAAAAGATTGTCGATATTCGTCAGGTGCAATTCGGAAGAATCTGCCAGATACGCTTTTACTTCATTGGTGATGCAGTCGTGGACCGCGCTTTCCTCCGCACTCTTCCAGTTAATTGGCCGGAAGGGTATGCTCGCTATCGGTGCTTCGGAAAACTCCACGATAGCCCCTTTGACGATTCCGTTAAGTCCAAGCCATTGGAAAACCCTCTTGTTGTTGAGGTAGGCAAGGATATATTCAAGCGACTCCCTGCAGTCCTTCTTCTTGAATATCGCCGTCACGTCCTGCGTCGGATAGTATCCCGAAGGTGCAAAGCAAAAGCGGAAATAATCCTTGTTGGAGATACGCTCCTTGCAGGGGGTGAAAATCCTTGGCTCGTCACGCTCAAACAGCTTTTGGTTTCGTGGAAAGACAAATTCCCAATACGGTATATCCCGGTTGTAATTGTAACGCAGTTTCAGCTTTTCCGAAAAAGGCTCAAAGTGACGGGCGAAATTGGGATATTTCTCCCTGAAGCCTTCATCGCTTATATTTTCCTGTATGAAGATATATGTCGTCACGCTTTTGTTCTTGTACGGACAAAGGTCTTTGGCCTTCATCACATTTATCAGCCCTTTCTTTTCGTTTTCGTTGAGATTGTCCGTGTGGTGTATTTGGAAAGCTGCGTCCAGGCCCGAAACCATGCCGTTGCCTATGTCGCAAAAATCCCCAATCCTGTAAAGCTCGGTGTCAAACAGCGTCTGGCGTGGTTTGCTGCACGTCTGTTCAAATCTTGCAAGGCTTTTTTGAATGTCCTCAGGGGCAAGAATCCAGCGGCTGTTGGTCTCGAACTGCGGAATGTCTGCCGTGTCGAAACAGTCGCCCGACCGAAGTTCCTCGGCGGTTGGCAGTCCTTTGTCCTTGTTATACATGTATAGCCGTATCGTGTTTTCCCGGTCTTTGCTCTTTATATATCTGAAAATGACGAATGACGCGGTGACTTTCTCAAACAGGGGCGTTTCCTTGAAATGGTATATTTCAGAGAAATATCCGTTCCGGCACATGTAATTCCTCAACGTGGCGGAATGTGTGGTGTTCATCCAATATTCCGTGCAGATGAAAATCAGTTCTCCACCCTCCTCCAGATGCTCTATGCTCTTTAGGATGAAGATGAAAAGATAGTCGCACAGACTGTTGAAATATCTGTTCCACAACTTATTGTGCTCCAGTTCTGATTTCAGTTCCGGCTCTATGTTCTTCCAGCGGATATACGGAGGGTTGCCAATTACGACATCATATTTTTCTGATGTCGGCACAGATATGAAACTCCTGAAATTCACGAAGTCGAACGGCGTTTCCAAGGATTTGTCAATCTCGTAGGCTGTCAGGTTGCTGAAGCCTTCATTTGTCAGACTGTCAAGGAAAACGCCTTTGCCGCACGAGGGTTCGAGCACACGGCAATCCTTGTCGTGTGATATTTTGGAAACCATGAAATCGGCAATGAGTTTTATCGTGAAATACTGCCCGTATCTGTTCTTCTTCATTTCGTTGTTGTTTATGCTGAGGTGCAGCTTGGCTTATGCTATGCAAAGGTAATGCAAAACTTTTCTTTTCCGTAATCCGCAAATGCTTTTTGTCGTGTGCCGGCTGTGTTTTCCCGAAGAAACCGCTTGCTTTTTCAACCTTACATCGTACGATGACGGGTCTTACATCGTACGGTAAGAGGTCTCACATCGTTCGATAAACGGTCGTGCATCGTACGATGTGAGGTTCGCAGACGGCTGTTCTTCCGGCAAACGGGGCTGTTTGCCGTTGGCGTTTCGGAAAAAAAATCGTAGATTTGCAGCAACGAAATAAAGGCAGCTCCCCAAAAGTTGCCCGTGTAACATTCATGGCGCGTGAAATCCTTTTGGTTGCGCGCCTAAAACAAGAAAAACGGATATGATAAGCAATTTGAACGAACGCAAGGAGGAATTCATAAGCCTTCTGAAATCAACAGGCAGGGAAGGCATCGACGACGTTATAGAGGAAATCGACAAGCTCGGGTTCTTTGCGGCCCCCGCATCGGCAGGGCATCATCTCAATACCGAGGGCGGGCTAGTGGTACACTCCCTCAACACCTGCAAGGCGGCACTGGCGATATGGGAGGCAATGAAGCCGCTGGAGCCGGCGCTTGAGGGCGAGGTGAAGCGTGAGAGCGTCATAATAGCCTCACTGCTCCACGACGTGTGCAAGGCGGACATCTACAAGCGGTCGGTGAAGAAACGCAAGAACAAGCTCGGGCAGTGGGAAGACTGCGAGGGCTACAAGGTGTCATACAAGGGTTTCCCTATGGGGCACGGCGAGAAGTCGCTCGTGGTGGTGCTGCTCAGCGGACTGGAACTGTATGACGACGAGATGCTCGCGATAAGATGGCACATGGGGGCGTGGGGGATAAACCAGAACAGCTTCGAGGACGTGCGCAACTACGACACGGCACAGAAGATGTATCCCCTCGTGGCCATCGTGCATGCCGCCGACGTGATGGCGGCCAACGTTATGGAACGCACAGGCGAGGAAATGGACGAACTGTAACCCGTTCCCCATTTCCCCGCCGTGTGCGGACGGTGACTTTTTTTCACCGCCGTTTAAGCCAGACACTCGTCGAGCGCGGCTTCAATCTCCTTGCGGTTCATGTCCTGGCCGATGAACACGAGCTTCTGCATGCGGTCGCCGTATTCGTCTTCCCAGTTTCTGAACGCCCCCGGGTTGTTCCTGCGGAACTCCTCCAGCTCGTCCTCGGGCATGGAGGCATACCACTGTCCGGCGTTGCGCAGCGAGACTTGGCTGCCAGCCTGCTCGAACACGTAGCACACGTCGCGCTCGTCGGCAAAATAGCAAAGACCCTTGCAGCGGATAACGCTCTTGGGGAACTTGCGCGCCACGAACTGGTCGAACTCCGTCATGGAGAACGGGCGGCGGCGTTCGTAGACGAAAGTGCCGATGCCGTATTCCAGGGCCTCGCCCTCCTCCTCGTTCTCGAGGTCGCCCTCTTCGCCCTCCACGGCTTCAATCCAGCGTGCCGAGGTGGCAACCTTTTCAAAGTCGAAGAGCCCGGTGTTTATAATCTTGTCGATGTTCACGTCGCCGTAGTTGCACGGCACGATGGCGGCCTTGGGCTGTATCTGCCGCAGTATGGCCTTGATGCGGAGCAGCTCGTCCGCCGACACCTCGTCGGCTTTGTTGAGCAGTATTATATTGCAGAACTCCACCTGCTGTATCACGAGGCTTGCCAAGTCGTCCTCGTCGAGCCCCGCCTTTGTCAGGTCGGTGCCCTCGTTGAACTCGTCGCGCAGGCGCAGCGCGTCGCACACGGTCACTATGGCGTCGAGCTTCGCTATGCCTTTCTCGGCGTATTCCGGATACATCTGCGGGTAAACGCTGATGGTCTGCGCGATGGGGGCAGGTTCGCAGATGCCGCTCGCCTCTATCACGATGTAGTCGAAGCGGTCCTGCGCCACGATGTCGCTCAGCTGCTGCACGAGGTCCATCTTCAGGGTGCAGCAGATGCAGCCGTTCTGCAGCGCCACGAGGCTGTCGTCGCCCTGGTTCACCACGCCGCCCTGCTGTATGAGGTCGGCGTCGATGTTCACCTCGCCGATGTCGTTCACGATGACGGCGAACTTTATCCCCTTCTCGTTGGAGAGGATGCGGTTGAGGAGAGTTGTCTTTCCGCTGCCCAGATAGCCCGTGAGCAGGAGGACTGGAGTTTCTTTCACTTTCATATATTACGGTTTTCTTTTTATTGTTGCCTGTGGCAGGCGTGGATTGTCCTGGCGTGCGTGTGTGGCGGTTTTCCGTCGCGGACAATAACAAAAAAGACACCCTCAGCTATTGAAGGTGTCTCTCTGTTGGGATACTCGGACTCGAACCAAGAATGACAGGACCAGAATCTGTAGTGTTACCATTACACCATATCCCAATGTTTGTTTGTCTGCAACAGCTTATCGCCTCATTGCGGTTGCAAAGGTACGGCTTTTTTTTGAACTACAAACAATTTCCGCAACTTTTTTATAAAAAAATCCAAAATAACATCCTGTTTTTGTCGTTTTCGCCAAAATCGGCTTACCTTTGTACTCCGTTGAGAGCCCTATATATATAATATGGTGTAGACTCGGCGCAGCGATTTCAGTAACATAACAGAAAAATTCGATAAAGTTTTAATGGAACAGACAAACAAGCTTGTAAAATCAATCGTCAAGGGAATTCAAGAAAAGAAAGGTACGGATATTGTGGTGGCAGACCTCAGGGGTATCGACGGGACAATATGCGACTATTTCGTGATATGCCAGGGCAATTCGCCCACGCAGGTGGATGCCATCGCCGACTCCGTGGAGGAGACGGCACGCGTGGAAGCCGGCGAAAAGCCGGTGAAGGTGGCGGGACTGACCAACGCCGAATGGGTGGCGATGGACTATTCCGACGTGCTCGTGCATATTTTCCTGCCGGAGCCGCGGCAGTATTACAACCTGGAAGACCTCTGGGAGGACGCGGTGCTGACGAGAGTGCCCGACGTTGACGAAAACTAATCCCGCCGCGACGCACGCTAAAGGCGGTCTCAGGCAAGAGTCCGCGGCAATTCAAGGCGCATACAAACAGACAAATCATTATGAACCAGAATAACAACAGAAAATTCGGCAACAACAACAGGCAGCCCAAGTTCAACCTCGGCTGGATTTACGGACTTGCCATCGTGGGACTCCTCGTGGCGTATATCATGGGAGGCAATGCCATCGGCGGCAGTGCCGGGAAGCAGGCCACATACACCAAGTTCCAGTCGTATCTCATGAACGGCTACGCGGAGAGCCTCGTGGTGAACAAGGACAACGGGCGGCTCAAGATGTATGTCAAGCCCGAATACATACGGCAGGTGTTCAACGCCGGAACACAGCAGGTGGGCGTGAAACCCTTCGTGGAGGTGCAGTACGGCGGCATCGACAAGCTCGAGAACTACGTGGACTACGCCCGGGCAAAGGGCGCGTTCAGGGGCGACCTCAGCTACGAGAGCGACAAGGGCAATATGCTCACCATGATACTTCAGACCATCGGGCCCATCATCATATTCTTCGCGATATGGATGTTCCTCATGCGCCGCATGGGAGGAGGCGGAGGCGGAATCCTCGGCGTGGGCAAGAGCAAGGCCAAGGTCTACGACAAGCAGAAGACGGAGAAGGTGATAACCTTCAAGGACGTGGCGGGTCAGGAAGGCGCGAAGCAGGAGGTGCAGGAGATTGTGGACTTCCTCAAGAACCCCAAGAAATACACTGAGCTGGGCGGAAAGATACCTACCGGCGCATTGCTCATCGGACCTCCGGGAACGGGAAAGACCCTCCTGGCCAAAGCCGTGGCCGGCGAGGCGGGAGTGCCGTTCTTCTCGATGAGCGGTTCCGACTTCGTGGAGATGTTCGTCGGCGTGGGGGCAAGCCGCGTGCGCGACCTCTTCCGCCAGGCCAAGGAGAAAGCTCCCAGCATAATATTCATCGACGAGATCGACGCCGTGGGACGCGCCCGCAGCCAAAGCCCGCACATGGGCGGCAACGACGAACGCGAGAGCACGCTCAACGCCCTGCTCACTGAGATGGACGGCTTCGGCACCAACAGCGGAGTGATTGTACTCGCCGCCACCAACCGCGCCGACGTGCTCGACAAGGCTCTGCTGCGCGCCGGACGCTTCGACAGGCAGATAAGCGTGGACCTGCCCGACCTCAACGAGCGCAAGGCTATCTTCGAGGTGCATCTGCGCCCCGTGAAGAAAGCGGACGACGTGGACGTGGAGATGCTGGCAAGGCAGACTCCTGGTTTCTCGGGCGCAGACATCGCCAACGTGTGCAACGAGGCGGCCCTCATCGCCGCGCGCCACGGCAAGAGCAGTGTGGAGAAACAGGATTTCCTCGATGCCGTGGACCGCATCATCGGCGGACTGGAGAAGAAGACAAAGGTGATGACGGCGGCGGAGAAGAGGTCTATCGCCATTCACGAGGCGGGCCATGCCACTATATCATGGTTCACCGAACACGCCAACCCGTTGGTTAAGGTGTCTATCGTGCCGCGCGGCAGGGCTCTCGGCGCGGCGTGGTATATGCCGGAAGAGCGGCAGATAACGACAAAGGAGGCTATGCTCGACGAAATCTGCTCGCTGCTCGGCGGCAGGGCTGCCGAGGAACTCTTCACCGGGCATATCTCCACGGGGGCAATCAACGACCTGGAGCGCGTGACAAAGAGCATGTACAGCATGATTGCCTACGCCGGAATGAGCGAGAAACTCCCCAACATCAGCTATTACAACAACAATGAGGGGGGCTTCCAGAAGCCGTACTCCGACACGACGGCAAAGGTTATGGACGACGAGGTGTTCCGCATGATTGCAGAACAGTATGACCGAGCGAAGCGTATCCTCACCGAACACAAGGAGGGACACAACAGGCTTGCCGCACTGCTCATCGAGAAGGAGGTGATATTCGCCGAGGACGTGGAACGCATCTTCGGCAAACGGCAGTGGGTGAGCCGTTCCGAGGAAATTCTCGGGGAGAACACTGCGGCGAAGGCCGACGGCGACAACGCCGGTGCCGGTGCTGATGCCGGTGCTGATGCCGGTGCTGACAAAGGCTCTGCCGACGCTGACAATGCAACATCCGATACCGACACTAACGCCTGAATGAAATGACAGGAGAAAAGAAAAACAGCAAACTTTCAAACCTCGTGGTGCGCACCGTAACGGGTGTGCTCTTCGTGGTTATTATGGTGACGTGTTTCCTCAGGCCGTTTGCCATGGAGGCGCTTTTCGCACTCGTTACCGGACTTTCCATGTGGGAATACACCGGACTCGTAAACGATGAGCGCGGCGTTCACGTGAACCGTTTTATAAGTACCGTGGCGGGAGTATATTTCTTCTTCGCCGTGGGGGGATTCTGCAGCGGGGTGGTGCCCACGGGAGCGGTGTTCATACCGTATCTGCTCACTGTGGTGTATCTCTTCGTGAGCGGCTTATACTCCGGGAGCGGCAACGCCGTGGACGACTGGGCATACACAATGCTCGGGCAGATGTATATCGCGCTGCCTTTCTCCACCGTAAATGTGCTGGCATTCAATGCCGCGGGGGGACAGACGGTGTTCAACAACATCGTGCCGCTCTGCATCTTCATCTTCCTCTGGACCAACGACACCGGGGCTTACTGCAGCGGGTCGCTTTTCGGCAAACACAAGCTCTTCCCGCGCATCTCGCCGGGAAAGACATGGGAGGGGTCTGTAGGCGGCGCGGTACTGGTGCTAGTGGCGGCAGCGGCGATTTACCGTTTCTTCCCCAGGATTGGCACGGAGCTTGGACTGTCTCTCCTGGAATGGATGGGACTGGCTCTCGTCATCGTGGTGTTCGGCACGCTGGGCGACCTCGTGGAATCGCTCTTCAAGCGCACCCTCGGCATCAAGGACAGCGGCAACATCCTCCCCGGACACGGCGGAATGCTCGACCGCTTCGACTCCTCGCTCATGGCTATGCCGGCGGCGGTGGTGTATCTCTACTCCCTCACGCTCGGCGGTTGGTAACCGCCGGGCGGCAATGCAAAACGACAACGGTTTAAAAAACTATACTATAACGACACAGGCAATGAAACTCTCCGGTTTTGAGAAACTCGACAAATGGACAAAGGATAACTACACACGGAACAAGAAGTCGCTCGGCTATCCCGGCAACAACGATTCGCAGCTTCAGGACTTCTACGAATGGTACACGGCGAACGATATGCAGGCGGTGATGGTAAACAATGCCGGAGACCCTTTCTCGAGCGGCGACCATACCACGTCTTCGCTGGATTTCGAACGCGAGGTGATTGAATATTTCGCACCGAAATACGGCTTTGACAGGGACGACACCTGGGGGCTTGTCACCATGAGCGGCACCGACGGCAACAGCCACGGTATCTATTTCGGTATCAACTGCCTGCTCGCCAAGACGGGCAAGATGCCTGTAATCTACGTTTCCGACGAGGCGCACTACAGCAACTACCGTATCTGCAGCATGCAGCACCTCGACATACGCCTTGTGGAGACCGACAGCTTTGGACGCATGATTCCCGAGGCTCTGGAGAGGGTAATCGACGACTCGCGCCCGTGTCTGATGATTTATGCCGTGGGGTCTACCCTCAAGGGGGCTGTAGACAACCAGCAGGAACTCAACAAGGTGCTGGAACGCCACGCCGGAATGGAGGTCTACCGCCATGTGGATGCCGCGCTCTTCGGCGGATACCTGCCCTTCACGCATTTCCGCAACCTCGTGAACCGCCGCGAGATGCATTTCGACTCGATAAGCATCAGCGGACACAAGTTTTTCGGCGTGGATAATCCGTGCGGACTTTTCATCACCACGCGCAAGGTGTACGACGGGCAGGTGTCATACGACGTGCCGTATCTCAACGCCAATATGCGCATGATCAACTGCTCGCGGTCTGGTGTCGACGCACTGAAGCTGTGGTGGCTCATTCAGACGGTGGGCGACAAGGGGTGGACGGAACAGGCGGCGCGCCTGCTTGAGAACACGGAATACCTGAAGTCTAAATTCGAGGCGCTGGGGTGGCCCTGCAGGAACAGCAAGCACAGCAATACCATCATCTTCAAGTGTCCGTCCGACGAGATAGTACACCGCTACACCCTTGCCTGCGGCAACGTGGACGGCAAGAAAGTGGCCCACATTGTGGTGATGCAGCACGTCACCAAAGCACTTATCGACGAATTCATCGACAGCCTCGCTAAGGAGGCGAAATAAAAAGGGCGGCAAGAAATTGCCGCCCTTTAATCATACTGTTCCGTGTCGGCGCAAGCCGTATTGCGCCTGCATTTTATTCCACTACGGTTTTTCTTCCTCCGATGATGTATATGCCCTTGGAGAGACCTTCGGTGCTTGACCCCATGCGCACCTTCTGTCCGTTGAGGTTATACACTCCGTCTATGGTGCGGTAGACAGTCGCTTTGCTGTCGGCCGCCGTTTCGCTGATGCGTGTCGTCTGGTCCACTATGCCGTCGATGACAACCTGCATGGCGTTCTTTGCCGACGATTCGTCGCTGGACACACGGAACCAGCAACGGAAACCCTTGATGCCGTACTGGTATCTCTCGTCGCTGTCCATATTGCCCTCCGGCACCTGGATGAGCTTGCCCTTATACATGAAGAACGCCCCGTTGAGGTCGTCGCGCCCGCTGATAATCTCGTTTGTGCCGTCAGTGCCGGCGCCGAAGGTCTTGGCGAACGTTCCCGTGCAGGTGACGGTGCCGGGACCTCCGGTCTGTGATATGACGTTGTTGGCGTTGAGTTCCCATGTAGACTCGCCCGTCGTCGTGTTGTAGTCCTTCAGCTTGGTCTTCAGGCTGTCCCTGCTGATTGATACCAAGGGTATCACGTAGTGGTTGGCGGCGACGGTCTTCTGCAGGCGGTCGTCTTCGGTGGTTGTTTCGCCGTAGTCCGTAGACAGCCATTTGTCCTGCGTGTCGGTGGTGTAGAAGCGGTCCACGGTGTAGGCCTCCGACTCCATGCTGGTGTTGGAGGGCTTTATAATATAAGGTGTGAACGCCTCGAGCATCACGTCGTCGTCGCTTTCCGCCTCCGCGGTGTGGAAGATTAGGGCAGTGGTGTTGATGCCCGTGAGTTTGGCAAGCTTTACGTCAGCGCCGAAGGCGTTGAGCACCTGCTGCTTGTTTAGCGACACGGGCAGGATGATGGTGTTCCACATGTCGGGGTTCAGCGTGCGCTTCAGGTGCAGCACATTGTTGGTGTAGGCATCCGCTGCCATCATGATGTATTTCATGTCCGTCTCGTCCTCGTTGAGGATAAGCTCCGGCTTGCGCCGCTCCCCGGCGTAGAGGAACTCGAAGGCGTCCACCGCCGTTATCTCGTCCTCGCCGACGGCGGTCGTTCCCTCGTCCACTCTCCATCCTATGCGCAATATGGCGGGATTATCTTTCGAGATGGTTTGGCCGTTTACCTCTTCCACACAGATTTGTGTCTGCTTCTCCCATGTGCCGTCGTCAAACGCCACGCCGATGCCGCAGCCGTCGTTGGTGGCTTTCAGCGAGTCCACGTAGGTCTGGCTCACGCTGCGGAACGATACCGCGGAGGTGTGTGTGGTGCTGGCGGTGCCGTCTTCCACCAGACTGATAAAGAGGTGTGCCAGCGGCGAACTCTCGCCGGAGATGCTGTTCTGCGATGACATGCCGTTGCAGCGCAGCAGATACCATCCGGGGAATCTCACTTCTATGTCCTGATAAACCGTGTATCCGCGCTTGCCCTTTGCAGAAGCGTAGGTAAGCCGTCCGTAGGCACGCTGGTGGGTGTCGGTCACTCCCGTCCAGCTCGTTGATGAGCCGCCCTGCGAGGAATGTAAGCGGTACATCGTCTCGTCGCCGAAGCGGATAACGCTTGCCACTTCGCCCGTTGTCTGCCAGTCGTCCGTTTCCGAAGAGAAGATGCGGAACTCGTTGTCTTTCAGTCTGAAGGTAGCGTCCACCGGGGATGTGATTGATGCCGGTTCCTGTTCGAACAGGTCGTAGTATTCGCCGAGGGAAATAAGTTTCCATTGGGCGTTTGTGGGATAGTTTTTCGCGTCATCGTCGGTCAGCCATCTGTAGCCAATCTTGTCGTATGCGCGGTGCTCGCTGTTTACGGTGTTGCCGTTGGGCAGCGCCACAATGTGCTGCCATCCGTTTTTCCCGACCTGTATGTTGTAAATGTTCTGGTTGTCGTCGTTTTCAACCTTTTCGAAATATATTCTTGATATGTCTGCTGTGCGTGCGTTCACCAAGAACACGTCGGCGTATTCGGAGTGGGGGTCGCCTTTAGTTCCGAGGTAATAGTTGGATTCTGACCCCTCCGCATTCGTCGCGATGTAGTATTTGATGTCCGCCTTGTCTGTGCTGTCGCACTCCAGCCACAGCAGGTAGGGCACTTTGCTCAGTGTGGCGTGTGTGCCGTAGGTGCCGCCCTGCGAGAAGAACTGTTTGGTGCCCACGTTGTAGAGCATGAATATCTTCTTTCCTATTCCTTCTTTGCTGCCCAGCTTGGGGCGACCCGAGGTACACAGCGAAGTGTCGGGCACTGCGCCGGTCAAGTCTGCAAGTCCCTCCACAATCGTGGTGCGCGCCGTATGCTTCAACGGCGACCTGGCTCCCTGCGCCTGTGCCGCCAGCGGCATAACGCCAAGCAACAGCGCGGCGGAGAGCATTCTCAAAAAACCTAATATCTTCATCACTTTATATGTATAATAACCGCTAAATGCGTGTACTGATTCTTACGTTGCGTGCTTAGGTGACGATCAAAAAATAAGTTAGTATGATTGCGGCTTTTTCTTTTTACCGTCATTAAATGCAAAGGTATAGATTTTATTACCCCCCCCATGTTGTGAAACTGTTAAATAACAATAAAACTTTCTGTAATCGGCAGATTTGTTCAGAGGATATTCTATACGCCTAATGTTTAGGTGGGGTTGTGTTTCTTCCGCTAAAGGCACATCCTGCATGACGTAAACCGCTGCTTTGCCAGCCTTACATCTCTTGGTGTGAGGTCTTATGGCAAGAGGCATACGGTCTCACGCCAAGAGGCATACGACCTTATGGCAAGGGGCATAAGGTTGGCAAAGCACGCCTTCTCGTTGAATGGGGGTGCGTTTTCTGTGCTGTTTCCAGTAAGGTCTGCAAGTCGTTTTGATACTTGCCCCGTTTTGCCGCCACCAAACTTTTGCCCGAAAAATTGTGAGGATAGTGAAAAATATGTAGTTTTGCGCTCTGTAGAACATTGTCGCTGCTATGCGGCATTGGACGATAGCTTGAAGTGGAAGTGACTGTCCATATCTGGGATGATAATATAGACTGATAAAATGACAACAGACAATAAAGACAACAGACCTTCAGTAGGGAGTGGTGATTATGCCGAGATACTGCGGCATGCTGTCGCAGTAATTGAAAATGCACGGATAGAAATAGCCAGACACGTCAATGGCTGTGTGTCTACTGCCTATTGGGAGATTGGCCAAATGCTTCATGAGCGCAAAATAGAAAGTGGTTATGGTAATAGCGTAGTAAGAAGATTGTCGGCAGACCTGAAAGAACGCTATCCCAAGATGGGTGTTTCACCACGAAATCTATGGTATATGAAAAAGTTCTATGAGCGTTATGCCGGGCATGATGAGAAAGTGCAACGTTGCGTTGCACTTTTGCCGTGGTCGCATAATATGTTGCTTTTGAGTAAAGGATTAGACGATGACGCAACCCTTTATTATGCCGCAAAGGCGGTGGAAAAAGGTTGGAATCGCGACCTGCTACTCAATGCTGTCAAACTTAATATGTACGAGACGCAGGCATTGGCAAGGGTAGACAACAATTTCGACCGCACTCTTCCTGCCGAACAAGCGCAGTATGCTAACGAGGTGTTCTGTAGCAGCTATAACCTCGGCTTCTTGGGAGTGACAAGCCCTATCTTGGAGCTTGAACTTGAAGGCCGTCTTGTAAAAGCCATTACACGTTTCCTTATGGAACTCGGCAATGGCTTCACATTCATAGGCAACCAGCATGTGCTGGAATACAATGGTAAGGAAAGTAAGGTGGACATGCTGTTTTTCCATCGGGGACTACGCTGTCTTGTTGCAGTAGACTTGAAGATTGGCGCATTCAAACCGGAGTATGCAGGCAAGATGAATTACTACCTGTCACTGCTCGACCGCCTCGAACGAGGCAAAGGCGAGAACCGCTCTATTGGCATAATACTCTGTGCGGAAAAAGACCGTGTAGAGGTGGAACTTGCCCTCGAAGACATGGGCAAGCCTATCGGAGTGGCAGACTATCAGCTGATAGTGCCGAAAGACAAATTGCAAAAAGTTCTTGCTGACGAGATAAAGGCGTTTGGTGAGGAGAAAGGAAATAAAGAAGTGTGATAATAGGGACATTCCCAATAAAAAGACACATAATAAATATGTCAAAAAGAAACTCATACCTCACGGGCAAGGCGATGAACAACTGCCTCTTCGCCTCAATCCTCACCATGTGTGCCAGTCAGCTCAACGTCACCGCCGACGGTATCATAGTGAGCCATTTCGTCAATCCCAACGCCCTGTCTGCCACGAGCCTGTTCACTCCTATCTCGCTCGTGATAGTGTCGCTGGGGGCACTGCTCGGCATCGGGGCTACCATCCTCGCCGCGCGGCTGATGGGGCAGAGGAGGATGGAAGACGCCAACCGCGCGATATCCACCGCCGTCGTCTCCGTCGTGGTGGCGGGAGTGTGTTTCGGACTGCTGTCTTTCCTCTTCCGCGACGCGATAACCGACCTCATCTGCAGCGAGGAGGCACTGAAGGAATTCTTCCGCCCCTACATGACCGTGATGTCCGGCTTCGCTGTCGTCACCATGCTCAGTTCCCTCGCCAGTCAGATGGTGGAGGTTGACGGGCATCCCGAACTCGTCACCAAGGCGGTCTGCGTGAACGTGACGACAAATATCGTGCTCGACTTCATCTTCGTGTATTTCTTCCACTGGGGCATAACGGGTTCCGCCGTAGCCACCATGCTCGCCACCGCCCTGAACGTGGCTTTGCTCTCGCGCTTCATCTTCTCTCCGCGCAGCTCATACGCGGTGCGCCCCGTGACGGGATCGTCGTGGCGCGCCCTTGCCGACAACATGAAATACGGCACCTCGCTTATCGTGGGCAACATGGCGCTGGCGGTGATGTTCATGCTCCTCAACAGCATCACGCAGGAGAAGCAGGGCGTGAGCGGAATGTTCGCCCTGTCGGTGTGCATGAACCTGCTGTCCATCGGCATGATGGTATCCAACGGTGTAGGCACGGCACTTATGTCGATCGGCTGTTTCATGTTCGGGCAGAACGACATGAAGGGGCTTAACTTCCTCGTGAACCGCAGCATCGTGATGCTTGAGGCGGCGGTCATTGCCGTGGCGGTCGTGGCTACAGTATGCCCGTCGCTCATTTCCGGACTTTTCGGTGCGGATTCCCCCGAACTGCGGGTCTACACCAACGGGAGCCTGCAGAAATTCGTGTGGATGCTGCCCACGATACTCCTCGCCCTGCTGGTCGCCAATGTGTACCAGATTCTGGGCCGGCTGCTGCTGTCGCCCGTCATAGTGCTGGCGTTCCCGCTGACACTCATACCGAGTATGCTTGTCGTTCCGTCTGTCATGGGCGACGACAATTTCTGGTACTCATTCCCTGTGGGGGGCGTGTTGCTGCTGCTTGTCGTCGTCTGCGCCAGCGCACTGGTCTGCATGAAGGAGAAGGGACGGCTGCATCCGCTTACGCTGATTCCCAAGAACCACGCCAGCATAATATACGACGAGTCGGTGGGAGTGGACCGCGGCAGCGTGGCGCAGTCGGTGGCCAACCTGAGGCAGGCGCTGCATACGGCGGACATCCCCTCGGAACTTGGCGACAGCGTGTTGCATTGCGTGGAGGAATTGGAGCTGAATGTAGCCGACCACGCCGGGGAAGACGGTGCGGGAAAGTATTTCGACGTGCTGGTGAGCTTGGACGACGACAAGATACACGCCTCGCTCAAGGACAAGGGCCGCCCCTTCAACCCCGCACTTCTCGGTGAGGAAAAGCGCCGGGTGGGGCTGAACATACTGTTCCGTTTCAGCGATGAGGTGGACTACAAGTTCATGTTCGGACAGAACCTCACCATTGTCAGCTGGAACAGAAAGCAGGAGGCTGCCACCCTAAAGTAATCCGCCGCCACTAACCCAGGAATATCCAGTCGAGCAGGGGGATTGTGATGGCGCAGCCGAGTATCGACAGAAAGGTGATGGCGGTGACGAGCGTCGGGTCGCGGTCGTATTTCAGACAGAATATCGTGCCCACGCTGGCTGCCGGCGTGGCGAGCAGCACCGTGTTTATCTCGTTTATCAGAGGGTGTACGCCAAGCAGGCGGAACACGCAGTACAGGAAAGCCGGCACCACTATCAGACGTACCGCCGTGGCGGCGTAGGCTTTCTTGCTGCCGATGATGTCCTTGACGGGGATTTTCGCCATACTCGACCCTATGAGCAACAGTGCCGCAGGGATGGTGATGCCGCCAATCATGCCTACAGGGCGTGCTATCATGTCGGGTGTCTTAACGTCCAGCGCCACGAGCACGGCGGCTATGTAGGCGGCTATCAGTACGGGACTGTAGAGGACACGGAAGTCGAACTGCCTGAGGCTGCATTTCCCCTTGATGAGCATCACGCCAATGGTGAAAATGAAGAAGAAATACGGCACGTTGAGCAGGGCGGAATAGAACAGCCCCTTGTCGCCGTACATCGACTGGATGATGTAGTAGCCCATGAAGCTCACGTTGGCGAACATCAGCGTGAAGCCTATCATGCCCTGCTCGTCGCTGTCCTTTGAAATCAGCCGCGGCACGAGAAATCCGAAAACGAACAGGAGAATGTAGGTCAGCGTGCCCACGCCGATGAGCGGAAGGATGAAGGTGCGGTCGGGCACGTCGTGCCCCATGGCAGACGACAATACCAGCAGCGGCATCGTTATGTCGAGCACGATACACGACAGTTTCTTGTCAAACGTGTCGTCCATGTATTTCAGCTTGCGGGCGGCGTATCCTACAGCCACTATTATGAAAAGCACCGCCATTACCTTTAGTATCTGCATAATGTCCTGGTTGTTTTGTGTTTGTTAATCCGGTTAATAACTTTCAGTATTGCTTGCGCTTGCTCTCCGCTCCCGACGGAACGTGAAGCCGGTGCAAAGATATGTATTTGTTTTTCTATCGGCAAATGGAACTGAAAAATAGAAACTGAAAAAATGAAATCGAAACAAATGTTGCTGTGTTTGCTTTATATCCGTTCATATTCTTTCCTGATATTCGTCTTGTGTTTACACATTGACATGAAATATTGTTTTTGGGCTGAAAAACTATCGCCTTTCATGTTTTTGCTGTAACTTTGCGCCGTATATCCGCAGGGATAGATTGGCAAACGAGGAAAGGATTGTAAAAGAGGGATGAAAAGACAAAGGATTTACATTGTCATGGCCTTGCTGTTCTGCCTTTTGGCAGGGGCGGGCTTCGTTATGGCTACACAGGACAAGGATGAGTCGCAGCAAATTCCGCAGGTGGACAATGCCGGCGGAAAGACGGCGCAAAAAAAACAGCAGCGGAAAACCGCGCCCAAGGAAAAGACGGAAAACAAAAACGCTGCCCCAGCAAAAACCGACTATACCGTGGACGGCGTATTGCGCGACGAAGAGGGTCGGCCCGTGGGCGATGTCATAGTGAGCGACGGATACACCTGCGTGAAGACCGATGCCTCCGGGCGATACAGCTTCAGGCGCGACAGTCTCGCGCGGTTCATATATTACAGCGTGCCGGCCTACTGCGAGGTGCCTGTCCATTCGGAGAGCTGCCGCACGGCACTCTTTTACCAGTCCGTCGAGGCTGGCAAGAAGACGTATGACTTCACCCTTACCCGTTTGCCCGGCGGCAAGGAGATGAGTTACCGCATGATTGTGATAGGCGACCCGCAAGTGACTACTACCATCAACCCTTTCTATACATCGCCAGAAGACAATCCTATAGAAGAGAGCGACCTGCAGAGGTTCACGTCGCAGACAATGGCGGATATAAGGAATACCATACGCGACTTGCCCGAAGGGACACCCGTCTACGGCCTCAGTATGGGCGATGACGTGCAGTATTATGGCGGTTACGACGCGGAGCTTGAGAAACAGATACGCGAGGCTCTCGGCTCTACGGAGATGCGTCTCTTTTCGGTAATAGGAAACCACGACCAGGACGGCAAGGCTCTCTACAAGCGCAAGTGGGAAGAAAGTTTCGGCCCCACCGACTATTCGTTTGACCGCGGCGATGTGCATTATGTGTGTATCAACAACTGCTTCTTTATCAAACAGGCGGTGTACTATTCGCCGGGCGAACTGCATCGTTCGCAGGTGAAATGGCTTGAGCAGGACCTTGCCCTCACTCCCAAGGACAAGAAAGTGGTGCTCTGCTATCATATCCCCTTTACCTTCGGCACTTCGCCTTTCGGCAAAGCCGTGTCTCTCGGCATGGAGAACGAACGCGGGCACTATGCCTCCTCCCGACTGTCCACGCTCCTCGCCTTGCTGGAACAGTTCCAAGGTGGCTACGAACTCTTTTGCGGACATACGCATTTTGCCATCAACCACGAGATTGAATTCGAGGGCAAACACGTTATGGAGCATTGCCACGCCGCAGCGTGCGGCAATATATGGCAGTCGAACATCAATATATGCGGAACCCCGAACGGATACTATGTCTATACCTTCGACGGCACGCACCTTACTGACTGTTATTACAAGGGCACTTTTTGGAAGGAGAGCAAGCAGATGACACTCTTCATGGCGGACAGCGAATACAACGGCGAATCGTATGGCAAGGACTGGTCATTGCCCCATGGCAAGGGCGTATTGGTGGCAAACGTGTTCAATGCCGACAGCCGCTGGAGGGTCTACGCCATAGAGGACGGGGTGGAAACCCCAATGCACCGTATCGACCACCAGGGACAGGACGCCTTTGCCGCCGGCTACCACCACAAATACATCAAGGCAATGCCTTTCAGGTTCGTGAACAAGGAGAACCGCTATCTCATTATGAACCATCTCTACTATTACGAGCCGAGGAATTCCGGTGCGCACATCACCGTCAAGGCCGTAGACCCCTACGGCCATGTCTATACGGAGCAAAGCAGCGAGGTTGTGACCGAACCTTTCGACAACTATGCACACTATTATCCGAAGTAAATATTTATTGACTCTCCATCATAAGAACAATATTGTGCAAAGGGGAGGACTATTTCGGGGGACTACTTAAGGCGTAAAAAAGAAAAAGCCCTGCAAATCTACGATTTACAGGGCTCTTCTGCGGAGAGAGAGGGATTTTGTACCGCTCTGCCTTCTTTCATAACTTACTGATAATCAATTACTGCTTTCCTTCGTTTTACCTCAAAATGAGGCTATACCGTCCGAAATCCGTCCGTAGGCGAAGCACCTCCTGTTTTCGCCACTCAACTTGCTTGAGATTCGGAAATAGCTGATATTCAGCAGAAAAACTTTTAAAAAGTTGCGATTTTGGGTGTCCCGAGCTAACTTTGCCCCATGTTTGTACGCAAGAAGCCCAACAAGTCTGGCTCAGTCAGCGTCCAGATTGTGGTAAAGACAAGGAGCAGCAAGCAGAAGGTTATAAAGTCCATCGGTTTCAGTAAGGATTCGAAAGAGATAGAACATCGGCTCATCCGATAAAGTCCGTGGCAAGGCTAACCAAAATATCAACGATACGCG